>NZ_LOKU01000001.1:0-409003 GCF_002211295.1 Rhizobium sp. N122 | reverse complement strand
GCGTTCGCAAATCCAGAGAAAGAGGTCGCACCATCATTGCCGGCCTCCACACCAGCAATGACCTTGAATCACAAAATCAAAGGCAAGGGAATCTCCGCACGATTCCGATTAGCGCTGACAGACTCTAATCTTCCCGACCTCTGTTGGGTTAGGGTGAGGGGGCAGCCATCGGCATGAGTCAAAGGGCCCAACCTAAGCCCGCTTGAGACGTCGATTGCCGCCCCCTTCATGCTCGCCGGCGCAGAACCATCAGCAGCATCGGGGCGCCCACAAGAGCCGAGATCAATCCGGCGGGGATCTGGTAGGGGAAAGCGATCGTCCGCCCCGTCCAGTCGGCGAGGACGAGAAGGGCCGCCCCAATGAGGGCGGCGGCGAGGAGCTGGGCAGCGGGCCGGCGAAGACCGAGCCCATGGGCAAGGTGCGGGGCCATCAAGCCGACGAAGCTCAAGGGGCCGACGACGAGCGTCGCCGCCGCCGTCATGATCGCCGAGAGACCGAATAAGACCGCGCGTGCGGGAACGATTCTCAGGCCGAGTTCACTTGCCGTCTCGGTTCCAAGTTGCAGCAGGGCAAGCCAGCGGCTGGCGAGAAAGGCGGCGGCCAGACAGCCGAGCGCAATCAGAAGGGCGCTTGCGGCCACCGCATTGTCGACGAAATAGGTCGAGCCCGCCATCCAGCGGATGAGCGCCAGGCCGCGCGGATCGCCGCTCGCGGCAAGGACGCCGATCCCGGCGTCGAGTATCGCGCCGAGGGCGATGCCGGCGAGCAGCACACGGTTCGAGCCGAAGCCGGAACGCGCGCTCAGGAGGAAGATCAGGCTCAGCACGGCAAGAGCGCCGCCGCCGGCAAAGGCGAGCTGGATCGTCAGGCCGGGTGCCGCAAAGACAAACATGGCGGCGGCAACGCCGAGCGTTGCTCCTGCCGATACGCCGAGCACCTCGGGGCTTGCCATTTCGTTTCCGGTCAGCTGCTGCAGGATCAGCCCGGTCACGCCGAGCACGGTTCCGGCGCCGAATGCGGCGGCGACCCGCGGCAGCCGCAGGGGAAGGATTTCGTCCCAAGATACAGCCGGCAGCCAGGCCCAGGCACCGTCGGGTGCGCGGCCGAAGAAGATTGCGGCAATCGCCAAGATGATGACCAGGAGGAGCAGTGCAGCGAAGGATGCCGTTCTGTTGTCGATTGCATGTTGGGGCAACGCCGCGCCGGGCAGCGCACGCGAAGCCGTGGCGAGGCGGGGGAGAAGGGCGATCAGGATCGGGCCGCCGAGCAGCGCCGTCACCGCCCCGGTCGGCACGAAATCGCCCGGAGCAGCAAGTTTGGTCGCCTGGTCCGTCAGCAGCAGAAGGCCGGCGCCTGCAATGGGCGACCAGATCAACTGGCTGAGAATCCGCCTGGCGCCGGCGAGCCGCACGATCTGCGGGGCGACCAACCCGATGAAGCCGATGACGCCGACGGCGCTGGTAACGAAGGCGCTGAGCGCGATGGCAATCGCCAGCATGAAACCGCGGGCCCATTTGATCGGCAGGCCGAGGCTCGTTGCGCCGGCATCGCCGATCTGGCTCAGCGTCAGCGGTCTTGTGGCCAGAAGCGAAAGCGCCGCCAGCAGCGCCGCCTTCGGCAGCAGCGACGCCGGTATCACCCAGCTCTGCTGCGACAGCGACCCGGCGCCCCAGATGAAAATCCCCGAAAGATATTGATCGTTCATCAGCACCAGGATGGCCGCCGCCGCCCCGCACCAGAGACCGACGATCATGCCCGACAGGATGAGGGAAAAGGGCGAGAAGCCATGGCGGGCGCTGATCGAGAAGATGGTCAAGGCGGCAGCGGCACTGCCGGCAAGCGCGACCGCGTCCCGGCCCCATCCCGCGAGTGAGGGAACAGCGAGCATCACGGAAACCAGCGCCAGATTGGCACCGGTGGAAATGCCGAGCGTCGTCGGCGAGGCCAGCGGATTGCGCAGCACCTGCTGCAGGATCGTGCCGGAGAGCGCGAGTGCCGCACCGGCGATCAGGGCTGTCGCCATGCGCGGCAGCGTCGAATAGAGGAGGAGAAGGCGCTCGGCATCATAACCGCCGGACGCCGCCTCGAGATGGGGCAGTGCCGCCCAAACCTCCCTTACGGCAAGGGCCAATCCGGAAAAGAGCAGGAGGCCCGCAAGTGCGGGCGCGCCGAAGTGAGACAATCTGGCCTTCATCGGGCTGAGGCCTCCAGCGTATCGACGACCAGGGTCGAAAACCGCAGCGCCTCCTCAACCATTCCAAACATCAGAACGCCTGGAATGACCGAGAGCCGGCGGCCCTTGACGAAGGGAAGGCTGGTCCAGAGCGGGCTTTCGGAAAGCTGGGTCAGGACATCGGGTGGAAGCAGCGGCGAAACGATGATCAGATGCGCGTCTTCGCCGAGTTCGGCGAGCTGTTCCAGGCCGATCGTCTGAAATCCCCAGTAACTGGCCTCGCCCTTCCAGGCATTCTCAAGGCCGATGCGCTTCATGGCGCCGCTGAAAAGCCCGGGGCCGCCGTAGATGCGCGCATGCCTGTTGTCGATGAAGTTGATGACGGCAACCGGGGGAGCAGACAGGTTTTTTGTCCGCTCGCGCAACCGATCGAAACTGGCGTCGGCAGCGGACAGAAATGCCTTTGCCTGCTCTGTCCGTCCGATCATCGTGCCGAGCCGCAGCGTTTCGACGTAGGAACGGGCCAGTGCCTCGTTGTGCTCGGCATAAATGGTGAACCGCTCCACCGGCGCGATCCGCGACAGTTTTTCGTCCAGTGCCGCAAGGAAAGGGGTGCTGAGAATGAGAGACGGCCGGATACTGGTGAGAACCTCGAGATTGATCTCCGAGCTGGTGCCGAGATCGACGACATCGGCCGGCATCGTCGGTTCGACCACCCATTCCCCCCAGTTTCTCAGGGAAACGACGGCGCGCGGCGTTTGGCCGAGCGCCAGCATCGTGGATGCCAGTCCGTAATCGAGCGAAACGACGCCGCCATCGCCGGCGCGTACGGTTGCGGGTGCGCCGGTCATCGCCAGCGTGCCAAGCAGAAAGTCTCGTCGTTTCAAAGCGTCGTCTCATCTGCCTGGACGCCGGCGAGCGGCTTGACCATGAACAGGCATGGGTGGTCCTCGTCCCATAACTCTGCAAAGACCTCCGCCCTGATGAAGCCGTTCCGGTCGTAGAAGCGCCGCGTCGCCTCGAATTGCGGTTCCTCGCGGCGGCGCGGGGCGAGCGTCTTGACCGTCAGCAACCGGGCACCCGCATCATGGCTGAAGCGTTCGGCTTCGTCGATGAGCTGACGTCCGGCGCCGCGGCCGTGATGTTCGGGTCGGGTCGCGATCAGCGCGATTTCGACGGCGCCGGGCAGGTGCGGCTTCAAGGCAATCAGTGCGGTGACGACATCGGCTTCGATATAGCCGAACACCGGCAGCTCTTCGATCGCCTGGACACTCGCCTCGATGACCTCCGGTTCGGAAAACCAGTCGGGCAAAGCCCCCATGATCGATCGGCAGAGCTCCGCCTTGCCCGTCAGGATCTCAACTGTCCTTCCCATTTTTTCTCGCTTTCACTCCGTCGATTTAAACTTGACTCCTGTTATCACCTTAAAATAGACACTGCAATCAAATCGTGTACTTTCCCTCCAAAAAGGAGCGCCACGACCGCGTCGACCAGTAACGACAGAGCCTGATTTTCCATTTGTAAAAAGGGTACAGGACAATGCAAGCATTGCATCGCGATGTGAATGGAAATGCCGTTGTCAACGCCATGATCGAAAACAAGGATAAGCTCCTTAAGACGATTGAAAGCGTTGTCAAATCAAGGCCATATTCCGAGGATATCTTTCAGGATGGCGTGATTAAAGCTTACGGGGTCAAAACCGATGGTATTCGTTGCCCGATCGGTTACGCCTTCCGGATGGTCTATAACCTTGCACTCGATGAAAGCCGCCGCCGCCGTCAGCAGATGAACAACTATAGGTCGATCGACCAAGTTCAGGAGATCACGGCTCCCATCCCCACCGTACTCGACCAGCTTGTCGCTGCCGAGACGCTGCGCGATGTGCTTGCCTCGCTCGAGGCCCTGCCGAAGCGCACCAACGATGCCTTCATACGGCACCGCCTCAACGGCGTGCCGCAGAAGGATATTGCCGCCGAACTCGGCGTTTCACGGACCCTCGTCAACTTCATGATCAAGGCGGCGGAGGAGCATTGCCATCTGGCAATGAACGAGCCTGCCCGCCCCGATGACGAACGCGCGCGGAATATTACCGCTTCGCGGCGTGCAGCGCCTGCTGCAAATCGTTCCACAGCAGTTCCGGCTCTTCCAGGCCAACGGCGAAACGAACCGTCTGCTCGCTCACGCCGAACCGGATGAAGGAGGTCATCCGGTCGGGGATCTGCAGCGCCACCTTGGCGGGGACCACCAGGGTTTCGGGTCCCCCCCAACTGACGCCGAGGCGGATGTCGCGCAGACTGTTCACAAAACGGGCGACGTCGATATCGGGATTGAGGTCGAAGGCGAACAGCCCGGCATAACCCGACAGCGTCGCCCGACCGGGATGATCCTGAAAGGCCGGGTGACGGACGCGGGCGATGGCCGAATGCTGTTTCAGCCGATCCGCCAGCAGAAGCCCGCTGCGCTCATGTTCCTTGAGGCGGACACGCAGGGTGCGCATGCCGCGCAACAAGAGCCAGGCCTCGAAGGGCGAGAGCTTGGCGCCGACATAGGGATAGGAGGTCGAATTGATCTTCGCGATCGCCTCCTTCGAACCGACGACGACGCCGGCGACCGTATCGCTATGGCCGCCGAGATATTTCGAGGCGGCGTGAATGACGATATCGACGCCGTGCTGGATCGGCTTCTGAAACAGCGGCGTTGCCCAGGAATTGTCGATGATGGTGGTAACGCCCGCCTCCTTCGCCATGGCCGACAGCGCCGCAATGTCCTGCAGTTCGAAGACGAAGGATGTCGGGTTTTCGAGATAGAGCAGCTTGGCGCCGGAGAGCGCCTTGCGGACCTCGTCATGGTCGGCGGGATCGACGAAATCGACGGCGACGCCGAGCCGGTCGAGCAGTTTGACCAGAAGACGGTAGACATCATTATAGAGGTGGCGGACGGCAACGACCCGGTCGCCGGCCTGCACCAGGCTCAGAATTGTCGAGGTGATGGCGGCCGTTCCGCTCGAAAAGGCGCGTCCATCCTCGGCGCCCTCGAGGCGGGCGACCAGGAGTTCGAATTCCCGGACGGTCGGATTGTCGCCGCGCGAATAGATGTAGTTGCGGGTGCGGCCGGCGAAAACATCCTCCATCTCCTCGTAACTGTCGTAGGTGAAGAGCGAGGTCTGGAAGATCGGCGGCGACACGGCGTTGAATGCCGCCGGATCGACGGGCGTGAAGAGATCGTCGGCGACGGCATGGGCGCCAAGGTCGTGCGGATTGATCGACTGGTTCATGGTCATCCTCTCATGGACAAAAGCTGGGAGTGGGACGGATGGAGGTCAGAGGGCTGGTGGAGCGCTGCCGGAGTGCGCTGAGCGACCTCACCAGGCAGACGGCCGACAGCAGGCCGGTGAGGGCTGAGGCCAGGAACATGGCGGCCAGCAGGCCCGAAAAGCCGAAGAAGGGCGGCAGGAGCGCAAGCAGCGGAAAGAGCAGATAACCGTTTTGCGCCAAGCCGATGGCAACCGCCGCCTTGGGTCTGCACTGCGCCTGGAACAGGATCAGCACCGTTTGCCGCAGGCCGAACAGCAGAAGGGGAAGATGGGTTGCGACGATCGCCTGCCCGGCTATCCCGATCGTTGCCGCATCGTCGGTGAAGAACGAAGCAAGCTTTTCGGAAAAGCCGATCGCGGCCAATCCATAGGCGCCGCTGACCGCACTGGTGACCGCTGTCAGGATGCGGGTTGCCGACAGCACCCTGGCCATATCGCCGCGACCCCAGGCAAAGCTTAGGATGGACTGGGCCCCAAGCGAGATGCCGATAACTGGAAGGGTTCCGACGGCAAGCAGCCGCAAGGCAATCCCGATGCCGGCAATGCCGGCTTCTCCGTGATAGGTGGCGGCGAGCGACACCATGATCGCGATCGCGCCTGCCGTCGTCAGGCTGGTCAGCGTCGTCGGCGCCCCGACGGCGAGGACGGGCCTGAGAGTGCGGATATCTGCCAGCCGCCAGTCAAGGCTCAGCCGGACCGTCCCAAGCCGCCTGAAGTGGTAGGCGCCATAGATGGAAAGCGCGACGAGCTGGGACAGGATGGTGGCGATGGCCACGCCCTGCAGACCGAGGCCGAAGCCGAAGATCATGATCGGGTCGAGGATCATGTTCAAGGCAAAGCAGGCGACCAGCGTCCACATGCTGAAGCGGGCGTTACCCTCGGCGATCGCCAGAAAATCCAGAATGATCTGCGCCATCGTCAGCGGTATCGAGATCGCGATGATCATCAGGTAATGTTGCGCAAGCGGCTCGATCGCTGATGTGGCGCCGAACAGCAGCAGATCCGGAAAGGCGACGATTGCGATCGCACTTGCCGCGCCGAAGGCGACGCCGGCAGCAAGGCTGATCGACGCAATGGCGCCGGCCCGCGAGCGGTTGCCGGCGCCGAGCATCCGTCCGACCTCGGTTGCGACGCCGACGCCGATGCCTTCGCCGAAGGCGGCGATCAGCATCAGGATCGGCAGGACGATCATGATCGCGGCGATCTGGTCTTCGCCGATCATGCCGACGAAGACCATGTTGATCGTGTGATGGGCGGCATTGATCGACAGGCCGAACATGGCCGGCAGTCCGAGCCGCAGCAGCAGCCTGAGAAGCTGCGGGCTGGCAAGATCCTCCGGGGCGAGGCGCCGTTTGCGGAGGCTGCCGCTCATCTCGCTCATGTCGTTCATGATGCGGGCACCCAGAGATGGTCGCCGAAGAAACGCTCGCGGGTCAGCATCACCAGCAGCGCCCGCTTGTGCGGAAAATTGAAATGCTTGACCTTGGCAAAACCCGAGCGATCGAGGTTGCGGATCTGTTGCTCATGACTGGCGCGCGGCTCGCCGACGATGCGCCTGGTGCGCGGATCGTCGAGGAAGATGAAATGCATCAGCGACGGAAGCCAGGCGCTGATCCATTTCTTGCCGCGATAATCGGGTTCGCCGATCGCGACATGCCAGCCGCGGTCATAGTCGTCGGCATCGTAATAGGGGCCGAGCCGGTTTTCCTTGGCCCAATAGATCTCGAAATAGCCGAAGGGGATGTCGGCGAAACTGCCGATCAGCGGCAGGACATGCGGATCGGCGATCCGCTCCTCCAGGATCTCCCGGTGTTTGTCGAGCGAGCCGGCATCCTCCCAGATCGTGTTGACCTGCTCGTCGTTCATCCAGCGGTGGAACGCGGCAAGATCGGTCTCGGGATCGGCCACCCGGAAGCTGATGTCCCGCTCCAGCCAGGGAATGAAGCGCCGGTAGATCGTGCCCTTCGGCTTTGCCGGCCGGCGCGGATGATAGCGGCCGGCGGTCATTTCCTGCACCGGCGGCAGCGGGTAGCTGAGCTGCGGCAGCCAGAGCGACGGCCATTGCCAGAGGATCTCTGAAGCCAGCCTGCCGCCGGCACCGGAAATATGCGGCGGGAGGCTCGCCTGATGCCCCTCGAAGACGACGGATCTGATCGAGCGATCTTCCGCCGTCACGGCTTCGGCAGCCGCCATCAGAAGTTCCGCCGGTCGCGCGGGATCACCGTGGTAGAAGGTGATCGTTGCGACGCCGGCCTCGACCTCGAAAGCGGCTTCGTGGTGCCCGTGCGCGGTCTTCAGGTGGACGATATTGGGGGCGAGCCTGATGTAGCTCCGCGACTGCAGAGCCCGCCTTTGTTTAGCGGCGTCGAAATCCATAATGTTCTCCTTGACCGACAGGGCTTTTGATGCGGCGAGCATGAAGCGCGCTCCTGTGCCGATTTGGTAGAATGACGATCCATCTTCCGGCGGATTTAGGGGTAAGCGAAGAAAAAAATTCTCAGCAATTTTCTAAACCGCAGCCGTCGGGATCCGTCATTTGCGCATGACATCAATCACCGCAGGAGCTTTCGATGGATAGTTTTGAGCCTCGCGACGATCTCTGGATCGCCGTCATCGACACCGAGCACCACTACTCGGTCTGGCCGCAGGACAAGCGAATTCCCACCGGCTGGGAGCCGGCCGGCTTTGCCGGTTCACGCCAGGAATGCCTGGCCCATATCCGCGACGTCTGGACCGACCCGCGTCCCCTCTCGCTGCGCTCGGCAATGTCAGGCGATGCGCGTCTCTGAATAACGTCCGGATCCCAAGATGAACAAGCAAATCACCAATTTCGCCGATGCTTCCCCGACCGATGCCGTAATGGATGCGGTCTTCGAGAGTTTTCCGCTGACGATCGCGCGGAAGCGCATCTGGTCGCTGGAGCAGATCGGCAATTACACCGTTTTTCCCGATCAGGTCATCGGGCTGCGATTGAGCCCGGCAGCCGACATCGAGACGATTGCCGGCGCCTGCCGGGCGCTCGTGGCGCAGAATCCGTCGCTTGCCTTGCGCTTCCGCCGGCTGGCGGGCGGCCGCATCGAGCAATATCGCGGCGCATCGAGCGCGGTGCCGATCGAGATCCTCGGCAAAGACGGCGCGGCCCTTTCCGAGCCGGATGCGTCGGCGGCAAGGAGAGCCTTCCGCGACAAGCGCTTCGATCTCCTGGAGGGGCCGGGGGCGCGCATCCAGATCATCCGGCTTGCCCAGGGACAGTCGCTGCTGACGATCGTGCTGCATCCGATCGTCTGCGACGATCACGAAAAATCCGTTCTCGCCGGGTCGCTGGCGCGCCTTCTCGATGGCGAGCCCGTTGGCGACATGCATCCGCTGGAAATCTCGGCCGGGACGCGCGAGGCCGATTGGCTGGAGACGGACGAGGCGCGGGAAGCCCTTGCCTATTGGCGCGATGCGATCGGTCTCGACTATGCCGCCTCGACCTTCCCGACCCGCTTCAACAGCGGCGGGCTGGCCGGCGTGGCGCGGGCCCAGCATCGATTTTCGATCGAGCCCGACCTCTGGAGCAAACTCGAACAGCTTGCCAGAGATAAGGGCGTTCATGTCGAGCGCGTGCTGCACGCCGCCTTTTGTGCGCTGCTGGCGCGCTATAGCGGCAACTACGCTTTGCTGACCGGCCTGCTGGTCGCGCGGCCCGACACGCAGCATTTTGCCAGCCGCGGCCGTGCCGAGCAGGTGCTGCCGCTCATCCTGTCGCTGACCTCTAGACATTCTCTCGGCGATGTCATCGCGGCGATCTCGTCGGCAAGCGACGAGGGGCAACGCCGGCTCGTGCCGCTGGAGCGCATCACCCAGGAACTGGTGGTCGACGAAGCCGCCGCCCAGGAAGCCGTGGTCAAGGCGCTGTTCGAATACCGCGGCCCCCATGCGGTGCCCAGCCACGCCACAAATCTGGAGCCGCCGGGCGCCCGTTCAGACAGCGAGCTTTCCCTGGTGGTCGAGGCACATTCGGGTGGTGCATTCGGGCTGATCGACTACGCGCAGGATCTTTACGACGGCGCTCTGGTTGCCCGCATCGCCAGGCATTTCGGCGGCGTGCTCGAGCAGATGGTCGCGCAGCCGAATCTGCGGATCAAGGATATCGAACTGGTGGGGACTGACGAGCTCGATTGGTTGTCGGCGCCTTACGAGGATAATGTCGTCAACGACGACAGGCCGGTGCATGAATTGATCGCCGCCCATTCGCGCCGGACGCCCGAGAAGACCGCGATCGTCTATGGCGACGAGGAGTGGAGCCACGGCTGGCTGGAGGCGAGCACCAATCGCCTCGGACATCGGCTGCGGCAGCTCGGCGTCCGCGCCGAGGTGACGGTCGCCATCTTCATCAAGCGCTCGCCGGAGGCCGTCGTCGGCATCCTCGCGACGCTGAAGGCCGGCGGCGCCTATATCCCGGTCGAGCCCGATCATCCGCCGGCGCGCAACCATCACATCCTGCGCGACGGCGGCGTCAAGATCGTGCTCACCCACAGCTGGCTGCGCCATCGCCTGCCGGAAGAACTCGACACGATCGTCCTCGAGCTCGACAAGATCGATCTCCACGGCGAGCCGGATACGCAGCTCTATGTTCCGACGCACAAGGATCAGCTCGCCTATGTCATGTACACCTCGGGATCGACGGGATTGCCGAAGGGTGTCGCCGTCGAACACGGCCCGCTGACGCATCATCTGCAAAACACCTCGCGCGTTTACGGCATGAGTTCGGAATCCCGCGAGCTGCCGTTCCTGCCCTTCAGTTCGGATGGTGGCCATGAGCGGTGGATGAACCCGCTGATGGAGGGCGGCAGCATCATTCTTCCCGATCAGCCGCTGTGGACGCCTGAGGAGACGCTGACGGCGATGCGCAAACATGGCGCCAACAATGCCAGCATCCCCACAACCTATCTGCAGCAGCTGGCGGAATGGGCTGACATTACCGACGGCGCGCCGCCGATGCGGCTCTATTCCTTCGGCGGCGAGGGGTTGGCGCAACCGACCTTCGATCTCCTGTCGCGGGCGTTGAAATCGGAATGGCTGATCAATGGTTACGGTCCCACCGAAACCATCATGACGCCGATGGTCTGGAAGGTGAGGGCCGGCACGACGTTCCAGGGCGTCTATGCGCCACTCGGCCGTGCCGTCGGGCTGCGGCGCGTCTATGTGCTCGATCCGGACCTCAATCCGTGCCCGATCGGCGTGACCGGCGAACTCTATATCGGCGGCGAGGGCATCGCCCGCGGCTATCTCGGCAAGCCGGATACGACGGCGGACCGCTTCATTCCCGATCCCTTTTCCAAGGAGGGTGGCCGGCTTTATCGCTCCGGCGACTTGACGCGCTGGCGTGAGGACGGAACCGTCGAATTTGTCGGCCGCGTCGACCATCAGGTCAAGTTGCGGGGATACCGCATCGAGCTCGGCGAGATCGAAGCCGCGCTCCTCCAGCAGCCCGGCGTCGGCGAAGCGCTGGTCGTGCTGCGCGATGACGATGCCGGCGAGAAGGCGCTGGTCGCCTATGTCGTGTCCAAGAAGGACGAGGCGTTGAACGTCGAGACCGTCCGCGCCGGCCTCGAACGCAGCCTGCCCTCCTACATGGTGCCGGCGGCCGTGGTCGAACTGGAAAAAATGCCGACCAATCCGAACAGCAAGCTCGACCGTTTCGCACTGCCCGCGCCCCAGCCGGTCAAGCGCCATATCGTCGAGCCGGCAACCGCGCTCGAAGAGGAGGTGCTGGATGTCTGGCGCCAGATTTTGAAGCTGGAAGCGATCAGCGTCGAGGATAATTTCTTCGCGATCGGCGGCAATTCGCTGGGCGCGATCCGCATTCTTTCGCAGCTCCGGCAACGCCGGCCGAAAACGCCGCTCACGGTGGCCGATATCTTCAACAACCCGACCATCCGCGCCTTTGCCGGCATTATGGAGCAGGGGGCCGAACGCGATCTGTCGGAGGTGATCGTGCTGCGCGCCTCCGGTAGCAAGCCGCGGCTCTATTGCTTTCCGGGGCTTCTCGTCAGCACCCGCGAATATGTGAAGCTGGTCGATTATCTCGGCGCCGATCAGCCGGCCACCGGCTTCATTTGCCATTCTCTGTCCGAAAAGAAGGAAGTCGGCGCGCCGATCGAAGACATCATCGAGAGCTATGTCGACTATATCAGGACCCACAGCAGGGGCGCGCCCTGCACTTTCCTCGGCTGGTCCTGGGGCGGGCTTCTCGCCTATGAGGCTGCCCGCGCCCTCGGCAACGAGGTCGACGTCAGGATGATGGCGATGGTCGACGTTTGCGATCTCGGATCGGAATTTGCAATCGGCGCCAAGCCGAGATTCCGGCCGGGCGAGCGCGACGCGCTGCACCGCGACGTCGAGGCATGGCTGCAGAAGACGGCGATGCGCCCCGAATGGGACCGGCTGCTGTCGACGATGGATGCGGACACCTATGACCAGTTCCTGCGCTTCGTCGGCGACGAGAAGGACCCGCTTCCCACAGACGGGCCGGATATCAGCAGCCGCGAGCATACGTTCTGGGTGCTGATCGACAACGCCCTGATCTTCCGCAAGCACCGGCTCCTTCCCCACGATGTGCCGATCTACCCCTGGGCGGCCGACGACAGCCTCAACCGCGGCCTTAACCTGATCGACTGGCGCCGCCTGTCGCCGCGGGCGCGGGCTGCCGAAATCATCACCGGCACCAACCATCTGCACATGATCGGGTCTCCCGCCTTCCACGCAAGGCTGGCCCTGCGTCTCAAGGAAACAGAGAAGGACTTCGCATGACCGTCGCTTTTACCCGCAGGGACGCCCTCAACGAGCCGCTCGATCTTGCCGGCATCGGCATCGGCCCCTCCAATCTGAGCCTCGCCTGCCTGCTGGAATCGGTGCCCGAGCTCCGCAGCCGCTTCTTCGAGCGGCGAGACTCGTTCGACTGGCATCCCGGCATGATGATGCCGGGCGTCGAGCTGCAATCGTCCTTCTTGAAAGACCTCGTCACGCCGGTCCTGCCGACCAGCCGCTGGTCATTCGTCTCCTATCTGGTGGCGCATAAGAGGCTCTACGCCTTCCTGAACGCCAACTACGACGCCGTTCCGCGGCAGGAATTCGCACGTTATCTCGCCTGGGTCGCCAAAGGCGTGGAGGGTTTGCGTTTCGGAACGGACATTCGCGATGTCGAGCACCGCGACGACCGCTTCGTGCTGCGCTTCGACAACGGCCAGGAAGAAGCGAAGAACCTGGTGATCGGCACGGGATCGTCTCCCTTCGTGCCCGACTGGGCAAAACCCTTCCTGGGTGCCGATTGCTTCCATAACAGCGAGGCGAAATCGCGTATCACCGATCTTCGCGCCGGCCGCGTCGTCGTCGTTGGCGGCGGCCAGAGCGGCGGCGAGGTCGTCGACGCCTTGCTTGCAGACCCGAGTTCGATGAGGGAGCTGACATGGATCAGCCGACGACACAATTTCGAGCCGATCAACGACACGCCGTTTTCAAACCAGGTCTTCTCGCCTGAGTATGTGCAGGCCTATCTAAAGCTCAGCGGCGAGCAGAAGCAGGCAGCCTTGAAGAACTCGATCCTGACCAGCGACGGCCTGTCGATTTCGACGATTTATTCGATCTACCGCCGCCTCTATGCGCTGCGCTATCTCGAGCCGGGCACGCTGAACGCATCTCTGTCGCCCAGCCGCGACGTGATCCAGATGGAACGGAACGGCAATGCCTATCGGCTCATCGTCAGAAATCAATTCGACGGCGGGATCGAGGTGCTCCATGCGGATGCGGTGGTGCTGGCAACCGGCTACCGGTTCCGATTGCCGGATGCGCTCGCCTCGCTGGGTGACCGGATAACGCTCGACAGAAACGGCTATCCCATGCTCAACGACGATTACACCATGCAATGGACAGGCCCGCGGGCAAACCGGCTGCTGGCGCAGAATGCCGGTCGATACTCGCATGGCATCGCCGATTCTCAGCTGAGCCTAATGGCCTGGCGCAGCGCGACGATCGTCAACACGCTGCTCGGCCGGCCGCATTTCGACGCGGAACCGGACAATGCGCAACTCGCCTGGGCGACGGAGACGGCGTCCGCAATGCCGCATCAGCTCAGAGCCGGCTATTCGGACGGCATGCTGTCGTCCTGAAATATCCGTATAGAAATGCCGGGGAGCCCGGATTGCGAGCAGGCAGCCAGCGCCACGACGTGCCGGCTGCCGCTTTCGACCAGACGATGATGCCATCGCCGATCGCGATCGCCGCCATCGACTATCACAGGGATGCCGTCTTTCCAGGCGAAAGCGACATTGCGAGGATCCTCGCGCAGCCCGACGCCGAGCGCCTTCAGGTGGCTCTCCTTCAGCGTCCAGAGTGCGACAGCCGTTTGCGCCCGTTCGCCGGCGGGCAATTCCGCGAGCCAGCGTCGCTCGTCCCCACTGCAATAGCTCTCGACTGCCGCCGCTTCGATCTCCACGTCCGCGCGTTCGCAATCTATTCCGACGTGGTCACATCCTGACGCGATAGCGACTGCCACCAGCCCATCGGCATTGGCGAGGCTGAATTGCGGCGCATCGCAACCCTCGAGCCTCGGCTTACCATGCTTGTCTGCAACAAAAACGACGGCACCCGGCACCGTTCCGAGATGGCCGCTCAACAGCCGCCGCAACAGATAGCGGCCGGCCATGAACGAGGCGCGATCTCCTTCGAAGCGATAGGTTGCCGCCCGATCTCGTTCATCCTGTGAAAGCGATCGCATCCAGCGGTTCAAGTCGCGTTCGTTCCTGGAATATTGCCACAGAGTGATTTCGATAGCGGCGGATAGAGTATCTGATTGCTGCATGGATCCAGTATGGCTGCTCGACACCGCACGGCAAGCGCGCAGTCGGTCAATCGTTTACAGTGGGCGCTGAGGTCTTGGTCGGCCGGGCCATATTTAAGGAATCTCTAGGTTGAGACGATCCAATGTTTTCGCTCGCTATGGCTGATTTTTTCGCAAATTTTCCAGTAACTTGGGGTCGTGGCGCGGCTAAGTAATCGCGGAAGTATCGGTCGGCGCAGAAGATTTTCGAAAACCCCACGGATCCATTGTTTAGTTAATACTAAATTATTGAATCTGGTGCGAGATCTTGCATCAACCGGCAAGCCGGTCGTCCCATTTATCTTCGAGGAGACCCGCATGAAGCGCCCCAGTATCAAGCAAGCCCTGATCGTGAAGCTGTCGATCATCAGCCTGTTCATGGTTGGCCTGTCCTATGTCTCGTTGAGCACGATTTCGACACTTCGTGCCAATACCGAGCAGATCGGGACCTTCTGGATGCAGCGGCTTGTGACCGCGCGGGAGATCAAGGGTAACTTCCTCGATCTGAGACTGGTCTACGCCCAGTATCTCCTGGAGGATACAGCGGAGGAGCGCACCGTCGGGCAACAAAAAATCGATGCCGCCGGCGCCGCGGTCGAGAAGGTCGTCACCGAATATGAAAAGGGCGTCCGCACCGAGCGAGGGCGCGAACTGATCAATCAGATCAAGCCTGAACTGAGCAAGTATCGCGGGTTGGCAGAGCAGATGATTGCGCTGCAAAATAACGGCAAGGCAGCCGACGCGGTTCGTTTCTTCAAGCAAGATATGGAGCCGCAATCCGAGTTGGTGGACAAGGGTGTGGGCGATCTGGTTTCGTTCATTCTCAGTCAGGCCGAAGGTTTTGTGGCCGCCAGCGATGGGTCCGCGGCGTCCGCCTTCATGTTGACGGCCGCAATTGCAGCGCTGGCCGTGCTGATCGCCATGGCAGGCATCGCGTTTGCAATATTCGGCATCGCCAATCCGATCCGAAGCATCGCCTCCGCCATGAGGCGTCTGTCGGACGGTGACCTCGATAGCGACATACCTGGTGCCGGCCGCGCCGACGAAGTCGGCGAAATGGCCGGCGCCGTCGAAGTTTTCCGCCAGAATGCTCTCAGTGTCGTCAGGCTCGAGAAGGAAGCTGCTCTCTCCCGCAGCGAGAGTGAGGCAGTGCGCGCGGCAGCCCAGCAGCGCGCCGAACGTGAGGCCGAACAATTGCGCTTCGCAACCACGAGCTTGGGTGGAGGCCTTCGGCGGCTTGCAGCCGGCGACATATCCTTCCAGCTTTCCGATCAATTTGCCGCCGAATACGAGACCTTGCGCGAAGACTTCAACGCTTCGCTACGGCAATTGGGCACGACGATCGGGGCCGTGCTCCAGACGGTACACAGCATAGATAGCGGTAGCGGCGAGATCGCATCGGCTGCGCAGGACCTTTCTAAACGTACCGAACAGCAAGCAGCCTCTCTCGAGGAAACGGCCGCAGCCCTGGACGAGATCACGTCGAATGTGACGATGGCGTCCAAACGCACCGACGAGGCACGCAATGTGGCCCTCGAGGCCGATATCAGCGCTCAGCGGTCGGCAACCGTCGTTGCGGAGGCGGAACAGGCCATGCGACGCATCGAGGACAGTTCGGAGCAGATATCGAACATCATTGGCGCGATCGATGAGATTGCCTTCCAGACCAACCTTCTGGCGCTGAACGCCGGCGTCGAAGCTGCCCGTGCGGGGGAGGCGGGCAAAGGTTTTGCCGTGGTTGCACAAGAAGTCCGTGAGCTTGCCCAGCGCGCTGCTCACGCAGCCAAGGAGATCAAAGGCTTCATCCAGAAGTCGTCGACGGACGTCAAAAATGGCGTCAAACTGGTTCTCGAAACCGGCACGTCGCTAAAAGCGATTGGCGAGCACGTCGTACAGATCAACCAACTCATGGATGCGATTGCCACCTCGGCGCGCGAGCAATCGACCGGACTTGCCGAGATCAACACCGCCGTCAATCACATGGACCAGGCGACCCAGCAAAATGCGGCGATGGTCGAACAGTCGACGGCCGCCGCCGCCTCTCTGTCCTCCGAGGCCGGCCGCCTGCGAAATCTGGTCAATCAATTTCAGTTGGACGGCGACAGAAGCACGGCGGGCGTGGAGCACGGCAGCCGGGGCTTCGACGGCGACGCGCCCATCCGGCTGGTCGCTCCGCGGCGCGCGATGCAAAGATGAAGCCGCTGGCGGCGCAATGACGCGCTAACGCGCGACAAGACGCCTGATCGACGCAACAGGTTCCGCCTACGCAAGGTTTTTTGAAGCCTGGGTGCCTACCAAGGAATCTACCAGCGGAGCAGGCGAGGGCCGGTGACGGCGCCGAGTGCGCCGGTGAGCAGGATGCCCAGCGAATACCAGATCAGCACGAAGGGCATGCCGTTCTCGGTGCAGAACCACGAATAGACCCAGGCGCCGGCCGCGCCTGCGGCAATACCGGCGACGAAGCCTGTCAGGCGAAGCTCCGTGGGGGCCGTCTGGCGCAGCGCCCAGACGGCGCCGGCATAAACCGGCACTGCGAAGCCGAGAATCAGCAGCGGGCAATGGAGCGCCGAGGAGCCGAGGATCAGCACCGCGTAAGTTTCGGTTGGGGCCATCATCAGCTGTATGGCCGCGACCGCCGCCATGGCGGCAAAGACCAAGGCAAGCAGACCGAAAAAGCGGCCTTCCGAGCCGTCGGGGCGGGAAAGCCGATAGACGGCGACGAAAGCCGCCACGGCAATCAGGGCATTGTAGGCTGATTTGATCCAGAAGACCGGCAGCATCAGCACGTCTGATATATCGACCCGCGGACCGAGAATGACCAGCATCGATAGCAGCGACAGTCCGAGCGCCGGCACTATGCCGAGCGCCAGGCGGCGCCACAATGCGTTGCGCGGCACCGGCTTCAGGTCGCTTGCCAAGCGTTCGATGATGTCGTCCGTCTTTGTCACGATGCGCCTCGCATTTTCTCTGCCAGCGCCCGGAGCGCCCGGTGGATGCCGACCTTCACCGCCGATTCGGACTGACCGGTGCGGTTTGCGGTGTCGGCGACCGACTGGCCTTCCAATTTCACCTGGCGGATCAGTTCCCGCTGTCTCAGCGGCAAGCCGTCGAGCAACCGCTCGACATCCATGCGCGCCGTCAGCATATCCTCGCTGAAGTCGCTTTCGATCTCCTCGCCAAGCTCGGTCTCGGCCAGCCTGCGGCCGCCGCGGCCGCGATGATGGTCGATCAGCTTGTAGCGGGCGATCGAGAAGAACCAGGCCGTAAACGGTCTTTCCCGGTCATAGGTGGACCGGCGGGAATGCAGCGCCAGCAATGTCTCCTGGACCAGGTCTTCCATATCCGCTTTCGCCGCCGCAGCCATCCTGCGGCTGTAGTAACCGATAAGCAGCACGCGCAAGCCCGTCAGCAAATGCCGATAGGCAGCCTCGTCCCCGTCAAGGGACAGAAGCATCAGTGCTTTCAGGGCGTCTTCCGATTGGGCGGTTGTCATGCTGTCAAAGACTTCATTCGCAGAAACGGCCAATCGGTTACAGGAAGATCAAAACAATGTCGGTATCACAGTCCTATCACATGCGCGTGAAGCTGTAACGCATCCCCGCACTCCCTCGAATAATCGGATGTGAGCCATCGGCAGGCCGCCGGCGGACACGAAAATCCATTTCGGGAGAGTTCCATGACCAAGCTTTTTTCCAGCCTTGCAGCCTGCACCTTCATCGTCGGTCTTTCGCTCGCTGGCGCCGCTTCGGCTGAAGACGCCATGAAGTCAGATACGATGAAAAAGGACACGATGAAGAAGGACACGATGCAGAGCAGCGCCATGTCGAAGGATGCCATGAAGACATCGGGCACCAAGACCGACTGCATGCACAAGGCCGGCATGGAAAAGGACGCGATGAAAAAGACCGACATGATGAAGGCCTGCGACGCGATGAAATAGCCGTTTCTATCGGCGCGGCCGCTGAAACTTTTCTACAGCGCCGCGCGTCTTTTTAGACGCGCAAAGGACGCTGTAGCACTTTTGATTGCTGCGGCCGCGTCCCCTCTTTTCGAAACGTCTGACTTTCGGAGAACGATCATGGCGACGATCGATGCCGGCACGAAAACCGGCCGCACGCTTATCTACCGCCACAGCCTTGCCGTGCGCCTGTCGCATTGGCTGAATGTGCTCTGCCTCACCGTGCTGCTGTTCAGCGGTCTGCAGATATTCAATGCGCATCCGGCGCTCTATTGGGGCCAGTACGGCGCCGACAACGATCCGCCCTTCATCGCCATGGAAGCCGTCGAGGACGACGACCAGGCGAAGGGGCTGACGCATGTCGGTTCGCTCACCTTCGATACGACAGGCGTGCTCGGTCTTTCGAATGTCGATGGCGAGGCGACAGCGAGGGGTTTTCCAAGCTGGCTCACCCTTCCAAGCTACCAGGATCTGTCGACCGGCCGGCGCTGGCATTTCTTCTTCGCCTGGCTCTTCGTTCTCAACGGCTTCGTCTATCTCCTCCATGGGCTTGTCAGCCGGCATTTCCGTCGGGATCTCGCCCCTGAAGGCAAGGAGCTGACGCTCGCTCATCTCGGCCACGAGGTCGCCAACCATGCCCGGCTGCGTTTTCCGAAAGGAGCCGAGGCACGGCACTATAATACGCTGCAGAAGCTGACCTATCTCGCGGTGATCTTTTTGCTGCTGCCGCTGATGGTTGCGACGGGCCTCACCATGTCGCCGGGCTTCAATGCGGTTGCCCCCTGGCTGCTCGATGTCTTCGGCGGCCGGCAATCGGCCCGCACCCTGCATTTCCTCACCGCCTTCTCGCTCGTCGCCTTCGTCGTGGTGCATGTCGCCATGGTGATCCTGTCGGGTGTCTTCAACAATCTGCGCTCGATGATCACCGGCTATTACGCCATCGAACAGGGAGACGAATGATGAGCCGCCTGATCACCCGCCGCCGCTTCCTGATCGGCTCGACGCTCACCGCCTCCGCGCTGGGATTGAGCGGCTGCGACGCATTGGTCGAGAGCGAGCGGACGAAGTCGGTGCTGAAGATCGCCGAAGGTTTCAGCATGAAGACGCAGCGCTTGCTGCTCGGCGACAACGCGCTGGCCCGCGAATTCAGCGAGGCGGACCTCTCCCCGGTCTTTCGCTCCAACGGCACCAGCATGCCCGACAACCCGCAATATCTCGACTGGATCAGCCGGCAGTTCTCGACCTGGAGACTGGATGTCGGCGGTCTCGTCGAAAAGCCGTCGCAGTTCTCGCTGGCGCAGCTGAAGGCGATGCCGTCGCGTACCCAGATCACCCGCCACGACTGCGTCGAAGGCTGGAGCGCGATCGGCAAATGGACCGGCTTGCCGCTCGGCGCCCTGCTGCAATCGGTCGGGCTGAAGCCCGAGGCGCGTTATATCGTATTTCATTGCGCCGACGAATACGAAAAGACGCTGGATGGCAGCGGCTGGTATTATGAGAGCATCGATCTGGTCGATGCGCTTCATCCGCAGACGATCCTTGCCTATTCGATGAACGACCGCGACCTGGAAGTGGCGCATGGAGCGCCGCTGAGGCTCAGGGTCGAGCGGCAGCTCGGCTACAAGCAGGCGAAGTATCTGACGCGCATCGAAGCGGTGGCCGATCTCGGTCAGCTTTATGGCGGCAATGGCGGCTTCTGGGAGGATCGCGGCTACGAATGGTATGCCGGCATATGAGTTGCGGGCAGGCTCCGATCCGCCTGTTCGCAAAGCGCATCGGCTGAATTTGCCCGCTCTACGGATATTCTTGGCGGGCAGGAGCCGCCAAGCGCGTCTGTACGCTATGGCACAGTGTATTGCTCAATGATTCTAGATGGTTAGGTTCGCCCGCAACGAGGATTGCATTATCATCGATGCGCGGACTGACATGGACGACGAGCAATTGAATTTCCGGAATGAACTTTTATGCGCGATGGGGCCGCAAGAGCGCGAGCTTCTGTTGCCTCACCTGGAGCCTGTCGCTCTCGACGTCCCCTTGATCCTGGAAACGGAGAATACCCCGGTTAGCGACGTCTACCTGCTTGAGGCAGGTCTTGCCTCGATCGTGGCGAGATTTCCGGGCGGGCGCGACATCGAAGTGGGGATCGTCGGTCGCGAGGGCATGACCGGCGCCGCGGTCGTGCTCGGCGGTTTCCAATCGGCGAACCGCACATTCATGCAGGTTTCCGGCCACGGTTTCAAATTGCCGGCACGTATCGTTACTGCCGCGATGGAGGAGAGCCGCGCCCTGCGCAGCTTGCTCCTTGCCTATGTCCAGGCGTTGCTGGCGCAGACGACCTCGACGGTGCTTGCCAATGGTCACGCCAAGCTCGAGGAGCGGCTTGCGCGCTGGTTGCTGATGGTGCACGACCGGACCGACGGCATGACCATCTGGTTGACCCACGAGTTTCTGGCCGTGATGCTCGGCGTCCGCCGTGCCGGCGTCACCGTCGCGCTGCACCTGCTCGAAGGCAAGGGCCTGATCCGCTCTACCCGGCGGCAGATCGTCATACTCAATCGCCGGGGACTGATCGAAGAGGCGCATGGATCCTACGGGGCCGCCGAGGAGGAATACCGGCGTCTGATCGGCAGGCATCTGGCGCGTTGAGCGGTTCGCCGGCCTGATCCGGCCGCGTTGGCCCGCCATCTCGGCGGAGGGATCGAGCGGAAACCGGCATCGGTACGCTTCCGTACTCGTGGTTGAAATCGAAAATCCGAAGATTAGGATCAGCTTACATACTGGGGAGGAACTCGGATGACCCAGCATTCGGGAATTACGAAGCCGGCGCTGCAACCCGAAGACATAACCATGTTGCATGCGGTGCTCAGGCAGTGGTGTCGGGAACAGTCATGCGAGATCGGCAGTCCGGCGGCGCAGCATATTGCGCGAGAACTCGTCTCCTGGTTCGAATGCGGCATTCGCAATCCGCATAAACTCGCTGGCCTGATGCGCCACATGCACCTGGATGGGCAAACGAAAGCCGGCCAGTCAGCGTGTCAGGATGGATAGAATTCGGCGCGCCTCCATCTCGGTCTGTTCCTCCGGTCTGAGCTTTTCGGAACGGCAGATCGCCCTCAGACAGATCGTCGATGAACTTCAGGAACTCTGCGACGGTGCCCCCGATCCGCGCCCGATCCTGCTTCGCCTGCTTCATACGATTCGCGCCTCGATGACATCGATCGCCGGCGCCGATGACGACTGTTGGGAAGATATTATCCGGGAACTCTTCCAGCTTCGGGCGACGATGGTGCGTCTGCGGGCCGAAGCGGTTATTATTTGCCATTGATCGGATTCCCGGATCGGATGGCCGACGGGAAAGATGCTGATCGTGTTGCGGTCCGGGTAACAGGCGGGCTCTTTTCTAAGGACCCGCGCTGCGAGTTATGGCATTGATTCTGCGACGGTGGGGCAGCGCATGCCGAGATTTTATTTCAACGTCGTGTCGGACACCGCAGTGGTGGTCGATTTAGAAGGTTCGGAGCTGGCAACGCTCGCCGATGCCAGGCGAGAAGCCGTGCAGGACGCAAGAGCGCTGATGAGCGAGGCGGTGCTTGCCGGAAAAGACATCTCGGCGCGACGGATCCATATCTGCGACGAACTGGGAGGCGTCCTTCTGATCGTGTACTTTGCGGAGACGATCCGGCGCTCGGACTAAAGCAAGACGCCACGCAGTCTTTGGACGACTTGCGCTATTTCATTGTTGGGATGCGGATGTTTGCAGGCCGGTTAAGTTCACATCATCCGGATTTGGCGGGGCGGCGGATCGGCAGGCCGATCAGACGTTCATATTCGCGTTCCGGCACGCCATAGCTTCCGGCGGCGATCTCCTCCAGCCGTTCCCGGTTGAGAATCCTGACATTGGCGCGGGTGGACTTGATGGCTCTCAGGCCTTCGATGACATGCAGCTCGTTGGTGACACCGGAGCGCCGCACGCCGAGCATGAGCGCCAGAAATTCGTGGGTGAGGGGCAGGTCGTTTCCGGCCAGCCGGTCATGGCACATCAGCAGCCAGCGGGCGAGCCGCTCATGCATATTGTAGCGGCCGTTGGCGAGCGCCGACTGGGCCAGCTGAATGTCGCTGCAATGCACATAGTTGAGAAACAAGCCGTTGACTTCGGGAAAGGCTGTCAGCACCCGTCCAAAGGCTTCGACCGAGATCTGCAAGCCGGTTCCGGCGACCTGCATAAAGGTCCGGTTGGGCGTCGTGTCGGTCTTCAGCAGGATATGCGCCCCCGTCATCCCTTCATATCCGATATGCCCGACCTCGACAGCTTCGTCCTCGGAATTCGATGCGACCATCGAGGCAAGGCCCTCCTCGACGAAGCAGACATGGTCGTTCGGCTGGTCGGCTTCGACCAGCACATGTTTGAGCGGCAGCTGGATTGTCTGCGCATCGGCGAGCAGCATGTCGAAGGCATCGGCAGGCAATGCTTTCAACAGCAGATTGTGAATATTGCGCTGATCCGGGGCGGCCATGACGGTCTCCTGCGGGGAGGAGCCCGTGCTCATACCAGCAGCCTTCATGATCGCGGTAATGAACAGCTTATGCGTCATAACAGCCGGTATAGCCATATTCATGGGTGGTTCTGTGCGGTTTTGACAAAACCGACGGAGGCGTGCAGAACGGGCTTATATGTTTAAAATCATTGCATTAAGTGTGAATTGCAAAAGAAAAAGGTGTCGGGCTGCCAGTCACGCATCTCTCGGCAATCGAATGACAAAACCCGTGCCCGGCTCGCGACCTTCGATCTGAAGCTCCGCCCTCAGCTGCTGCACCAGCGCACGCACCACCTTCATTCCCAGGCTCTTTCCGGCGTTTTCATCGGAGGAAAATTCCGATGGCAGGCCCTTGCCGCCGTCCGATATCTCGATGCGGATGTCACCGCCGTCGTTGCGCGCGATGACGGAAACCGCGCCGCCGACATCGGAATAGGCGTGTTTGAAGGCATTCGTCACCAGTTCGTTGACCAGAAGGGCGATCTGGATGGCGCGGTCCGCATCGACAATGCATGGGTCCGCGTCGACGGAGACGGTGTGGAGCGCGGTCGACTGTTCCAGCCGGTGGCACAGGCTCGACAGGAAATCGGCGAGATCCACCGTTTCGATGTGCGGTTGACGCCAC
The DNA here is from genome assembly GCF_002211295.1 of Rhizobium sp. N122. Classification (NCBI taxonomy): domain Bacteria; kingdom Pseudomonadati; phylum Pseudomonadota; class Alphaproteobacteria; order Hyphomicrobiales; family Rhizobiaceae; genus Rhizobium; species Rhizobium sp. N122. The sequence goes on along the minus strand of NZ_LOKU01000001.1, from coordinate 385,536 downwards.
AATTGATCGTGCACCTGGGCGATCGTTCCGACGCGTGCTTCCGCGTCACGAAGGGCCTGTTCGACTTCTGGCTCTCTCGCCGAGCGTGCCTGCATCGCCAGCATTCCCGCAACCAGCGCCAGGCTGTTTTTGATCCGATGGCTCATCTCCCGCATCATGATCTGCTGATGTTCATCGGCGAAGTGCCGCTCGGTGTCGTCCCGCAGCACTTTGAGAAAACCGGCCCGGTGATGATGGGCCCGCAGCGGCATCGTCAGCCCGCTGCCCCAGAATGTCGAGCCGTCCTTGCGTAAGTGAAACCGCTCGTTTTCGGCGCGGCCATGCTCCAGCGCGGCCTCCATCTCGCGTTCCGGTGCGCCGTCTTCACGATCCTCCGGCAGAAAGAGAATGCGCGCATCGCGGCCGAGGATTTCGTGTTCTTCATAGCCGAAAATCCGGCAGGCGCCGGTGTTCCAGCTGATGACCAGCCCGTCCCGATCGAAGGCGAAGATCGCATAGTCGATCGCACTCTTGAGAATGAGCTGCAAGCGCTCCTCGCTGGCGCGCAACGCTTCGTCCTGCTGCAGTCTTTTCGTCCGATCGCGGACGACCTTCATCAGTCCGTAGACCTGGCCGGCGTCGTTGAGAAGCGGCATCATCAGTCCGGAAGCCCAGAATAGGCTGCCGTCCTTTCTGACGTGCCACCGATTGTCGTCGGCGCGGCCGGTGGCAAGAGCGGTTCTGATCTCCCTCGGCGGGGCGCCGGCAAGCTGATCCTCGAAGGAAAAGATGACGGCGCTGTTCTGCCCGATGATATCGTCTGCCGAATAGCCGAACACCTTTTCCGCGCCGGCGCTCCAGGTCATTACCGTGCCATCGAGATCCATCGCAAATATGGCATAGTCCAGCGCACTCTCGATGATGTGACGATGGATTTCAGTCTCGTCGCCCGGAAAGGCATATTGATCCATACCAGCGCACTCCCGGAATGTCTTTCATCGACTTTAGCACCTATGACGGCGATTTCTCCGCGACGTGCGTTTGCGTACAAAAGCCGGACGGACATCGATGCGAGGCTGGTGATGCGCCTTGCAATCAGGCATCCCGGGGTTCATAATTGCGGCCATCGTCGGCAGACTTCGCGGCGCTGGCGGCTGGGAGACGGTGTGCTCTTGCCAAACCAGAGGGCAGGACCGTGCGACGTCTCCACACCCAGAATCTCATCCTATCGCATCTGTCGGATCCGGAGCTTCTGGCTCTGGAGGCGGTTCTGGAACCGCTCATCCTCCCGCGCGATCTCGATCTCGTCCATACCGGCATGCCGGTCAGTCATTATTACTTTCTGGAAAGCGGTATCGCCTCCATGGTGGCGACGAGTCCCGAGGGCAGAAGGGCGGAGGTCGGCCTGGTCGGCAGGGACGGGGTGTCGCCGCCGACCCTGCTCATGGAGGGGAAGCGATCTCCGTTCCAGGTGACGATGCAGGTCGCCGGCCATGGACGCCGTGTCGAAGCCGCTGCCCTGGCGGGGTTCCTGCGCGAGCAACCCGCAGTCCTGTCGCTGCTTTCGCACTTCGTCCATATCTTCTTCACACAGGTCGCCCACACCGCGCTCTCCAATGCCGTCCACAAGATCGACGTGCGCTTGGCGAAGTGGATTCTGATGTGCCACGATCGCCTGGACGGCGAGGAGATCGCGATCACCCACGAATATCTGGCGGTCATGCTCGGCGTGAGACGATCGAGCGTTACCGATGCCTTGCATATCCTGGAAGGCGAGCGCCTCATCCATTCCAGCCGCGGCCTGGTGATCGTTCGCAACCGCATAGCCCTCGAAAGCTTCGCGGCCGACGCCTATAATCTTCCGGGCATATCCGGGCCCGACCTTCCCGGTATCCGCCATCATTCATCTCGCGCACCGATCGCCGCACATTGAAGCCGGTCGTCGATACTAAAGCGCGTCGCGACGGCCGAACCCCCTAACTCCTTCCAGTCTGTGGATGCTCGTGTTTTGCGTTCATGCGGCGGATTGACGCACAACCGCTGCGATGATATCTATGCCTCAATTGGTCAGGCCAGTTGACCAGATGCGCGCTTGAGGAGAAGCCGCCGGGGAGGCCGGAATGTTTTCACCTGTGGAATCGCGCCGCCTCTATCGGCAGGTGGCGGACCAGATTCGTTTGATGATATCAAGCGGCGAGCTTGCCGTTGGCCAGCGGCTGCCGGCCGAGCGCGATCTGGCCGAGCAACTGTCGGTGTCGCGCCCGACGGTGCGCGAGGCGCTGATCGTCCTGGAGGTCGAAGGCCTCGTCAATATCCGCATGGGATCCGGCATCTACGTGGTGCGCCAGCACGCCGCGGCTGCGGCGGGAGCCGAGCGCGAACCGGTGGAGGGGCCTTTCGAGCTGTTGCAGGCGCGCGCCATCATCGAATGCGCCATTGCCGAGGAAGCGGCGGGCTGCGCCAAGCCGGAAGGCATCGCGCTGCTCGACGAAGCGCTGATGCGCATGAGCGGCGGCGTCAATGATGCGAGCACGGTGCTTGCCGCCGATCGCGCCTTTCACACCGGCATTGCCGCGATCGTCGGCAATGCGACGCTGATCCGGGTGACGGGCGAGATGTTCGACATGCGCATGACGCCTTATTTCGCCAAGCTCGCCAGCCACTTCGAGGGGCCGGGAACATGGCGCAGCGCCGTGGACGAGCATCGCGCTATTCGCGACGCGATCGCCGCCGGCGATGGCGCGGGCGCCAAGACGGCGATGCGCGCCCATCTCACACTGTCGCAGAAGCGGTTTTCCGAAAGCTTCGGCGAGGAGTTTTCGGGAGAGGAGGAGCGTGGCCGCAATAGGCGGCCCGCGAAAGGAATGGACAAGATTTAACCCGAGCTCGGGAGGAGAGAGCGATGAAGAGCAAACTTGCAACGATACTTTGCACCGCAGCCGCGATCATGGCGACGACGGCGGTCGCGCATGCCCAGACGGTACTGAAATGGGCGCATGTCTATGAGACCTCGGAACCCTTCCATACCGATTCCGTCTGGGCCGCCGAAGAGATCGCCAAGCGCACCGACGGGCGCTACAAGATCGAGGTCTATCCGGCCTCGCAGCTCGGCAAGGAAGCCGATATCAACCAGGGTCTCAAACTCGGCACGGTCGACATCATCATCTCCGGATCGAGCTTTGCCGCACGCGACTACAAGCCGATCGGAGTCACCTACTTTCCCTATATTTTCCGCAGCCCCGATCACTTGATCGCCTATACCAGGAGCGATGTCTTCAAGCGCCTCGCCAAAGGTTATGAGGACAAGACCGGCAATCACATCGCCGCCGTCAGCTATTACGGCACGCGCCACACGACCTCGAACAAGCCGATCGCCAAATGCGCCGATATGCAGGGCCTGAAGATCCGCGTGCCCGACGTTCCGGCCTATCTCGCCATGCCGCGCGCCTGCGGCGCCAACACCACGCCGATCGCCTTTGCCGAGGTCTATCTCGCTCTGCAGAACGGCACCGTCGAGGCGCAGGAAAACCCGCTGACGACGATCGAGGCGAAGAAGTTCTACGAAGTCCAGAAGAACATCATCCTGACCGGCCACATCGTCGATCACCTCAACACCGTGATCTCGAAGACGCGGTGGGCGAGCCTGTCCGACGAGGACAAGAAGATCTTCGGCGACGTCATGCAGGAGGCCGCCGAGCGCACCAGCAAGACGATCGCCGGCAAGGAGGCCAGCCTGGTTGCGACCTTCAAGGAGAAGGGCCTGAACGTTGCCGAGGTCGACAGATCGGACTTCGAAAAGAACGTGATGGAAAAGGTGAAGTTCGAGGATTTCGGTTACGAGAAGGCCGATTGGGAAGCCATCCGGGCGATCCAGTAAAAGCTCGTCAGCGATAGATGCCCCTCACCCTAACCCTCTCCCCGTTTTGACGGGGAGAGGGACGTGCCTCGCGAGACGTCGGCGAGGGACGGAGAGGTCCGCGGCATATCCCCTTCTCTCCGCAGGCGGGGAGAAGGTGGCGGCAGCCGGATGAGGGGCAGACGCCGATCTCACGGGCCAAGGTGCCGAAGGCCACGCTCAGTAAGCAGCAAGGCTTGTCAGTAAACTCAGGTCGCGCCTACGCGCCGCGCCCTAACTTCCCCAACCGGAACAAGGCCGATCATGTCGCAAGAGATTCACACGCCAATCACGGCCGAGGAAATTGGCCACGAGTTCGAAGGCCACGCGCCGACCGCCAACGTCGCGGATTACGCCATCGAGGACTGGATCACGCTGATCGTCTTCTGGCTGATGGCGGGCTGTGTGTTTCTGCAGTTCTTCACGCGTTATGTGCTGAACGACAGCTATGCCTGGACCGAGGAGATCGCGATCAACTGCCTGATCGGCGTCGTCTTTCTCGGCTCGGCCATGTGCGTGCGCATGTCACGGCATATTCAGGTGGATGTGTTCTATCACTATATGCCGGCAGGGCTGGCGCGAGTGCTCGCGACCTTCGTCGACATCGTCCGCATCGGCTTCTTCGCCTATGGCTGCCACCTGATGTGGCGTTATGTCGACATCGTCGCCGACGAGCAGATGGTCACCGTCGAGCTGCCGCGCAACATCGTCTTCTACTCCGTGCTCGTCGCCTTCGTGCTGATGCTGATCCGCGCGGTCATCGTCTTCATCGCCAATATGCGCCGCGGCTACTCCGTCCTGGAACGCCCGGAAGAATTCCAGACTGTCGAGGGTTGATCCGATGCTTCTTCTTCTTGGTTCGTTTCTGGTGCTGATGCTGATCGGGGTGCCGGTCGCCATTTCGATGGCCGTCGCATCCGTGCTGTATATCGTGCTTTACGGCGTGGCGCCCGATATCATCGTTGCCCAGCGCATGATTGCCGGCGTCGAAAGCTTTCCGCTGCTCGCCGTTCCCTTCTTCATCCTGGCGGGCAATCTGATGAACTCGGCGGGTGTGACCGGCCGCATCTACTCCTTCGCGGTGGCGCTCGTCGGCTGGATGAAGGGCGGGCTGGCGCAGGTCAATATCATCGGCTCCGTCATCTTCTCCGGCATGTCCGGCACCGCACTTGCCGATGCTGCCGGCATCGGCACGATCGAGATCAAGGCGATGAAGGATCACGGCTATCCCGTCGAGGCCGCCGTCGGCGTGACGGCGGCGTCTGCCACGCTCGGCCCGATCTTCCCGCCGTCGCTGCCCTTCGTGATCTACGGCATGATGGCGAATGTTTCGATCGGCGCTCTGTTCATGGCCGGCATCCTGCCCGGCGTCGTCATGACGCTGTTGATGATGATCACCGTCGCCGCCTTCGCCTATAAGAAGCGCTGGGGCTCCGACGCGCCCTTCGATATCAGGCAGCTGCTGTCGGCCGGCATGGAAATCGTCGTCGTCCTGCTGGTGCCTGTGGCGATCTATCTGATGATGCAGGCCGGCATGTCGATGAATGCCGCGGCCGGCATCGCACTTCTGGCACTTCTGGCGCTCGATTGGTATTTCGGCTTTTCCGCCGTGATGGCGCTGATGACCCCGGTGATCCTGATCGGCGGCATGACCATGGGTTGGTTCACGCCGACGGAGGCCGCCGTCGCCGCCGTGCTCTGGTCGTTGTTCCTCGGCCTGGTGCGCTACCGCACCATGACCTTTTCGACACTCGCCAAAGCCAGCTTCGATACGATCGAGACGACGGCATCGGTTCTGTTCATCGTCACCGCGGCCTCGGTCTTCGCCTGGCTGCTGACGGTCAGTCAGGCGGCGCAGCTGCTTTCGGATGCGATCCTGTCGATCACCGACAATAAATGGGTGTTCCTGATCCTGGTGAATCTCCTGATGCTTTTTGTCGGCTGCTTCCTGGATACGATCGCGGCGATCACCATCCTCGTGCCGATCCTGCTGCCGATCGTCGCCAAGTTCGGCATCGATCCGGTTCAGTTCGGACTGATCATGACGCTGAACCTGATGATCGGCCTGCTGCATCCGCCGCTCGGCATGGTGCTTTTCGTGCTGTCGAGGGTCGCGAAACTCTCGGTCGAGCGCACCACCATGGCGATCCTGCCATGGCTTGTGCCGCTGTTCCTGGCGCTGATCCTGATCACCTTCGTGCCCGCCGTCTCGCTCTGGCTGCCGCAGCAGCTCGGATTGTTGAGATAGGATGGCCATGATGCGGACACGTCTGGCACGGCTCTACCAGAAGGGCGATCTCAGGGTCGAAACCGACACCGTTCCGGCTCCCGGCCCAGGCGAGGTGCTGCTCAAAATGGCGGCCGCAGGCATCTGCGGCTCCGATCTGCATTATTATCAGGATGGCGGCTTCGGACCGGTCAGGGTTCGCGAGCCGATCATCCCGGGCCACGAAGCCGCGGGAAGCGTGAGCCGGGCCGGCGAGGACGTCGACCTCAAGGCCGGCGCGCTGGTGGCGGTCAATCCGAGCCAGCCCTGCGGACATTGCGAATATTGTGAGAAAGGCATGCCGATCCATTGCCTGGAGATGCGCTTCATGGGCAGCGCCATGCGCCTGCCGCACGAACAGGGCATGTTCCGGGAATGGCTGGTGGTGCCGGCCAGGCAGTGCTTCGAAGTCGGGCCTGCGACAACGGCCGCCGAAGCGGCCTGCAGCGAGCCATTGTCGGTCTGCCTGCACGCCGCATCACGGGCCGGCGATATCACCGGCAAACGTGTCCTCATCACCGGCGCCGGGCCGATCGGCGCGCTGATGGTTGCGGTTGCCGCTTATCACGGTGCGGCCGAGATCGTGGTGACCGATCTGGCGGATGCGGCGCTGGAGAGGGCCAAGGCGATGGGCGCCAGTCGCACGATCAATGTTGCCCGGGATGCCGCAGCGCTTGGCGAATTCGAGGCGGGGAAGGGCTATTTCGATCTCGTCTTCGAATGCTCGGCTGCCGCACCCGCGATCCGCAGCGCGATCGCCGCCATCCGGCCGCGCGGCACGATCGTGCAGGTCGGCGTCACCGGAGAGATCCCGATCCCTCTCAACGCGATCGTCGGCAAGGAGATTCACATCCACGGAACGCAGCGCTTCCACGAGGAATTCGCCACCGCCGTCGCGCTGATCTCCAGTCGTCAGATCGACGTGCGGCCGATCATCAGCCACAGCCTGCCGCTCGAACAAGCCACCGCCGCTTTCACCCTTGCCGGCGACCGCACTGCCGCCTGTAAGGTGCAGCTTACGTTCTAGGGCGGCGCGCTCGGCGCCGTCTTACTCCGTCCCGGCACGCCATTCGCGATAGGCAAGATGGATTTTCGCCCCGATCGTTGTCAGCGGCTGCGGCGGCAGCAGAACCGGCGCCGCCAGGCGGTCGTAGATGCGGCCGAGTTCGGAATCGTGCCCGAGCACGCGTTCGGCCGCGGCGATGCCGGCGGCGGTGGAGTTCGATGCGCCGAGGCCGTTGCAGCCGCAGGCGGCGAAGACGCCACGTTCGATTTCTCCGAAGGCCGGCACATGGTTGCGCGTCAACGCCATCGCGCCTCCCCAGCGATACTGCATGCCGACACCGGCGAGACCAGGAAAACGATGGGCGAATTTGCCGTCATGCAGGCGGCCGGCGCTGCGAATGGCGGCATCGCTGATCCGGATGCCCGGATTGTAGCTGTAGCGCGATCGCACCAGGATGCGGTCGCCGCCGCCGGTGTTGATGCGCCGCACCGTCGTTCCCATCGGCAGCGCCGGGGTCGCCGCCCACTTCCTTTCGCCGCCGAGCCTTGCCGGATCGAACTCCTCCGTCAGGGAGGCATAGGTAAAGACATGCGGAAGACGCCCGCGAAAGAAACCGAAGCTTTCCGCATGGCCGTTATTGGCGAGGATGATCTTGCCGGCCTGCACCGATCCCTTCGGCGTCTTCACCAGCCAGCCGTCGCCGGAGCGCACGAAGGAGAGGGCCGGCGTCTGCTCGAACAGCCGCACCGGCTGCTTCAGGCAGTCGGCCACGCCGCGGATATAGGCGGCCGGCTGAATGATGATCGTACCGGGTGAGAAGAGCCCCGAAGTGAAGGTCTTCGATCCGGTCACCGCCTCGACTTCCGGGCCTTTGAGCAGGCGGTGCGCTTCGCCCATCTTCGAAAGCTGCTGCGAATAGGCCTCGAGATGCTTGTCGCCTTCAGCACTCATTGCGACGCTGTACCGGCCGCAGGCATCAAACAGATCTTTTCCCCAGCCGTTCTCAGCGGCGAGTTCGCTCGCCAGCGCAATCGCCGAACGCTGCAGGAGCACGGAGTCGCGGAACCTGGCTTCCGACTCGCCGCTGAAATCGTCCGAGGAAACCTCGTGCGGCAAATCGATGATGAAGCCGGAGTTGGCCCCGGCCGGGCCTTCAGCGACGATGCCGGCTTCGAGAACGGCGACCCGGACGGTGGGATCGAGCCGCGAAATCCGGTGGGCCGCCGACAGGCCGGCAAAGCCGCCGCCGATGATCGCGACGTCGATGCTGATCGCTTCATTCAGGGCCGGGCGCGGCATGCGCGGCGCAAGCGTCGCCACCCAGCCCGACACACCGGCGCGTTTGGGAAGCCTGGATGCGACGAAGACGTTCTGTGCGGCCCGGGTCACGGTCAAATCGCTTCCCGCTCGATGAGCGGTTCGAGCGCGCGCCGGAGAGCGGGAAGCTTTTCCGGGGCAAGAGCGCGCAGCGGCTTTCTCGGGGCGCCGGCGCCGTAACCGATCAGCTCGGCGGCTGCATAGACGGACTGCACGTAGTCACTTTCCCAGATCAGGCCCATCGCCGGCTCCAGGATTTTCCAGAGTTCGCGGACCTCGTCCCATTTGCGCTGAGCCGCCGCCTCGACGAGGGCAACAGAGGTTTTTGGCGCGAAATTTGCGCCACCCCAGATCAGGCCGTCGCATCCGGCATAGAGCGTATAGGGAACGAGAGGGTCGGCGCCGTTCATGACGAAACGGCCGCTGCGGATGAGGGCTGCCTGTTTTCCCAAATCCCCGCTGCTGTCCTTGACGGCACAAAAGCCCGAAATGTCGTTCAGTCTGTCGAGGAGCTCCGGCGTAATGGCGACACCGACCGCCTGGGGCACGTTATAGCCGATGACGGGAAGGCCAGATCTGGCGACCTCGGCGTAGAAATCGAGAATGCCCTCGTCGTCGGTCGGCCCTTCGAAGAAGGGCGGAAGCACCATCACGCCTTCGGCGCCGGCGTCGCGGGCGCGAGCGGTCCGCTCCACCACGTCTTCCACCAGCAAGGCCGAGGCCTGGGCCATCACCTTGGCACGGCCATTGACGATCTTCGCGCCCCGGCGGACCAGTTCCTCGGACTCCTGCTTGGAGAGATAGACGTGCATGCCGGTTCCCGAGCTGAACAGGAAGCTGCGGACGCCTGCGGCGAGATAGTGTTCGACGTTGACTTCAAGCCGTCCGTAATCGATGCGGCCGGCATCATCGAACGGGGTGGTGATTGCGAGATTGAGTCCTGGAAAGGGAAAGGCGGTCATCGATGGAAATCCCGTTGCGTTAGGCCGAAGGTCGAGCCGGATGGAGCTGCGTCTATGATTGCCTGACCTAGAGGGTCGGCGTCTGTAGTCCCTCTGGGGCGGCGTACATCACCATGTTCCGCCGGGAGAGTTCGATATGCAGCCGCGCCAGCTCGCCGGAGGCATCGGCGTCACGCCGCTCGATGACCTCGATCATCTCGTCGTGCTGATCCGATGCCAGCTCGAGTTCTTCCTGCATGCGCGGCGTGTTCGGGTGCTGGTAGAAGATCTTGCCGATCCTCGCATGGTCGATCTGCAGGCGGCGCAGGCTTGGAACGACGTAGACATTATGAGCCATGTCGCCGATCTGGCGGTGGAATTGGTCGTTGTAGAAGACCCGGCCCTCGACGTCGCAATCATCGACCGCCTTGCGGAAGGCGCGCTGGATCTGCTTGAGAACCGAGAGTTCCGCTTTCGTCCGGTTCTCGGCGGCGAGCTTGTTGGCGGTAATGTAGATCATCGGCGCGAGCAGGAAGAAGTCGCGCAGCGAGTTGTAGCTCATGGAGCTGACGCGAGCGGCGCGGTTCGTCTCGAGCTCGATATAACCCTCGCCAGCCATCTGCCGCATCAGCTCGCGCACCGGCGGTCGTGAAAGCCCGAATTCTTCGCTCAAAGCCACTTCATCGAGCACCGCACCTGGAGGCAGTTCCATCGTCAGGATGCGCCTGCGCAGTGCGAGTTCGAGGCTGGACTTGCGATCGGGCGTGGCAATTTCGCTATTCATATTGCAGCTCGTCTAAATAATTTCTTTTGAAGACATTATGTAGACATAACGCGGACGTCAAGGCTTCAGTGATTTCCCGATGGTGAGCCACAGCAGAATGTTGCCCTGCCGCCTCACGTCTGCCGACAGACTGCTCACCTCAAAGTGCGCTATCGACGTGGAAACAAAAGCGGGCTTGGCTTGTTACCGGTAAGCCCTCACGGGAATTTTCTCGGCCGGGCGTGCATCCGTATTGGAGCAGGACATGGATACAGCAACGCAATGGGCTCTTCTTCTCGGCGCTCTGACGCTGGCGAGCTGGATCGCAGGCGGGCTGACGGCCGTCTTTGGAAATGTGGAACCCGGTCATTCCCGGCAAAAGGCGGCAGAATATCTGATCTTCGGGCTCAACGCCGGCGGCCTCGTCTCGGCAGTCGCCATGGTTGTGATCCTGGTGATCCGCTGACGTCGATCAGGCGGGTGGCAGATCGAAATGTCCCCGTTCTAGCGCCGGGCGGCGATATGTTCCGCGGCGGAGGGTGCAGCCTGGTGCGGACGACGGAAGACGCAGACCTGGTTGCGGCCAGCTTCCTTGGCGCGGTAGAGAGCCATGTCGGCCTCGTGCTGGAGATTGGCCAGTGAGATGTCGGAGTCGAGCGCCGATTTCAAGGCTACTCCGACGCTCAGAGTGACGGAAGGGCCGACACCGGAGGAAGGGTTCGGAAGGGCGGCGGATTCCACGCTTTCGCGTATTCGTTTTGCCACCGCGACGGCCTCGTCTTCGTCGACATCCGGAAGCACGATCAGGAATTCCTCTCCGCCATGGCGCGAGACGAGGTCGCGATCGGCCCGCACGCAGCTCTGGATGATGCCGGCAACCTTGACGAGGCAGCGGTCGCCCTCGCCATGACCGAGCTTATCGTTAAGCGCCTTGAAGTGATCGATATCGCACATCAGCATGGCCGTGACGACGCCTGTCTCACCGCCGTTGCGCCACAGGCCCTCGAGCGTTTCCATCATCCAACGGCGGTTGGCGATCCCCGTCAGCGGATCGGTTCTGGCCAGCCGCTCCAGCCGGGCGTTCGCATCGGCCAGTTCCGCCACCCGGCGCTGGTCCCTGCAGTCCAGGAGAAAGGTCTTCTGCGCCAGGATGTTCATCGTCCGCCGGGCAACGACGGTCGCAATAATACCGCAGGAGAAGAACAGGGTCCCGGCAATGACGCTGCCGGTTTCCGCAAGCGGGTTGTACCACTGCAGGATGAAATAGAGGCAGAGGGCATAACAGGCGATGGCGATCGTCCACGCCAGCGGGGCGCTGAAGATGGTGATTGCGCTCGTTGCGACGAACAGCATGATGGTCAGATGCCGTTCGTAAAACTCCCCTCCGGCAAAGACGCCGACGAGTGCGACCGACAGCAGAATGATGAACATCCCCCCGACCAGCGATGCGCGCTGAACCGCCGCCGGGCGCGGTTTGCTCCAGACGACCGCCGTAAAAATTGCCGCCGGCGGCAAAAGGCAGGCGGGAGCGACCATCGGCAGGACGATTTGGTGGGGAAGCAGAATAGCGTTCAGCGCCAGCGTCAGGATATCGACGAATGCCACCCATATCATCCAGGACCGGATGACCTTCGCCGTCTGCCGCCATGACCTCTCATCATATCTGCGGCGCAGATCCCCCGTCAGGCGGATATCGCGGGTCCGGCCCGATAAAAGACGTTCGACCTCATCCGCCGTGGCGCCATTCAGTGGCCGCGGCGAGAAAGACCCGGCGGCAGAACCTTCGGAGGAGGTGCTTTTGGCATCATTCATCCTTGGATTATCTAGCCGCGATCGCACGCTCGGCAAGGTTTGCGCCTGGATGTCCTGATTCCTATGTTGATATTTTGTAAACAAGATTTCCTGCGTGATCTGGGCCAGATCGTCCCGATCATGCTACGAACCCTCGTCCGAGAGGGAACAGGATGAGACTCAAACTGGTTGCAGTTGCGGTCGCGGCGCTGGCGCCGGTGGTCGCGATGCTCGCATACAACGAAGTCGCGCTCCGCCATCAGCGCAATGAAGAGATGCGCGCATCCGCGGCGCAGGCAGCCAGACAAGCATCCTCGGAAGTCGACAGGATCGTGGAGGGTCTGCACGCCCTTCTCGTGTCCGTCTCTGCCATGCCGTCCGTGCGGCACCTTGAGGTCCAAGGCTGCAATGAAGCCCTCAAATCGGTCGCCGAAAACGTTCCGAACATCCGCACCATCTTCGTCGTCGGGCTCGACGGACAGCCGGTCTGCGGCAGCATGGCTTTTCCCGATGGCGTGATCTTCTCCGATCGAGACTATTTTCAGCAGGTCCTCGACACCAAGGGGTTCGCCGTCGGCACCTATACGCAGAGCCGCCTCGTCGACAGACCGGTCCTGCCGCTCGCCATGCCCCTGATGGAGGGCGACGCCGTCAAGGCCGTCATCGTCAGCGGCATCCGGGTGGATTGGCTGCAGAACCGCATCACCGAACGCGGCGTCGCGCCCGGCAATGAGGTGACGATAGCCGACGGCAAGGGAACCGTCGTCGCGCACGTTCCCCTTCCGGAACGCTTCGTCGGCACTGTCATTTCCGAGGAATACCAGCGCCTGGTCCATGCCGAGCAGCCCGAAGTGATCGAGATCACCGGCAAGGATGGAACAACGAGCGTTCTCGGCTATCGGCCGATCGCTTTGCCTGCCAGCCCGCTCTATGTCAGCGCCGGCTTCTCGAAATCGGAGGCCTTCGCGCCGATCAACCGGGCGACGCTGATGAATACGCTCGCCATCACCGGCGGTGCGCTTTTCGCTTTTCTTGCCGCGATCTTCATCGGCAACCGCTTCATCCTCGTGCCGATCTCCAGGATCGCCGAAGTGATGGAGAAGTGGCGCAGCGGCCAGACGACGGCGCGTACCGGCATGACGGGAGCGGACGAACTGGAGGTCGTCGGCGCCACCTTCGATCGGCTGCTCGATGAACTCGACGAGCGCAGACGCCGGAACGAGCAGGCAGAGGAAGAGCGGACCCTGCTCGTCCGCGAAATGGCGCACCGGGTCAAGAACGGCTTCGCCCTCGTTCAGGCGATCGCCCGGCAGACCTTCTCGCGCGCCAATCCGGAAAGCTACAGCTCCTTTGCCGAAAGGCTCGCCGCACTTGCCGGCACATATGATCTCATTCTGTCGCGGGAGGGGTCGGCCGCGCCCATCCGGGAGATCATCTCCGCCGCCTTGCGGGCGCATATCGCCTCGGAGGAACGCATTCGTCTCGATGGCCCCGACGTGGTTCTTCCCGCCGATATCGCCCTGCCGCTTTCCCTCGTGCTTCACGAACTGGCGACCAACGCGACGAAGTACGGAAGTCTTGGAAGCGAGCATGGAACCGTCGCCATCGAGTGGCAGCACGAGGACGGGCGCGTCCTGCTCGTCTGGACGGAGGCCGGCGGGCCGCCGGTGTCGACGCCGACGAAAAGAGGCTTCGGCTCGGTCCTGATCGAGCGGGCCTTTTCCTCCAAGGCGCAGGCGCGCTCCAGGTCGGACTACAGGCCCGAAGGGCTCGTCTTCGAAGTTGTCTTCCTGACCGGAGATCCCGCAGCGACGGCCGAATAGAGGCATTGTACCGGCACTCCCCTAGCGGATGGACCTGTCTATTTCCCGGCAGGCGGACGCTGCAGATCGATGCGGCTCGTCACCACGGATTTGCCTGAGGCCGGGTCCTGATCGACCGTCTGAAGCCGAAGCCTGTCCTGCCCCAGTTTCTCGATCATCAACGTCGCGTTGCGATCGCCATTGACCACGCGCGCCCAGGTCACGCGAAGATTGAGCGCCTCGCCCTGTCTGCTGCCGACCAGTTTGGATGGCTGTCCCGATGGTCCGATGTAGTTGCCGGTGTAGCGTTGTCCCAATGCTTTGACATTGGCCGAGAAAGCTCTTGTGAAGACCGCAAGGCCGCGACATTTCCCGTTCATCGAGACCGCGGATTCACTCGCGTCTGATTTGAGGGTGCAGGAAACATTGAAGTTTGTGCCGCCGATCCTGGTGAGTACCATCCCGGTCCCGCGCCAATCGCCCGCCAAGGATCGCAAAAATCCCGCCTCCGACGCCTTTGCGGTGTGAGGCAGGCAGGACAGCGAGAACATAGCAGCAATCAGAGCAGCACGCATGAAAGCCTCCCCGGTTAACCGGCTCTACCAAACCGCTGAACGCTGCCGATTGTTCCGCAGAGGATCGGGCTCTGGTCGGGACCGCAGCCCACAATCCGCCGTTGACGGGCGGTGCGCAAGGCTGCGGCGCTGAAAATCGATAGAGGCCTTGTCGGCGGCGCGCGGCCGCGCTGATCAGACGCTCCCCGCCTTACACCTTTAGACAAGGCGGAGGGGGGAATGTTCTGGCGCCCGGATTTCGAATGGCGGCAAAACCGACGCCGTCGATCGTGTTGTCGTTGCGGGCAATGAAGCAATACTCGTCATTTGCATGAGGCGCTGCGACGACGCAGGAATTGGCCCCTTGCGGTATGACGTAGGTCCAGTCCGTTGATCGCGAAGATGGAGGCCGTCCCATTCGGATGGGGCGCCGGCTGCTTGGTGAACAGGATCGCATCCTGCGGCGGTGCGACGGCGATCGGCTGATGGTTCCGGCAATCGGGCGAAAAGGCGAGCTGTGCGGCGGCAGGCAGCGCGGTTGCGAGGAGAGAGAGGGTGGGCCGGTCAATCTGATGAAATATCCAGATTGCCGGGGATCGGCCGCCTGTTGTGAAACATCAGCGCATCAGGAGGGACGGATATGTTGCGGATACTCACCAAGGACATGTTCGAGGCCGAACGGCGTGCTTTCGATGAAATGTTTCGGGCGCGCGCCGCCGTCTTTCGCGACCGGTTGGGATGGCAGGTCGACGTCAAGGACCAATGGGAAAGGGACCGATACGACGAGGCGGAGGATCCCGTTTATCTCGTGACGCAATGGCCTTCCGGCACACTGACGGGTTCGCTGCGCCTGCTGCCGACCACGGGGGCGACGATGCTCACAAGCGAGTTCCGGGATTTCTTTGATCAGCCCATTGATGTCGATAGCCCGACATGCTGGGAATGCACCCGCTTTTGCGTTCATCCGCTGGCCGGCGACGCCGATCAGAATTCGTCGCGCACGGTGGCGACCGAACTGCTCTCGGGGCTTTGCGATCTCGCGCTCGACACCGGCATCGAAAGCATCGTCGGCGTTTACGATGCCACGATGATCGGCGTCTATCGCCGGATCGGCTGGAGGCCGACGCCGCTTGCCCGGTCGAGGCCCGAGATCGGCAACCTGTATGTCGGTTTATGGGACGTGACCGCAGACAATAGCAGGACACTTCAAGCCAATCTGTCCCGACTTCTGGAGACGGGTTCCCTCTCTCCCGCGGCAACGGTCGTCGGCGAAGGACGCGGCGGCATGCGGTGAACGCAGCGCCGACCCGATCGCTGCCCCGGCGGTCTGAGGACGGATGCGGGTGTCCCTCGGCCGCGGGATATGCCGCGCCGCGCCTTAACGCATTTTTCACGTCATGCCGGAAACAGGCTATTATCAGTAGTCGCTAAATGATACCCATGCGAGCAGAAAATGAATCACACAACCACGAGTCCAACTCATGCTGAGCAGTTCTCGTTTTTTCGACTGCCTGGACCGGATCTCCGCCTCACCGACATTGCAGGATCTGGAAACAACGCTGGATGAAGTCCGCCACATCTATGCGATATCGCATATGGTTCTGCATGTGACCCGTTCGGCGACGGCAGACGACAATCCCCTGCTGATGCTGACCTACCCGCCGGAGTGGGTGAAACAATATATTGCCCGGGATTATTTCAGCATCGATCCCGTCGTGCGTCTCGGCCGACGCGGCTTTCTGCCGGTGGAGTGGTCCGCATCGAAATGGGATTCAGGCCGGGCCTGCGGTTTCTTCAAGGAGGCGATGGCCTTCGGCATCGGCCGGCAGGGCGTCACTCTGCCGGTGCGGGGACCGCAAGGCGAGCGTGCGCTGTTTACGGTCACATCCACTCACGCCGAATCCTACAGGCGACAGTTCCGCATGGACAGTATGCGCGACCTGCAGTTTCTCGCTCACCATCTTCACGACAGAGCCATGGTTCTGTCGGGGATGAGCAAAACCGCGGATTTTCCTCAATTGTCGCGCCGCGAGCTGCAATGTTTGCAGATGACCGCCAACGGCCTTCTGGCAAAGCAGATTTGCGCCCGGTTGTGCATTTCGGTGAGCGCGGTGCAGCTCTATCTCGCCTCGGCGCGCCGAAAGCTGACCGTTGCCACGACGAGCGAAGCGGTCGCCAAGGCGACGGCGCTGGATTTGATATAAATCTGGCGATCGCGCTTCACCGCCTGCCTCTGGTGCGCGTCGCAAGGACATTGCGGATCGAGAAGCTGGAATGAATCCTGAGAACGCCCGGCAGGGTCGACAGGATCTCCTTGTGGATGCGCTCGAACTCGCCCGGGCTGGCGACCTCGACGCGCAGCAGATAATCGGAACCGCCTGTCATCAGAAAACATTCGCGGATCTCGGGATGCCGGCGGACCGCCGCCTCGAAACGGTCGAGATGGTCCTCGGTCTGCCGCTCGAGCGTGATGTTGATGATCACGGCGATCATCTCGTCGGCATTGCCGGTGTCCACCAGCGCCGTATAGCCGCGGATCACCCCTGATTTTTCCATGATCTTGATGCGCCTGAGGCAGGCCGATGGCGACAGGCCGATCTCGGCGGCGAGCTTGGCATTGCTCATGCGCGCATCGAGGCGCAGCAGTCTCACGATATTGCGATCGATCGAGTCGAGAGCGGGCATGATGGATTATTCCAAAGTTTCGTCGATTATGCGGATAATAGGCAAATCATGCAGTAATCGACTGCTGAATTCCAGGCAATTTCGCGCATTGTTTCATAAACTTGCCTGAAATCGGGGGGTGGACATGGATAGCGATATTTTGGTTTCCCGCACACGCAGCACGACGACCGCACAGGGAGCCACGGGTTATCTGACGATCGATCTTGCCGCGCTCGGCCGCAACTACCGCAAGCTGGTATCGATGCTGGCGCCGGTCCGCGCCGGAGCCGTCGTCAAGGCCGACGCCTACGGCCTTGGCGCCGAGCGGGTCGCGAGAGCGCTCTACGGCGAAGGCTGCCGGCATTTCTTCGTCGCTCAGTTCGTCGAGGCGGTGAGGCTGCGGCCGACGCTTGCGCGCAACGCCCAGATTTTCGTGCTGAACGGCTTGCAGCCGGGCAACGAGATCGCCTGCGCCGAGATGGGCATCGTCCCGGTTCTCAACTCGCTGGCCCAGTGGCGGCAATGGTCGGAGACGGCGCGCATG
This sequence comes from Rhizobium sp. N122, assembly GCF_002211295.1. Lineage (NCBI taxonomy): Bacteria > Pseudomonadati > Pseudomonadota > Alphaproteobacteria > Hyphomicrobiales > Rhizobiaceae > Rhizobium > Rhizobium sp. N122. Next base: position 368,014 of record NZ_LOKU01000001.1, on the reverse strand, counting down.
CTGAAACGCTGCCTGCCGGCCGTGCTGCAATTCGACACCGGCATGTCGCGGCTCGGCTTTCCCCGGCAAGAACGAGCCGAACTGGCGGCCGCGCTTCGCGACGGCAGCAATGTCGAAATCCTGTTCATCATGAGCCATCTGGCTTCGGCCGATGATATGGAGAGCGATCAGAACGGCGAGCAATGGGCCGAGATGTCCCGCATTGCCGACGAATTTCCCGGCTTCGACATGTCCTTCGCCAATTCCGGCGGGGTCTTCCTCGGCGATGCCTATCACGGCGTGCTCGCCCGCCCCGGCATCGCGCTTTACGGCGGCGCGCCCAACGCCGGCGGGACGAACCCGATGGAGCCGGTCGTCAGCCTCGACGTCGCCGTCGTGCAGACCCGCACCGTGCCGGCAGGCACCAAGATCGGCTATGGCGGCGCGCATGTCGCTGAGCGGGAAATGCGTCTCGCCACCATCGCCGCCGGTTATGCCGATGGTCTGCCCAGGTCGCTCGGCGACCGCGGCGCCGTCTATGTCAACGGCATCCGCCTGCCGATCGTCGGCCGCGTCTCGATGGACAGCGTGACCGTCGACGTCTCGGAACTGACCGAAGGCACCCTGACACTGGGCAGTCTGGTCGAAGTGCTCGGCCCGAACCAGACGCTCGAGGACATTGCCGGCGATGCCGGCACGATATCTTACGAAATCCTAACCGGTCTGGGCGATCGTTACGACAGGCAATATCGCTGAGAGCCCGGCGGCTCCATTATTGGGAAGATCATGAAAGTCATTGTTCTGGGTGCCGGTATCGTCGGCGTCACATCCGCTTATCAGCTGGCCAAATCAGGTCACGAGGTCACGGTCGTCGACCGGCAGAAAGGCCCGGCGCTGGAAACGAGCTTTGCCAATGCCGGCGAAGTCTCCTTCGGCTATTGCTCGCCATGGGCAGCGCCCGGCATTCCGGCGAAGGCGATGAAGTGGCTGTTCATGAAACATGCGCCCCTCATCCTGCGCCCGAAGCTCGACATGGCCATGCTCTCCTGGATGGCGCGGATGCTGTCGAACTGCACCTCCGAGCGCTACGCGATCAACAAGAGCCGCATGCTGCGGCTTGCCGACTACAGCCGCATCGCGCTGGCCGACCTTCGCGCCGAGACCGGCATCGCCTATGACGAACGCATGCAGGGAACCCTGCAGCTGTTCCGCACGCAGCAGCAGCTCGACGCCTCGGCAAAGGACGTCAAGGCGCTGGCGGCCGACGGCATTCCCTATGAGGTGCTGGACCGGGACGGCTGCATCCGCTTCGAGCCGGCATTGAAACATGTGCGCGACAAGATCGTCGGCGGCCTGCTGACGCCGAAGGACGAAACCGGCGACTGCTTCAAATTCACCAATGCGCTGGCCGCCAAAGCCGAGACGCTCGGCGTCCGCTTCGCCTATGGCACGACGATCAAGGCGCTGGATGTCGAGGCCGGCCGCGTGCGCGGCGTCGTCACCGATCGTGAACGGATGAGCGCGGATGCGGTGGTGGTTGCGCTCGGGAGCTATTCGCCGTTGCTGCTCAAGCCCTTCGGCATCGGCCTGCCGGTCTATCCGGTCAAGGGCTATTCGCTGACCATCCCGATCACCGATGCGTCGCGCGCGCCGGAATCGACCGTCATGGACGAAACCTACAAGATTGCCATCACCCGGCTCGGCGACCGCATCCGCGTCGGCGGCATGGCTGAAATTTCGGGCTATACCAACGATCTCGGCTTCGCCCGCCGCAGCACACTGGAACATTCGGTCACCGATCTCTTCCCCGGTGGCGACGTTTCCAAAGCGTCCTTCTGGTCCGGCCTGCGCCCGATGACCCCGGATGGTACACCGGTGATCGGCCCGACCAAGATCGTCGGCCTCTTCCTCAATACCGGCCACGGCACGCTCGGCTGGACGATGAGCACCGGTTCGGCACGGTTGATCAGCGATCTGGTCGGCGGCGCCAATCCGGAAATCGACGCGAAGGATCTGGCAATTAACCGGTATCACTGAAATATGCCGGGGAACGAAAAAAGAAAACATATGATTGCGGAAATCAACTATCACTCGCGATCATTGTCTTTCGAGGTCGCGCATGTCCCATATGTCTAATATGCCCGCCCATAGGAGCTCCCTCCACGATCCGGCGAGGCAGAGCCCGTCGCTTTGGGAGACGGCCTTCAGCGGCACGGACCCGGACGCACTCTCGGAAATATTGTCGACGCCGAACTCGCCGATCAAGGCTGCGGCGCAAGCCGGCGCACCCATCGCCTATCGCTGCAATTTCGTCTCGACGGAAGAGCTGACCATCGCCGACTGCGCCTACGAGGGCACGATCTCGGTTAGGCGCGAGGCACCCAACGGCAAGGTGATCATATTCCTGCCGATGGAGGGGAATGCCGTCTTCGATGCCGGGAAGGAGCAGATCCATTCGATTCCCGGTCGCGGCGCCATTCTCGGGGCGGGCCGCGCCTCGGGTTCCTGCCTGGTCGGCCCGCGCCGTCATCTCGGCCTGTTCGTCGATCAGGCGAGGATCAACAGGCAGCTCACGCATATGTTCGAGCGGACGATTATCGGTGACACCGATTTCCATCCGACCATCGATCTGACGACCGGTTCGGGGCTCGTCCTGCAGCAGCTCGCCGTGAACCTCTACCGCGGGCTTAGCGGCGATGGGCCGCTGCAGCAGTCGCCGCTGGCACTGAGTGCGCTCTGCGACGCGATGATCTACCTGCTTCTGGAGACCTGTCCCCATCGCTATTCGGAGGCGCTTGCGCTGCCTGCTCCGGCCCCGGCTCCTCGCCATGTGAAATGGGCGATCGACTTCATGCGGGAGCATATGGCCGAGCCGATTTCGCTGAGCGACATCGCCACTGCGGCCAAGGTCAGCGTCCGCACCTTGCAACAGGGTTTCCGGCAGTTCAGGAATACCACGCCGATGGCTTACCTGCATGAACTGCGGATGCTTGCCGCCCATCGCGATCTGCTCGAATCCGGCACGCGGCAGGCCGTCGCCGACATTGCGCTCAAATGGGGGTTTACCCATCTCGGGCGATTTTCAGCCGAGTACCGGAAGCGTTTCGGTCAACTGCCGTCGCAGACTTTGAAGGCCTGATAGTGACAAGGCTGCTCATGACTGGCCGCATCTTCTGCGGATGGGCATGAGCAGGATCTGGGCTTCGTGTCTGCGGGCGGCGATGATCTTTAGCCGACTCGCGGGCGAGACCGGCCGGCGGCGTCAGAACTCTTCCCACTCATTGCTTGCAATGGCGGCGTTGCCATGGCTCGGATAGGCCGCGCCGAGTTTTGCCCGCAACGCGCGCGCCGGCGAGGCAGCTGTCGGGGGGCCGTTTGCTTGCCGGGCCGCTCGCATCTGGGATGCCGCTGATTTGCCAATGTGGAATTCGCTCAGCATCTGAGTGATATGGCCGACCTGTTGGACCAGGGCGTGGCTTGCCGCGGTCGACTGCTCGACCATCGCGGCGTTTTGCTGAGTGCCCTGATCCATCGCGTTGACGGCCGTGTTGATTTCGTGCAGCGCCGTTGCCTGCTCGCTCGACGCCCTGACGATGGCGCCGATGTGCCGGTCGATCTCCTGGACCTCGTCGACGATCACCGTCAGCGTCTCGCCGGTCTGTCCGACCAGGGACACGCCCGCCTTTACCTGTTCGCCCGAGTTGTTGATCAATCCCTTGATCTCTTTTGCCGCCTTGGCGGAACGCTGCGCCAGTTCGCGAACTTCCTGGGCGACGACGGCGAAGCCCTTGCCGGCCTCTCCCGCGCGCGCCGCTTCGACGCCGGCATTCAGCGCCAGAAGGTTGGTCTGGAAGGCGATTTCATCGATGACGCCGATGATGTTGGAGATTTCCCGCGACGAGCTGTCGATCGCCCCCATCGCGGCGACGGCCTGCTGGACGATCTGGCCCGACTTCTCGGCGCCTATGCGGGCCTTTGCAACCAGTTGCCCCGCCTCTTCCGCGCGCCGGCTGGAGTCCTTCACCGTGGTGGTGATCTCCTCGAGCGCGGCCGCCGTTTCCTCGATGGAGGCGGCCTGCTGCTCGGTTCGCTTGGCAAGATCGTCCGCGGCGGACCGGATCTCCTGCGACCCCGCATTGATCTGCGTGGCAGAGCCGCTGATCTGCTCGATCGTCGTCGACAGCTGTTCCAGCGCATTGTTGAAGTCGTCGCGCAGGGCGTGATAGGCTTCCGGCAGATCATCGCTGATCCGGTAGCTGACATCCTTGGCGGCAATCGCCGACATGGCCTTGCCGAAAGTGGAGCCGACGAGCTGGCGCTCCGCCTCGATCGCATCGGCCTGGGCCTTCTGCTTGGCGATCTCGGCCTCGTCGATATAGACCGAGATGGCGAGATCCATATCCAGCATCACAGCCTTGACGAGGCTTGCCAACGCCTTGCCGAACTCCGCCGGCTTCATCGTTTTTTTCGAGAATACACCGCCCTTCGGGACCATTTCCTCGACGGCGCGGTTGATCAGATGATCGACAATGATCGCGTAGCCGCCGATATACCATTGCGGCTCCAGGCCGATGCGGGCATGGACGGTTCCGATCGTCTTGACCTTGCCGACATATTCCTCGTTGAATTTGCCGTCTGCGATATTGGCCCAATGGCCCACCTGCGCACCCTTGGCGCGGGCGATATTTTCCTCCGTCGAGAAGAAGCGGCTGACCTCCGGGCTCTTGCGAAGCTGCGCGTAGAACTTATCGAGTCCATGCGGCAGTTCGCGTTCGATCAGCGTCTTTAAAGATCGGATGCCGGCACGGCCCTGTTGGTCGAGCTGCATGAAGTCGAGGCGGCGTTCGACACTCTGGCTTTTGCTCTTCGCGTGATCAACGCCGGCGCCGCCGTTGTGAGCGTGGACCGAATTGCTGCTGGCATGCTTATGAAACTGACTCGACATTCCCGACCTCGAAGACTGGCTGAAACCGTAATTGGGCACGTGCCTCAATCACATCGAAACCCGCCATCATGTCGGAACCGGCGTCCACCCGCCTGATTGATGACCCCAAATTTGGGATAGTTGGTTTAATTGCGGTTAACCAAGCCGAGCCAGGAAATGCATTTCGTCAAATAGCTTCGTTATCTGGATACTTTTTGCGCTTTTTGAACGATGGGATTTCGAGCAATCTGATTTTTACCTGCACTCGAACGGCAAAAAAAAAGGCCCAGTTTTCGGAGCCGTGTCATAATTCGGACGTCCGAAGTGTCAGCTAATGAGTTGCCGGCGGATCGCTTCGGCAATCGCATGGGCGCGATTGGCTGCCCCGAGCTTTTTCGTCGCGCTCTTCAGATAACTGTTGATGGTTTCCGTTCGATAGTCAGAGGCACCGGCAATTTCCTCGCTGGTGAGTCCCTTGCCCGCGAGTTCGAGGCAGCGGAGTTCGCCGCTGGTCAGGCGAAGGACGCCGGCGGCAAAACGGTCCATCAGCGGCTTGGTGATCGCCCGATGCAACGGCTCGGCAAAGAAGACAAGCAGTTCCTTTTCGCTTGCGGTGAACGGCTTTTCTCGCGTGAAGCAGACCCCTCCGTAGATAATGCCGTTCCTCGATAGCGGAATCTGTATTCGCCGCCCGATCTCATAGGATCGCAGCAAATATCGGAGGCGTTGGGTCGGCGCCAGGATATCGAAGGCTTCTTCTTCCGTCAGCGGCGTTGTCCGGCTGAGTGACTGGACGACGAGTGGATCGGAACGGCCGTGTTCCTCTGCGAAGTAGGTATCGATATAGGCGGGAGGCATATCGGTGTCGATGGAGCGCCCCCTCCCTATCCGATATCCTTCGAGATCCAGTCCGCCGACGGCGATATAACGGAAATCGACCGCCTTCCTCAATTGTTCCAGCAGATCGCTGTTGCGCAATTGCCGGTGAGCGGGAACTTCGGAAATATCCCTGAAATGGCAAAGGCTTTCAATTGAGGCGCACCCCATTGGTCCCCCGATTCGCGGCTGGTTAACGATTAACCCCGACTCTGGGGTCTCGGGGTTAATAAATCTTTACGTCCGACCTTGAGTGCTTGCCAGGATGCAGTCTTCCGTCTCTCGGGCGTGTGCCGCCGCCCGAGGTCGTCGCGTCGATACTTCTCGTCGACAGGTCTATGCGGCGCGCTTCAGCGCGTCGGCGATCGTCGAGACGATCGTGTCGATCTGGCCCTTCTCGACGATGAGCGGCGGCGAGAGCGCGATGATGTCGCCGGTCACGCGGATCAGCAGGCCCTTGTTGAAGCAGTCGACGAAGACGTCGTAGGCGCGGGTTCCCGGTGCGCCATTACGGGGCGCCAGTTCCACCGCGCCGACCAGTCCGAGGTTGCGGATGTCGACGACATTGGGCAGGTCTTTCAGCGAATGCAGGGCCTGCTGCCAGTGGTCGGCCAGCTCGGCTGCGCGGGTCAGCAGCCCTTCCTCCTCGTAGATTTCGAGGGTGGCGAGCCCGGCGGCGCAGGCGACCGGATGGCCGGAATAGGTATAGCCGTGGAAGAGTTCGATCGCATTTTCCGGGCCGACCATCAGGCCGTCATAGACCTTGCGGCTGGCAAAGACCGCGCCCATGGGGATCGCGCCGTTGGTCAGCCCCTTTGCCGTGGTGACGAGATCGGGCACGAGGCCGAAATAATCGACTGCGAAAGGCGTGCCGAGGCGGCCGAAGCCGGTGATGACCTCGTCGAAGATCAGCAGGATGCCGTGCCTGTCGGCGGTGGCGCGCAGTTTTTCCAGATAGCCCTTCGGCGGCAGGACCACGCCCGCCGACCCCGACATCGGTTCGACGATGACGGCGGCAATGGTTTCGGCGCCGTGCAACTGCACGAGGCGTTCCAGGTCGTCGGCCAGTTCCACGCCGTGGGCGGGAAGGCCCTTCGAAAAGGCATTGCGCTCGACGTCGAGCGTATGGCGCATATGGTCGGCCGGTATCTGCGGGAAGACCCGCCGGTTGTTGACGAGGCCGCCGACGGAAATACCGCCGAAGCCGACGCCGTGATAGCCCTTTTCACGCCCGATGATGCGCGTGCGGGTGCCCTGGCCGATCGCACGCTGATAGGCGATGGCGATCTTCAGCGCCGTATCGACCGATTCCGAGCCCGAGCCGGTGAAGAAGACCCGGTCGAGCTTGGCGTCGGGCCCGCCCGGCGCGTTCGCGGCCAGCTTCGCGGCGAAGTCGAAGGCGATCGGATGACCCATCTGAAAGGTCGGGGCATAATCCAAGGTCGAAAGCTGCCGCTCGACCGCCTGGGCGATCTTCCTGCGGCCATGGCCGGCATTGCAGCACCAGAGCCCGGCGGTGCCGTCCAGCACCTGGTTTCCGTCGACGTCGGTGTAATACATGCCCTCCGCGGCGGCCAGGAGGCGCGGCGTGGCCTTGAACTGCCGGTTAGCGGTGAACGGCATCCAGAAGTTTTCGAGGACGGGCGCGTTCGGTTTGCTGATCTGGTCCATGCTGGCCTCCTATGGTTGGCGGCGAGAATGGCAATTTCTCCCTGTCAAACAAGTCCTTTTCTTCTGCGGTGCAAGTCATTGAAACTGAATGGACGAGCCGATATGTTTTTCGATATTCTGGACAACACAAACGGACCACATCATGTCAGTCGATATCGGCAGCCGCCTTCGCCATCTACGCATCGCCCATAAGCTTTCCCAGCGCGAACTCGCCAAGCGCACCGGTGTGCCCAACTCGACGATTTCGCTGATCGAATCGAACGCCTCCAACCCCTCGGTCGGGGCCCTGAAGCGGATTCTGGACGGTATCCCGATCGGTCTGGCGGAGTTCTTCGCCTTTGAACCCGAGCGTCCGCGGAAAGCCTTCTATGCGGCGGAGGAGTTGGTGGAGATCGGCAAGGGCGCCATCTCCTACAGGCAGGTCGGGGATAACCTGTTCGGGCGCAGCCTGCAAATACTCAAGGAATGTTACCAGCCGGGCGCCGACACCGGAAAGATTCCGCTCGTTCACGAGGGGGAGGAGGGCGGGATCGTGCTGTCGGGAAGGCTTGAGGTGACCGTCGATGACGAGCGGCGTATCCTCGGGCCGGGGGATGCCTATTATTTCGAAAGCCGGCGACCGCACCGGTTCCGCTGCGTCGGACCGGTGCCTTGCGAAGTCATCAGCGCCTGCACGCCGCCGACCTTCTAAAGCACGTCACATCGAATCCGATTTGCCGATGCATTCGAGAATTGCCGTGCGGCAAACCACGGCCTCCCTTTGCGCCTGAGATAGTTCACGCCAGGCCTGGTAGGCGATCCGGAACTCGATGTCCTTGTAAAAATAGGTCTTTGCTTTCTGTTCGAGACGGCTCCTCTCCAAAGCCTCTGAGGTGACGACGATATGTGCGGCAAGCCGTTTGAACTGCCACGGCGGCGTATGCCGCTCCTTCTCGATCACCTCGACATGGTAATAGGGATCATGACCGGCGGGGTCGGGAACCTTATAGACAGTGGCCCAACGAACGGTCCGTGGTGAGAGCGAGAGAATGACAGTGGAAGCGGCCGGCGGTTTTACCGCCTCGGCATGTGCCAAGACGGTTCCGCCGAGAAGGGCCGCGACGGTTGTAACGCCCGCGAGACCTGTTCGCATCCATGCCGATGCCATGCGCCTCACTTCCTGCGGCCCTCGATGCGGGCAAGCACGCCATCGAGGGCGCCGTTGAGCGCGGCAAGGCCGCCTTGCTTGTCGAAGTCCGACAGGACCTGCTCGTTCAGTCCGCCCTTGGTGGCGAATTCGCGGCTCAGCGCGCTGAACGGCTCGGTGCCGGGACTGTTGGCTTTCTGCGCCAGGCTTGCAAAAAGCGGAGCGATGTAGGCTTGGCCCTTTGCCCTTTCGAGGCCGCTTTTTTCCAACCAGCCGGTGATCGACTCCATGACGCCGAAATAAGTCGACATGACAGCGCTTGCGGCTGCGAGGAGATCGTACTCCTTCCTCGACTGACACTGGACGGCCGTTCCGAGCGTGTCGAACAGCGCCGCGATGGTGGCATTGGCGGGATAGATGGCGGTGACGCCTTTCCGCTGTGCGACGAAGGGCAGGGGAATGGCCTGGACGAGATCGATATCGGCGCCGATCCAATCGAGCAGGGCTTGCCGCTCCGTCGCCGCGACGAGGCTGACCACCGTCTGGCCGGTCCTGAACGACAGCGCGCGCACGACTTCCTCGGCGATTTGCGGTCTTATCGCCAGGAACACCATATCGCTGCGATCGACGACGGTCTGGTTGTCCCCGGCAATCCTGACGGAGGCGAACTCTTCTGCCAGCGTCGCGGCGATATGCGCGCTCCGCGGCGAAACGTGGACCTCGGAGGCGTAAGCCGGTGCGGCCAGAAGCCCGCGAACCATCGCTTCGGTGATCGCGCCGGTGCCGACGAATCCAATGCTGTTGATTGTCATGCGATTACTCCGCGGCCCGCAGCGGTCCCAGCGCGACATCCGTCGTGTAGTTCTCGCGTAGCGTGTCAGCAATGTAATTTTTCCGCTTGATTTTGTCGACACGCAGCCGACAAGAAACAGTAGAATCGGCCAGAGCCTACGAGTGGGATCGCACGCTTTACGCACAGAACAAGAGGAACGTCCCGATGTTCGAAGCCGGCGTCGGCCGGACGATCGGCGATCTCGACAAGCTCGTTCCCTACGGCCGTATCGGCAGGCCGGATGTGCGGCGCGCTGGTGGAGACCACCGGAGCGCAAGCCGTGGCTTGAACGATCGGCCTTGAGCATCGGGATCGTCTACGATATCCCAATGGGAGTATGCGTCGGGTGCGAAACAAGGAACTTGGGGAATGCCTTTCAACACCGCTCAGGTGATCAATCTCGGAAAGGCGCCCACGGCCTCGGATGTGATCTTGAAATTCATCCGGGATTCGATCGCGGACGGCTCGCTTGATGAAGGCGAGCCGATCCGGCAGGACGATGTGGCGCGCTTGTTCAATGTCAGCAAGATCCCTGTCCGGGAGGCGCTGAAACGTCTGGAGGCCGAAGGCCTGGTGGAATTCCACCGGAACAAGGGCGCGATCGTCACCAGCGTCTCGGAACCGGAGATCGCCCAGATCTTCGAGGTGCGCGCGATCCTGGAATCGAACGCCATCAAGCTCTCGATCCCCCACATGACCGAAAGGACCTTTGAAACGGCTCTGGCCTATTGCGACGCCTTCGCCAAGGAAACGGATGTGGCGCGCTGGTCGGAGCTGAACTGGCGCTTCCATAGCTGTCTTTACGAGGACGCTGAGCGGCCATTCCTCGTCAACACGATCCGTTCGGTGAACGACCGGCTGGAGCGATATCTCCGGGTGCAACTGACGCTGTCGCATGGCCAGGAGACGGCCGATCGCGAGCATCGGCAAATCGTCGAAGCGTGCCGGAAGCGGGATGAGGAAAAAGCGGCAAGCCTCGTCTATGCCCACATCATGAGCGCCTGCCGATCGCTCCTCGAACATCTTCCGGCAAAAAGGCCGCGTTGAGTGGCATTTCCCATCGATTCCGCGCCGTCAGGCGCCCGCGATCTTGACGATGGCCTCGAAGACTGCGCGCGGCAGTTTCAGCCCTTGCGACGGCGACCGGGGATATTCGATACCGTCGACACCGGGCACGAACACGCCGTGTTCCTGAAGGCGATCAGCCTGACGGCGTGCGCGTTCAACAAGGCCATCATCGCTGCGCCCCGGCATCATCGCCACGACGGTCAGTCCCACGGCAGGGCTGTCGCATCCCTCTCTGAAAGACGGCGTATCCAATGACCACGGGCCGCCGGAGAGGCCTGCCGACAGCATTTCCACCATCAGCGCCACATTGGCGCCCTTGCGTCCGCCGAAAGGAAGCAGGGCTCCGCCAAGCGCTCTTGCCGCATCCTGGGTGTCGTTACCCGCTTCGTCGACGGCCCATCCGGCCGGGATGGCGCGCCCCTCGGTTGCGGCTGCGACGATATTGACATAAGCGGTGGCGCTGGAAGCCTGGTCGATGATGAGAGGCAGCGATCCTTCTCCCAGCGGAAAGCCGAAGGCCATCGGGTTCGTGCTGTAAACGGCTGGGCCGCCGGCCTTCGCAACCACCATGGCATTGGCGTTGGTCGCGGCGATGCCGACGATTCCTTCGCCGGCAAGCCTGCGAACATAATAGCCCAGTTCCCCCGCCGTATAGCTGTTCCTCTGCGTAAAGACGGCGACCCCGAAATTGCGCGTGGCCGCGACGAGATCGTCGAAGACGCGATCGAAACCGAGCTGGGCGATGCCCCAATCGGCATCCGCGACGAAGAAGGCGGGATAGGGACGCTCGCATGCCGGCGAGGGATTGCAGTTGATGCGGCCCTCGCGAAAGCTGTCAAGGTAATCGACCATATGCGGAAAGCCGAGTGTCGAAGGTCCGTAGAGTGCGGCGGACAAGGTCGCGTCCACGAGGGATCGGGCGGTGGCTTCCGTTGCGCCGGCTGCCAAGCAGGCCCGCATTGCCAGGGCCTCGGCTTCCGCCTGATCGAGCACGACCTCATCCGACATCTGAAATCTCCGTCCCTGTGTTTCCTTGACTGCCGATGCTTTTGAAGCATCCGACACGGCCCGTTTCTCGGCCGATAACTTCCGGCCCATGGAATTCCTTAGCAACAGCGCCGAGACGCCGAAAGGGAAAATGTACATCTGTGTCAATAAACATGACTTTGGTGATTGACAGCGCCGCGACTTCGAATAAAAGATATCGTATACGATATTGCAAAACAAGGGCTGACATGTGGGCTGCGGTCTAACGGAGACGGCAGTTTCGCAAACGGCACAGTGGAGGAGAAACTATGGGATTCAAAAGAATGATTCACGCAGTCGACACCCATGCGGGCACCCCGATGCGCGTGGTCACGGGCGGCATTCCGCATATTCCCGGCAATTCCGTCTATGAGAAGATGAAATGGCTGGAGAGCAACGACGACCAGCTGCGCAAGCTGATGCTGCGCGAACCGCGCGGCTATCCCGCCCATTGCTGCAACATCATCGTGCCGCCCTGTCACCCGGAAGCCGATGCCGGCTATATCATCCTCGAGCAGGTCGAATATCCGATGATGTCCGGCGGCAATACCATTTCGGTGGTGACGGTGCTTTTGGAAATGGGCATGCTTCCGATGAAGGAGCCGGTCACCGAGCTGGTGCTCGAGGCGCCCGCCGGCCTGATCCGCGTCAAGGCGGAATGCAGCAACGGCAAGGTCAAGAACGTGACCTTCAAGAACGTCCCGGCATTTGCCGCCCATCTCGATGCCGTCATCGATGTGCCGCATCTTGGAAAGGTGACCGTCGATGTCGGATGGGGCGGCATGTTCTATGTCATCGCCGATGTCAGGCAGTTTAAAGGCCTTCAACTGATCCCGGCACATGGGCGGGAGATCGCGCGCGTTTCCGCGATGATCCGCCAGGCCGCCATCGATCAATTGCCGGTTGCCCATCCGCATTATCCCGGCGTCGGCATCACGATCTCACAGCTGTCGGGACCGACGGACGATCCGAACGCCGATTGGAAGAACACGGTGACGATGGCGACAGGCGATCTTTCCTGGGACGACCCAGCCACCTGGACGGGTGCGCTCGATCGCTGCCCCTGCGGCACCGGCACCTGCGCGAAGATGGCCGTTCTGCATGCGAAGGGCGAATTGCCGCTCCATCAGGACTTCCGGCATCAGGGGATTCTCGGCAATATCTATACCGGCAGGCTGGTCGAGGAAGCCAGGATCGGCGACCAATCCGCCGTTGTCCCGACGCTGACCGGCACCAGCTGGATCTCGGGCCTGAATACCCTGGTCCTCGACAATGACGATCCCTTCACCGAAGGTTTCACCCCAGGTGATATCTGGGCCTGAGCATCGCCTTTGGCGATGACGATGTCTTTCGTTTCGAATTTCGGATGTTTACAAGCTGAGGGAGCTCAAAACATTCGACGGGACGAAAGGCATCGATCGTGAATCTCATGCGTCGCGCGCTGTTGGGGACCCTATGGGCCATCCTTGGATGGAGGCCGTCTTCTGCCAAGGAATCCGGTCCGGCTTCCGGTGAAGAAACGATGCAGACTGAGGCCGAAGCATCGTCGGTGACTCCAAGGCATGTCCTCTGTTTTCTGGGGCGGGATAGCGACCTGAGCCATCTGTCCGAGGCGGCATTGCAGGCGATTACCGACTTCGCCGCCGGATTCAGCATCGACGAGGACTATTCGCAGGCCGAGCCGGATGATCGTATGAGCCGGTCCTTCGATGTCTGCTGGGATCGGGTTGAACCGGATGCGTGGGATCAGGCGGACGAGAAAGCCGTCGCCGATCATCAGTCGGTCCTCTACATCCTCGGACCGAGCATGGCGCAAGCGGAGACAGTGAAGGTTTCGATGCTGGCGCTCCGCCTTGTCGAACATTTGATCGGCGCGGGAGCGGTTGCCGTGAAGGGTGAAAGCGCCGGTATCGCGCACGGCCTCGATCGCTGGCGAGAGCTGATCCGGCAGGGCGCCGCGGCACAGAAGGCCGCCGACAGGCTGGCCCAGCAGCGGATCGGCCGTCTGGCTTTTGCGAAGCGGCCGCTTTCGGCTCGGGGATACCTCGAAAGCGTCGGCTTTCATCTCGTCGGCCTGCCGGATGTCTATGTGCCTGACACGGCCGGCAGCGAGAAGCAGATCGTCGCCATCATGGATGCGGTTGCCGACGAGATCGCCGAGCGGGGACTGGAGCCGACGCTGAAGGATCGGCGGGCAAGTCTCTCCTTCAATTCAACTTATGAAATGGACGAGTTCAAGTTCAATCCTTACGGCATCGTCAGGCTCGGTGGCTGAGCGGGCCAATTTCGCGTCGCGGCTTTCGCGGGCTTCCCATTAGGGGCATTGAAAGCCGCTTCAATCTGTCTGCTGCTCCAATGTGTCGGCGAGCTCTTTATAGTGGAGGGCCGATCCCGCATTCTTCTCGGCGGCATATTTGGCGCTGACCGCCCGCGCTGCTTCCGCCGCGATATGGAAGGCGTCGAGCCTGTCCTGTGGGTCGGCCTCGGCTTGCCCGCCGATGTCGTCGCCGCTGAAACGGCCGGCCCTGTATCCGTCAGCCAGATCGATCACGCCGATTTCCGGGACGCCTTCCTTCATTCGGCCGAAGAAGGCTGGGCCGACCCGATCGCCGTCCCGGCGGCGCAACATGCCTTCTCCTGACGCCTGCCCATCGACGCAGCCGCCGATCCAGAAAGTAGGGCCGCTGGTCAGGGAGGCCGGCGCGACGAATTTGCAGTGGCTGCCCGGATCCTGCGACCATTGCCGTTCCCCCGGCGCGGCACCGGCTGGGCCATGCGAATAGAGCGCGGCCGCCAGAACGATCGCCGCCATGACCGGCAGCCGTCCCATGCCGCCGCGAACCCTTCTTGCTGTCATTTCTTGATCCTTCACTCTCATCGGCCGCAGCAATGCACCATTGTCGGTCCGGCGACAACCGGCCCGAGCGTATGGGGCGTTGGTTTGACGATCCGGCGGGCGGGCGTTCGGCTTACTTGTAAGTGATCGTGTCACTCACGCGCGGGCGATTGAAAAAATAGCGGTCGAAACTGTAGCCGTTCTGGCCGGTGAAATTTGAGAAAAACGCAGAGACCGGTGTCGTCAATGTGTATTGCACCCGGGTCAGCACCACCTGCACGCCTTTTTCCTGGATTTTGGAGGGGATTGCGACCGCGCTCGCCGTGCCGGAATTCACCGCCGAGGTGTTGAGCGCGGCAGACCAGTTGACGGTCGCGCTGCCGCTCGTATTGACGTCATTGACCGCGACCGTGATCGTCAGCTCGGTGGTGTCGTAGGGCTGCAGGATGAAGCTGGCGCCGGAAAGAAGCTTGGCGACGTCGGACTTCGTCCAGGCGCTCTGCTGGGCAATCATGTCGCCCGTGGATGAGGCGATCTCGTCGATCTTGCGGCTGACCGTCAGCGCATGGCCGAGATCGGCCGTGCCGAACAGCAGCATTAGCAGGATCGGCAGCACGAGCGCGAATTCCACGCCCGAAGCAGCCGACCGATCGCGCACGAGACGACGGATGCCGGACTGCGCGAAGCGGAAAAGGGACAGGCTCCGTTTCATGCTCATGTCAGAAGGGCTCGTTGCGAAACAGAGCGGAAGATCCGAGGAGATAGCGGCCGTCGGAAAGCTTGGCGCTCGACAGGTTGAAGAAACTGACGACGGCCGTCCACGGCAGGAACGCTTGAACCAGGATGTAGTCGCTGCCCTTGCCGATATCATAAGTCTCGGTAACGGCGAGTTTGCCGCTACTGTCGATCGGATCGGTGTGGGCTGCGGACGACATGTCGGAAAGCACGTTCACCTTGACGACGAGACCGCTGGAGCAGCCGAACGACAGAAGCATGTCGTCGCATATCTTGGCCTTGAAACCGGCCAATGTGATCTTGGAGGACGCCACCTCACCGGTGCGGATCATCCGCGAGACCTTGTGCACCGAAGCGTCCAACGCCGAGTTGACGAAAAACATCAGCGACACTTCGATAATGCCGAACAATATGATGAAGAGCGGCAGGGCCAGGATCGCAAATTCGATCGCAGCAGCCCCCTTCCGGTCGCCGATCAGACGGCGCAACGGTGCGAACCGTTTCTCGCGCTTCATTGGGTCAGCCGCACGGAAGAGAGGTATTGCGTGAAGAGCGTCGACAGGCCAGCCGTGATCTCGGTCGACGACGAGGCTGACAGAAACAGGCTCTTGGAAGACGCACAGTCGGCCAGCGCATAGGGGATGTAGTCGCGTCTGGTGATGCTGGTGGAGACGCCGCTCTGCATTGTGCCGCCCCAGGTATTCTTCCAGTTGGCGCTCGCCATGGTTGAGCCGACGGTTGCGTTGTAGCCCCAGTCCGAGGTGATAGGCAGGTATTCGGTATAGAGCACCGCCATCGTGTTGGATTGATTCTTCAGATAGCTGCACCAATCGGGATTGAGCGGCGCGACTTTGTTCCAGTATGCGCCGGACGTCGCCTTCCCGTTTTTGTCCCAGGTTACCTTGTCGGTCACCCATTCGCGCTGCGATTGGACACCGTCCGTCAGCAGCAGAACCAACTTGAGGGGCGTGCCCGAGGTGGTTCCGTCCCCGCCGGCGCCGACTTTCTGCTTGAGCGTCGCCAGCGAGACGTCGAAATAGGTCGCTGCCGTGGAGGTCGCGCTGGTGAGGCCATAACTTTTGCCCGCGAGACGGGTTCGTGCCGTGTCCGTGCTCAATGTCGGGGCGAGAACCTCCGTCAGCGTATCGCCGAGGCTATACAATCCGACCTTGATCCGTTCATGATTGCTGTCGGATTTGTCGATCAGGGAGAGCACGTCCTTGACGGCGTCGCCGGCGACATCGGCGCGCAGCTTAATGTTCTTCGCCGCGCTGTATTCGTAATTGTTGGCGTATGTCTTGTTGTTGACAGTGTGCGCATCGCCGGTGTGGCAGGCAAACTGGCATTTAATGCCGGAATACATGGTCGACTGACCTGACGTCGTTGCCGCCAGAAGCATCGACGGCGACGTGTCGATGACGATATAGACGTTGAGATAGGACGTCGCCGGGCCCTTGACGGCACTCCCCACGCTGACGGGGACGGTGTCAATATTGGCGATCTTCATGAACGTCGTCGGCACGGTGCCGCTTGCCGTCGCCGTGATGTTGTGATTGGTCGTATCGATGTCGATTTCGCCAAGCGTGTAGCTGTTTTCCACTTGCGCATGGAACCAGTCGGAGACCTTCGCCTTGAGGGTGTCGGTGTCCGCAGTGTTGTTGATCTGCTTGACCGCGGCGATCAGAGCGGCATCAAGGTCGCTCTGCATTTTCTGTCGGACATTGTAGCTGCGAATATAGTCAAAGCTTGCGCCGACCGCGACGAGCATCGGCACCAGGGTGAGGGCAACGACGATCGCGACGTTGCCGGTTCTGTCCCTTCCGAGGCCGCGAAGAGCGTGGAAATATCGACCCAATGAAAATGAAAGAGCTGACTTCAAAAAACCACCGCCGCAGCACATCGAAAAATACTAATGCGAGATGTATCCAGGAAGCTTAAGCCTTTGTTAAAACTTGCAAGTTCCGGCGGGAAACGGGTTTCCCGCGCGTCGTTTTCTGCGTGTATCGGACATGCCTGCGAATTATGGATATTCGCGCAACGCCACCTGACCGTCTTTCACGGCGCCGATCACGTCTCGAGCGGGCACGATGTCCGTGCCCTCAGCGCTGCATCAGCAGGTCATGCAAACGTTTCTGAACCTCTTGCGCAGACATATTCCTGTTATTGAAGAAGTCGCCCACCACGGCGATCCAGCCCTCCGACATCTGGGTTGGCATGGCCTGGGATTGGGCGCTGACTTCACCCTTCTTTGCCTTGATCATCTCCAGCCCAAGCTTGCCGCAATGATCGAGTCCGGACGGATCGACATCTGTGCGCACCGGCAAGGACCCCTTGATCCGGCTGAATGCGACCTGATTGTCGCGGTCGAGCACCATGCGCGCGAAAGCCTGCTGAGCTTCCGCCGTGCCGTCCCGATTGGTCAGCGGAAAGGCAAAGGCATCGATCACCATGAAATAGGCGATGGACGTGCCGGGAACGAGGCTGCAATCGAAATCCTTGTCGACGTTGTAGCCGCGCGCCACAAGTTCGCCCTTGGCCCAGTCGCCCATGAACTGCATGCCGGCTTTGCCCTGGCCCACCGCTGCCGTGGCATCGGCCCATGTCTTGCCCTTGCGCTGCTCGATCGGCTCCACATAGTTGGACAGGCGCAACAACAGTTCCAGAGCTTCGATCATGCGCGGGTCCTGCACCAGCGCGGCATCGCCGCTCATCAGACGGGCGTAACCCTCTGGCCCGAATTTGTGATAGATGATGTCGTTGAAGATGAGCGACACTTCCCACCGCGTGCCGCCGAGCGCGATCGGCAGACGTCCCGTCGCCTTGATTTTTTCAGCCGCGTCGAAGAGCTCATCCCAGGACTGCGGCGTCTTCACGCCGGCGTCGGCCAGTGCCGCCTTGCTTGTCCAGAGCCAGTTTTCGGCATGGATATTGGTCGGCGCGAAATAGACCTTTCCCTTGTAGGAAATCCGGTCAAGAACCGTCGCAGGAATGACGTCCTGCCAATGATCCGCCTGCGCGACCTCATCTATATCCTGCACGATCCCCATTTCCGGCAGTTCGCGCGATCCCTCGTTTGCATTCCACTGCATCACTGCCGGTGCATACCCGTTGGCGATGCGGTCGCTCACGACCCGCTGGACGGCGACCTTGTTTTCTGCCGGCATGTCGACCCACTGGTTGCCGGCTGCTGCCCAGGCCCTGCGGAAAACGTCGAGCGCCGCGGCTTCGCTTTTCGATACCCAGAAATGCACGACGTCAACCGCTACATCCTGCCCCTCGGCAGCCTGCCCCGCCGCAGCCGGTCCCGCGGGAGCTGCGGCCGCCAAAGCCGCAACAAACCACGCTCGAAAGTTTCCCCGTTTCATTCGCTTACCCCTCTTTTTATTGAACCCTGCCGCACCGCCGGTGCGCGCCTCACTCAGGAGACAGTTTCAGCCCGCATTGTGCGTGGTCGCCGTGATAACCTGCTTGGCGCCGGCCGGCGTGCCAGCCGTTCGACCGCCGTGGCAGCGGGTTCCGGCTTGGCGAACAGATAACCTTGGCCGATCTCACAACCGGCATTCAAAAGGAAATGACGCTGGACCTCGTCCTCGATGCCTTCGGCAACGCACCTTTTGCCGAGGTTGCGGGCCAGGTCGATGATCGCTCGGATGATCTGCTCCGAGCGAACATCCTTGCCGATGTCGGCGACGAAGCTGCGGTCGATCTTGAGTTCGTCGAAGGGAAAGTCGCGCAGATGCACGAGCGACGCAAAGCCGGTGCCGAAATCGTCGAGCGAGACCGACACTCCATGCTTGCGGAAACGCGAAATGGTCTCGGCGATCTGATTGGCGCCGCGATTGAGGAAGACGTCTTCCGTGACTTCGATGGCAAAATCGAGCCAGTCGAGGCGGTTCGCTTCCACCGCTGCAGCGATGAGGGTGTACCCATCGTCGCCGACCAGCAGGGCTTCCGGCAGATTGATGGCAACCGACCCGGCCCTGAGCCCCGCCGCCTTCCACGTCCTGAGATCGCGAGCGACTGTATTGACGATACAGCGCGTCATGCTTTGGATGAGATAGCCTTCCATGAGCGGCAGGAAGCGGCCGGGCGGCAGAATGCCGAGTTGGGGATGGCGCCAGCGCACCAGCGCCTCGAAGCCGAGATGCTCGCCGGTCTGGAGATTGACCTTCTGCTGGTAATAGACAACGAACTCGTCACGGTCGGCGGCGACGGCGAGCGCTGCGGCAAGCCGGTTCTGCTCCAGTCGCTGGGCGAAGGATGCTTCGTCGAAGATGACGGCGGTGTTGCGTTTGGCTTTGGCGGCATAAAGCGCCAGATCTGCAATGCGCATGAGTGTGGCTTCGTCCGACGCATGGCCTGGTACGAGCGCCCCGCCGAGGCTGGCCGAGACCGGCAGCAACCGGCCCTCGAAATGACATTCCGTTGCAATGGCAGCGACTGCGCGCTCGGCGATACCCTCAAGCGTTGCCGCATCCGAAATGCCGGGAAGCAGAGCAGCAAATTCGTCGCCGCCAAGCCGCGCGACCATGTCGCCGGCGCGAAAAGTCTTCTGCAACGCACTGGCGACGTGACTGAGAACCGCGTCGCCTGCCGGATGGCCGAAGCTGTCGTTGGTGGCCTTGAAGTGGTCGAGATCGACCAGCAGCATCGAAAAGCCGGCGCCTGTCCGCTCAAGGGAAGCAAACAGTCCGTTCAGCGCCTCATTGAACGATGATCGGTTGCCGAGGCCTGTCAGCGTGTCGGTATGGGCCAGATGCGTCAGCTTGATCTCGAAATCGAGGGTTCGCCGGTGCTCGGTGCGCAGCTTGACGAGGAGCGGTATGAAAAGGATGAGAGTGGCCAGGATGAGTGTGGCTGCGGTCAGGCTGAGGAGCACCGCGCTGATCAGGCGGGTATGGTCGATGCTCATATCGCTCCGGTCATGCGCACTCTCGATCAAGGCGCCGAACTGACGCATCAGCATGCTGTCGGATGAAACGGCGAAGTCGATCGGTCCCCAGAAGCTGTATCGCTCCCGCCGATCCAGCAATTTCGCGGACACGACGCGTTCAGCCCTTCCAAGGAAATCCTCCAGCCGTCCGTCGAGTTCCACCCGCAATTTTTCAGATGCAGCATCCCGGCCGTTCAGCCGCTCGAGAAGATTTGCGTCCACCGCGATATTCAACGCGTTCAACTGTGCGCTCATCGCGCGGATATCATCGATCGCTTTTTGAACGTCCTCGACCATCGGCCTGACGATATATTCCGGCATATTCGGATCGGCCGAAGCGCGCATGATCGCTCGCGTCTGATTGGCAAGCTGCTGGAAACGAATGAACTGGCGTCCGATCAGATAGCTGATGTTCTGCTGCAGGGAATGGCGATCGAGCGCTACCTTCACGGTCACAAAGGTTGCCCCGATCAGAACCGTCATGACGACGACTGCGATGACGTAATGCCGCCCGATGGAGCGGATATATTTCGCCACGGAGGAATGGGACTCGCCTGATGGCATCACCGCGTTTTCCAAATCCGATCCCACCACCATTCGCGCTCCATCAGGAAAATACAAGCCGGCCAAGCAGCCTCCGGCGGGCGGAGATTGCGTCACGATCACTATCTAGAAATTGGTTGGCCATCATGGCCGCGGTCCGCGCATCGAGCGCGGGCGCACCGGAATAGGCTTCACGTCGCTGATGTGCGCTCTCTCCGGACCGCCGCCGCTATCGGCGCCGGTGTGACAACAATGCCAGGAGGCTTTCAGCGAACGAATACGGACGCGTCAACAGTTCCAGACGGGAATGCTCTGGGCGTTGCACTTGGGATAACGGCTGTCACGCGCATGCGAATTATCGAACATTTCCACCTCTGAACGCACGCCCTCTCGATTGACGAAAGCGTGGATTTCTGGCTCGTCTCCGAACCCGTCATCATGGCGGAGAAGTACAAGCAGCACCTCATTCGGTGACCCAAAATTGTCGATGGTCTGGTTTCAGAAGCGTAAACACTTTTATGAAAACGCAACGAAACCAGGTCCTTGCATGGAAGCCGGCGCGAAAGCGTCGTGATTTGGCCAGCGGGTTCGGATTTCGGATAATGGATGCGCGTTTGTGGCCCGGTCGGACCGTGCGACCTCCTCAGCTGGCTCATTTTCGCAACGCTGGCGAGCCGACGGCAGCCGGGAGCGGGGTGTGAGAACTGTGGATATCCATATTGCGCAGCCCGATCCGTATCGCGCGTCGAAAGTGACGGCGGCACCGGAGACGGCAGCAATCTCTTAAATTTTGTCACCGCATATTCAGGTCGAAGCCGAAGTGCCCGGTCCGCGCGGACCGATGCCATTGCGGTGATATCTTCGGATCGCTGTTTTCGCCTCAAATGACTTGGGCGGCCTTTCCGAGAAAATTCTCGATTGGATGGATGATGCATTCGGTTGATGTCCATGGTGAGGAGATCCGTCATGACGTTGTCCCAATCGCTTTCGCAGCCGGCCCCTGTCGTCGATATTAGCGAACACAAGCAGGCGGAGCGCGAGCTCAGGAAGGCGCTTGAATTCGCCGAGGGGATCATCGCCGCCATACCGGATGTTCTTTTCGAGGTGGACGACGGCGGCCGTTATCTTCAGGTCTGGACAAGAAACCCCGAACTGCTGGCCCAGCAGAAGGAGATGCTGCTCGGCAAGACGGTCAACGACGTTCTAGCGCCGGACCAGGCGACCATCGCGATGGAGGCTCTGCACGAGGCCGGCAGAGAGGGAGCTGCCTACGGCCGATGCATTTGCATTTCCCTGCCCAATGGTGAGACGCGATGGTTCGAGCTGTCCATAGCCAAGCGGCCGAGCGCCGATCCGGGGGCGGCCACCACTCTCCTGGCGTTCTCGCGGGACATTACCGAGCGAAAACAAGCCGAAGACGCCATCAACCTCATGCGAATGCAGCTGTTGAGCGTGCTTCAGACCATGCCCGATATGGTCTGGGTCAAGGATATGGACGGGGTCCATGTGATGTGCAACCACGCCTTCGAGCGGCTGACCGGATTGGCCGAAGCGGACGTCGTCGGGAAAACGGATTTCGAGCTGTTCGATATTGAGAGGGCCCGGTACTTTCAGGAATCGGACAAGGCGGCGATCAAGGCGGGAAAGTGCATTGTCAGTGACGAGGAATGGGTCGTTTCCAAGGAGAAGGGTGAATCTGTTCTTCTTGAAACACGCAAGGTGCCGATTATCGATGCAGCGGGAGACGTCGTCGGCGTTCTCGGCGTGGCGCGCGACGTGACCGAGTTAAACGTCTCGCGCCAGAAAATCCATCAGATGGCCTTTTACGACCCCTTGACCTCGCTGCCGAACCGGTCGCTGTTCAACGATCGGCTGCGGCAGATGATCACCTCGGCCGGATCGCGAGGCCAGCGGGCCGGGGTGATGCTGATCGACATCGACCATTTCAAGGTGGTCAACGATACGATGGGCCACCCCGTCGGCGATGATTTGCTCTGCCAGGCGGCGGCCCGTCTCAATGCGAGCGTGCGCGACTATGACACCGTCGCCCGTCTCGGTGGCGACGAATTTGCGATCCTGTTGCCGGATATCAGCCAAGGCGACGATCTGGGCCGGATTGCCAACAATATCCTCGATAAGTTCAGGGAACGCTTCCTGCTGGATGGCCAGGAGGTCTTCATTTCTTGTAGCGTCGGCATCGCGCTCTATCCCAATGACAGCGCCGATGCCAACGACCTTGTGAAATACGCCGACTCGGCGATGTATCTCGCCAAACGCTCCGGGCGAAACAGTTTTCGTTTCTATTCGAAGGACCTGACGGCAAACGCCGAAGAGCGGATGCGGCTGGAATCGGAGTTGCGCCGTGCGATCGAGCGCGGTGAACTCGAACTGCATTACCAGCCGAAGGTGCTTCTGGACAGCGGCGCAATGGTCGGCTGCGAAGCCTTGCTGAGATGGCGCCACCCAGAAATGGGCATGATTCCTCCCACCCGTTTCATTCCGGTTGCGGAAGACACCGGGCTGATCGTGGAACTCGGGCGATGGGTGCTGCGCGAGGCGTGCCAGACGGCGGCCGAATTGAATGCCGATAGCCAGACACCGCACAAGGTGGCGGTCAACTTGTCGGTCAAACAATTCCAATCCGCCGGACTGGTGAGGTCGATCGTCGAAATTCTCGGCGAGACCGGTTGCCGCGCGGAATGGGTCGAAATCGAAATAACCGAAAGCCTTCTGCTCGATCAGAAAGATGAAACGCTGCAGGCGCTCTCCGAACTCCGAAGCATGGGATTTTCTATCGCCATCGACGATTTCGGCACGGGCTATTCGGCGCTGAACTATCTGGCGCGCTTTCCGATCGACACGCTGAAGATCGACCGGTCGTTCATCAACAGCACTGACAGGCGGAACGAGGAACTGGTGAAGGCGATCCTCTCCATCGCGCGCTGCCTCGGACAGAGTGTGGTGGCGGAAGGCGTCGAAACCGCTGAGCAGGCAGCTTTCCTGGCGGCAAACGGATGTGGCTCGGCGCAGGGTTTCCTGTACAGCAAAGCCGTGCCCAAGGCTGATATCATCGCCCTGTGGCTGCGTTCTCCGGCCGGTGGCCCAAATCCAAGCGCGCGGGTTTGCGGGTCAACTCCATCTTAGGAACAGGCATCGAACCGGGTGCCGCTCGTTCAACATGCGCCCTTCTGATCTTCTGCGTCGGTGTCGGGGCCTGAAAGCCTGACCTGGAGTAAGGAGGTCAGCCATCTCGCGGCCGGCAGACCGACCGGGATATCGACAATTCATGGTTGTGGTATCCGATTGTCGCAGGCTTGTCCACTTGGCGCAGCAAAGCCCCAAAGTGGGACTGCCGCGAAGGTGAAAGTAGGGATTTGTTAAGGCTGACGCGGCGTTTATGACCTGCCGAACACACGCAGCTCACCGACATGAAGAGCAAGGATGTTCCGGTCGATCGGCAATGAAATACGCCGCATCCCCAAGCCATCGGAGCTGGAAACATGAGCGTTTCCTGTCCGCCAGAACAACGAAACAAAGAATGCAAATGGCTGACATCCTCCTCTTTCCGAACCCGGTCTCCAATACTTCGATAGACATTCATGATCTGCAGGTCGCACCCGAACCGTCCGACAATCCGGAGTTGGAACAGATGCTCCAGGCGCGTGCCCGGATTCGAAGTGTTTTGGACGAACTCGACAGGTTGAATGGCGAGCTGCAGAGCCAGTTTTTTGTCGATGGGATCGCGGGATAAGCGAGAGGATGCCGGAATGGGCTACGAGGTTAAGCGGCGTCTCTCGAGCGCCGCTTCTCAGTCCGACGATTTCTGGCTTTAGGTCCGGAACGATCTTGCAGCAAGCCTTGCATGGGCTCGCTCTTGAACTTGCGTCATAGACACCGTCAGCTTCGACAGCATCGTATCGCCGCTGTTGAGCCGCGCGTGCAGACCCATATCGCGGGGGAGAATGAAGCCGGTCCGACACCGGATCGTTTTCCTGTGCACGGCGCTCGACGATGTCGGGGATGCCGGTTGTCAGCCGGTCACCGTCTAGCTTTGGAAACCCTCTTCGCTATAAAGATTCGCTATGGCGGCAGAAGCGAGTTGTGTTGGCCATGCGCCAATGGATGAACCTACTGTGACAGTGTCAGCAGAAGACTGGCGCAACAAGAACCGCGGCGAAGCGGCATTTGAGCACATGACGGCAGGGGCCGATCAGACGTGTCCAACAAACGGAGTGGGAACCATGAACAAGACTTTGACGCGCCGGGCATTTTGC
Organism: Rhizobium sp. N122; assembly: GCF_002211295.1. Classification (NCBI taxonomy): domain Bacteria; kingdom Pseudomonadati; phylum Pseudomonadota; class Alphaproteobacteria; order Hyphomicrobiales; family Rhizobiaceae; genus Rhizobium; species Rhizobium sp. N122. The sequence goes on along the minus strand of NZ_LOKU01000001.1, from coordinate 343,191 downwards.
ATTTCCACGGCAATCCTTTCCTTCACCGCGCTCATGACCGGCGTCTCCCAACACGCTCTCGCCGCGGATGAAACGATCAGGCTCGGCCTGGTATCGCCGATGAGCGGGCCGAATGCCCGTTACGGCGCGTTTTCGCTGCACGGCGCCGAACTGGCAGTGAAAGAAATCAACGATGCCGGCGGCATCGACGGACGCAAGATCGAGATCTTTTCCGCCGACAGCCAGGGAACGCCGGTCGAAGGCGTTTCGGCAACGCGGCGCCTGATCGACCAGGACAAGGTCAACTACATCATCGGCGATGTTTCGAGTTCGGTCACTCTGGCGATGCAGCCGGTCGCCGAAGATGCGGGCGTGCTTCTGCTGAACGCCGCATCGTCCAACCCGAAGATCACCTATGGCGCCGGCGTCGGCGGTTACAAGTGGACCTTCCGCAACTATCCCACGGACGAGAACCGGGCGCTGATCGTGGCGAAATATGCCGCCGAGCAGCGCGGCTTCACCAAATTCGCCGTTCTCTCGGTCGACAGCGATTACGGCCGTTCGGCGATCACCTTCACCAAGAAATACCTGCCCGACTTCAAGGGCGAGATCGTCTGCGAAGACTATTACAAGGAAGGCGAAGTCGATTTCCGCAGCGTGCTCGCCAAGATCCGTGACAATGGCGCCCAGGCGATCATCATGTACGGCCTTGCCGATACCACGCCGATCATCGCCCGTCAGATGCTCGAACTCGGGCTGGCCGGCAAGGTGACCCTGATCGGCAATGGCGAGTTCAACACCGAAAAGACCATCAAATCAGCGCCGAAGGTTCTTGAAGGCGCGGTCGAAGCCGCGGCATGGCTGCCGGCTTTCGATTCCCCCGAGAGCAAGGCTTTCGTGGAGAAGTTCACGGCCGCCTACAATGAGGCGCCGAACAACCACGCCTATGTCCATTGGGACACGGTTCACCTTCTCGCCCAGGCGATCAAGGAAGCCGGCAGCCCGGACCAGGCCAAGGTGCGCGATGCGCTCTCCAAGATCAAATATAAGAGCGCCGTCGGAGAGGTGACCTTCGACGATCACAACCAGGCCCGCCTGCCGATGATCCTGCTGCAGATCGAGGATGGCAAGCCGAGCATCAAAGGTGCCTACACGGCGGATATCCAGTATCCTGCGAACTGATCCACAGTCGGGGATAGGGCCATGTTCTCAACAATCCTTGAGCAGATCATCAACGGCATCGTGACGGGCTCCGTCTACGCCATCGTTGCGGTCGGCATGACGATGATATTCGGGGTGCTGCGGGCCATCAATTTCGCCCACGGCGAATATTACATGCTGGGAACGTTCGGGGCATGGTTCGCCATCGACTATCTCGGACTGTCCTATGAAGCCTCGATCGTCGTCGGCGTGCTGTCGACGATCGTCATCGCCTATGTGGTCGGCAAATTCGTGATGCAGCGCATGGTCGGCGCACCGGCGGAATCCGGGGTGCTCGCCACGCTAGGCATCGCGCTCGTCCTGCAGAATACCGTCATCCTGGTCTTCGGCGGCGGCTACAAGTTCTTCTCGGGCGGTTACATCGAACCGGTGTCGATCCTCGGCTTCAGCCTGGCCGAGCAGCGCGTCATCATTCTCATCGTCTGCCTGATCGTGTTCATCGGCCTCGAACTGATGGTGACCTATACCAGGATGGGCAAATCCATGCGGGCGGTGTCGCAGAATGTCGAATGCTGCGAGGTGGTCGGCATCGATGTGCCGCAGGTCGTGCTCAGGACCTTCATTCTCGGCGCCGCACTTGCTGCCCTCTCCGGAGTGCTGACAGCGCCGGTCAATGTCAGCGTTTATGGCGGCATGGGTGAGTTGATCACCTTCAAGACCCTGCCGATCATCATCATGGGTGGCCTCGGCAATGTGCGCGGCACCTTCTTCGCGGCGATGATCCTCGGTATCGCCGAGAGCCTGGTTGCCACTTATGTCGGACTGCAATTCCGCGACACGGTCGGCTTCGCCACACTGATCCTGATGCTGATGTGGCGCCCGCATGGACTGTTCTCGACACAGGCGCGCTTCTGAGCGCGATCCGCCGAACCTTTCTCGAATTTGAGGACTTGCTATGTCTCTCACGGAAGTCTCGCAATCACAGCAGCGCCGCGATCTTCGCCTGCCGCTCGGTTTGCTGCTGCTGTTGGCCGCGCTCTGCGCCCCCTTCGTCGCCAGCACCTATGTCGTCCATGCGCTGATCATCGCGCTGATCTTCATGCTGCCGGCGCATGGCCTCAATCTTCTGGTCGGTTATACCGGCCTGCTCTCGCTCGCCCAGGCCGCGTTTTTCGGCATCGGCGCCTATGCCTCGGGCCTGCTGGCCGTCACCTACGGCACGCCGTTCTATGTCAATGTCGCCGCCGCCGGGCTGGCGGCGGGCGCCATCGCCCTGCCTCTCGGCATCCCGGCCCTGCGGCTGCGCTCGACATCCTTCGTGATGTGCACGCTCGGCTTCGTGATCATCGGCCAGGCGATCGCCAAGAACTGGATTTCGCTCACCCGCGGCGATATGGGCCTCTCCAGCATACCGAAGCCGCATTTTGCGCTTGGGCCGCTGTCCTTCACCGTATCGGGCACAACGGCCTTCTATTATCTGGCGCTGGCCGTCGGAATTCTGGCAACACTCGCCGTCTGGATGATCGTCCGCTCGCCTGCCGGCCGCAACATGATCGCCATCCGGGAGAACGAGACGCTGGCCGAATCCGTCGGCATCCCCACTTGGCGTTACAAGCTGATCGTCTTCATGCTGAGCGCGGTGTTCGCCGGCGTCGGCGGCAGTCTCTACGCGCATTATCTAACGGTGGTCAGCCCGCTGACCTTCCAGATGTATTATTCGACAACGATGCTGATCATCGTGCTCGGCGGCGGTGCCGGGACGATTTCGGGCGTCGTCTTCGGCAGCCTGCTGTTCGTCGGCCTGACCGAGGCCCTGCGTGTGACCCCGGAACTTCGGATGATCGCCTACGGGCTCTGCCTGCTCGTCCTGGTCTTCTGGTTCCGGAAGGGTTTTGCGCCCGTCATCAACCGCCTCTGGGATTCGATCGGGAGCGCGAAATGACCGGTCTTCCCATTCTCGAAATCAGCAATCTCACGAAATCCTACGGCGCGGTGAAGGCAGTCGACGATGTCAGCGTTCATGTCGAGCGCGGCGAGATCGCCGGCTTGATCGGGCCGAACGGCTCGGGCAAATCGACCTTCTTCGATTGCAGCACCGGCCTCGGCAAACCCGATAGCGGCAAGGTGAGGCTCGACGGCCAGGATATCACCGGATGGACGCTGAACCGGATCGCCCGCGAGGGGCGCATGCTGCGCTCCTTCCAGAAGACGGTCGTCTTCAAATCGCTCGACGTCGAGGAAAACCTGATCATCGCGGGGCAGATGTTCAGCTTCCCGTCGCTGTTTTCCACCTTCGGGATCGGGAAGCTGTCGCGCAGCCGGGTGTCGGGATTGCGCGAACGGGCGCAGGAGCTGATCCGGATGGCCGGGTTGTGGGATGTGCGCAAACAGCCGGCCGGCAATCTTTCCGGCGGGCAGCAAAAGCTCATCCAGTTCGCCTCCATGTTGATGCCGGAGCCGAAGCTGATCCTGCTCGACGAGCCGATGGCGGGCATCAACCCGAAGATCATCGAACGGGTGGTCGAGACCATCCTCTACGCCAACAAATCGCTCGGCGTCAGCTTCCTGATCATCGAACACAATATCGACGTGGTGACCAGCATCTGCCGGCGGGTGATCGTGCTCGACCAGGGGCGCAAGCTCGCCGAGGGCCTGCCGCAGGAAATCATCAACGACCAGCGGGTCAGGGAGGCCTATCTCGGTGGCTGATTCAAACCTCTCGATCAAGAGCCTGCGTGCCGGCTATGGATCTCTCGATATCCTGAACGGCGTCGATCTCGACGTACCGGCAGGCCAGTTCGTGGCACTGATGGGACCGAACGGAGCGGGAAAATCGACACTTCTGAAGACGCTCTACGGCATGACGACGATCAAGGACGGCAGCATCGACTGGCGCGGCAAGAACATTGCCGGCTACAAGTCGCGCGCCATTCTTGGTGAAGGCATATCCTTCGTGCCGCAGGGCCGCTGCAATTTTCCGGTCATGACGGTGGACGAAAACCTGCAGATGGCGGCCTATACGCTGCGCGACGACAAAGTGAAGGCGGATCGGGATTATGTCTACGATCTGTTCCCGATCCTGAAGACGCGGCGCTCGACGCTGGCCGGCAATATGTCGGGCGGCGAGCAGCAACTGCTCGAAGTGGCAATGGCCGTCCTGCAGCGCCCGAAAGTGCTGCTGGTCGACGAGCCGTCGGTCGGCCTTTCGCCGGCTGCGATCGGCATCGTCTTCAACGAGCTGCTGCGCCTGCATGCCGCCGGGCAGACCATTCTGCTTGTCGAGCAGAACACGAAGAAGGCCATGGAAGTCGCCGAACGCGCGGTGATCCTCAGGCTCGGCAAGGTCATCTGGGACGGTCTGCCGGGGGAGATCAGCCACGACGAACTCGGCGAGCTTTTCCTGACGGGCAAGATGCGCGGCGAAACCGAAGCCGTTCACTGAAACCCAAGAAGAACCAAGGACAAATCCATGAGCACTTTCGTGCCAGCCTCACGCGTCTCCAGGATCAAGGTTTCGCCGAGCACGGCGGCGGCGGCGCGCGCCCGCGAGCTGAAGGCGGCCGGCCGCGACATCGTCGACATGACGGTCGGCGAACCCGACTTCGATACGCCGGATCACGTCAAGGCCGCGGCCCATGCCGCCATCGATCGGGGCGAAACCAAATACACCGCCGTCAACGGCACGCCTTCCCTGCGCAAGGCGATCATCGGCGATTTCGAGCGGCGTCTCGGATTGCGATATGCCGATAACGAGATCTGCGTCGGCGGCGGCGCCAAGCAGATCCTGTTCCTCGCCTTGATGGCCAGCGTCGAGAACGATGCCGAGGTCATCATTCCGGCACCCTATTGGGTCTCCTATCCCGATATGGTGATCGCCAACGAGGGCAAGCCGGTCATCGTGCAATGCCCGCAGGAGCAGGGCTTCAAGCTGACGCCGGAAGCCCTCGAAGCGGCGATCACGCCGAAGACGATGTGGCTGATCCTGAATGCGCCGTCGAACCCGACCGGCGCTGCCTATAGCCGCGACGAACTGCGGGAGATCGGAAAGGTACTGCTGCGGCACCCGGAGATCATGATCCTCTCCGACGACATCTACGATCAGGTCTGGTTCAAGGACGAGCCGATGACGACGCTGGTCGCAGCCGTGCCGGAACTGAAGGAGCGGGTGCTCCTCACCAACGGCGTATCGAAATCCTACGCCATGACCGGCTGGCGCATCGGTTACGGAGCGGGGCCGGCGCCGCTGATCGCGGCGATCAACAAGCTGCAGTCGCAGATGTCGTCCTGCCCGTCCTCGGTCAGCCAGGCGGCGGCCGCGCATGCGCTCGCCTCCGACCAGGGCTTCGTTACCGACAGCGTCAAGGTCTATAAGGAACGCCGCGACTATGCCTGCCGGCGTCTGAACGCCGTGCCGGGCCTGTCGTGCCTGGTGCCGGACGGGGCCTTCTACCTCTTTCCCAACTGCGCCGGCGTGATCGGCAGGAGGACGCCCGAGGGCAAGGTGGTCGAGACGGACCTCGACTTCGTCCTATATCTTCTCGACGGCGTCGGCGTGGCGGCCCTGCAGGGCGCGGCCTATGGCCTTTCGCCATATTTCCGCCTGTCGATTGCCACCTCGATGGATGCCATCACCGAGGCCTGTGATCGCATCGAGCGGGCGGTCGGCGAATTGCGTTGAATTCTGCAGCACGCGGGAGGGGCTTGCGCGCCTCCCGCCCGAGGTCTTAGGTTCCGTAAACCGAAGCTTGAGGCCATGAGCGTAGATTTCAGAAAACTGCGAAGTTTCGTCAAGATCGTCGATACCGGCAGCGTTTCGCGCGCAGCCGCCCTGCTTCGCACCGCTCAGCCTGCGCTCTCCCAGCAGATCGCCGCGCTGGAGGCCCATTTCAAGCACAAGCTCCTGATCCGAAGCAATGTCGGCATCACCCCGACCGAGGCCGGCCTGATCCTCTATCGGCATGCCCAGCTGATGCTGAAGCAGATCGATCAGGCGCAGACCGATATCAACCAGTCCGCAAAGTCGGTGGCCGGAAGGGTATCGATCGGGCTTGCGACCTATTCGACCTCGAGCGCCTTGTCGCTGCCGATTCTGAAGGAAATGAAAGCCCGTCACCCCGACGTCGTCGTCCACATAAACGACAGCTTCGGCCACATCCTCAGCGAACTCATCATGACCGGCAAGATGGACATGGCGCTGATCTATGCCGCAGACCCCATCAAAGGGGTGATGCTCCAGCCGCTGTTTCGGGAGCAGATGTTCCTGGTATCGCCGCCGGGCGCGGAATTGCCCGGCGACCCGTCCGAGTCTCTGCCGCTCGCATCGGTCGATGCCCTGCCGCTGCTGCTGCCCAGCAAAGGCCATCTGCTTCGCCGGCTCATCGACGAAGCGTTCGCCCGCGCCCGCGCCCATCCGCAAGTGCTGTCGGAGATCGAGTCGGTGCCGGCGCTCGACGCCGCGGTACGGGAAGGGCTGGGGTCCACCATTCTTCCGGCATCGGTGGTCACCGAAACCTCCTATTTCGCCGGCACGCAGGTGCGGGCGCTGACCAAGCCCGTCATCGAAGCGACCGTCTCCCTCTGCGTCTCCGACCATCTGCCTCTGTCGGAGCCGGCGCTCGCGGCGCGGGCCGTCCTGCTGGAGATCGTTGCAAAGCTGATGAGCAGCCAGCATCAGGGTATCAAGACGGTTTAGAGCCGACCCGTTTTTCAACCGCGCCTGCCATAAGCAAACCCTATGGCGGCAGACGGCAACTGTGTTAGCCAAGCCGGTCGCCGATCACCTAACCTCCTCAGAAGACATAAGCGTCTCCGAAACGCATGAGACCAACGGTTGCTTCGAGGGAAACATGGCAAAACTGGCTTTCGACACTGGCGGCACCTTCACCGACTTCGCATTGCTTGATGACAATGGCGATCTCCATTTGCACAAGGTGCTGAGCACGCCGAAGAACCCGGCGGAAGCGGTCGTGCAGGGCGTGTCGGAACTCCTGGAACAATTCTCCTCCGCCATCTCGATCGAACGTCTGCAGGTCTTGGGTGCGACGACGGTGGTGACGAATGCCGTGCTGGAGCGCAAGGGCGTCGAGACCAGCTTCATCACCACCGATGGCTTTCAGGATATGCTGCGCATCCGCAACGAAGGCCGCTACGACCTCTACGATCTCAACATCAAATATCCGGATCCGCTGGTCACGAGGTCGAACAGCTATGGCGCCGTCGAGCGCATCGCTGCCGATGGCGAGGTAATGACGGAACTCAAGGAAGAGACCGTCCGCGAAATTGCGTCGCATCTGAAGAAGAAGGGCATCCGTTCCGTCGCCGTGTGCCTGCTGCACGCCTATAAATATCCGCAGCACGAACAGCGTGTGGCAGCCCTCCTGCGTGAGGAAGACCCCGATATTTTCGTATCGCTGTCGTCGGAGGTCTGCCCTGAGATGCGGGAATTCGACCGCGCTTCGACGACGGTCGTCAATGCCTATACCCGTCCGCAAATGGCCGGTCATGTCGCCCATCTTCAGCGCGAATTCGCCACGAAAGGCATCGACCGCCAGGTTCTCTGGATGACCTCGTCGGGCGGCCTGGTACCGAGCCGGCGCGCCGCCGAACTTCCCGTCCGCCTGATCGAATCCGGTCCCGCAGCTGGCGCTGTCGCCGCCGCCGAGTTCGGGCGCATCGCCGGCGAGGGAAGCGTGCTTTCCTTCGACATGGGCGGCACCACCGCGAAGCTTTGCCTGATCCCGAACGGCGAGCCGACGGTCGGGACGGACCTCGAGGTTGCTCACTATCAGCGTTTCCGCAAGGGCTCCGGCTTCCCGCTGAAGATCCAGTCGATCCAGATGATCGAAATCGGCGCCGGCGGCGGGTCGATCGCGGCAAAGAACCCGCTGGGTCTTCTCGATGTCGGCCCGCATTCGGCGGGTGCGATGCCGGGGCCGGCTGCCTATCAGCGCGGCGGCACGCAGCCGACGGTGACCGATGCGGATATCCTGCTCGGTTATATGGGGACGGAGTCCTTCGTCGGCGGCTCCTTCAAGGTGTCGAAGGACGCCGCGCGCGAAGCGATGGCCGCACTTGCCAAATCGCTCGATGTCAGCGTCGACCGCTGCGCCTGGGGCATTCACGATCTCGTCAATGAATCCATGAGCAAGGCGGCGGCCATGCATGCCACCGATCTCGGTGTCGATCCGCGGTCGCTGCCCATGGTGGCATTCGGCGGCGCGGGCCCGGTGCATGCCTACGGCATCGCCCGCAAGCTCGGCATCAAGCGCATCATCTGCCCGACGGGGGCAGGCGTCACCTCGGCCATCGGCCTGCTGATCGCGCCCGTCGCCGTCGACCTCTCCGCAAGTCATCCGATGCCGGTCGACAATTGGGACGTCGCGGCGGTCGACCGTCTGCTGGACGATCTGGCTGCGCAGGGCGCCGAGGTGGTCTCCGCCGCCGGGGTCGCCAAGGAGACGATCACCAACCGCTACACGGTCGACATGCGCCATGTCGGCCAGGGGCACGAGATCACCGTGGCTCTGCCCGATCGCGGCCTGCCGAAGCAGGAATTCCTCAAGCAGCTACTCGCCAATTTCTACAAGCTCTATCGCGAGCTGTTCGGCCGGACGGTCAACGCGTCCGTCGAGGTCATCACCTGGCGGCTTCGCGCCAGCGGCGAAAAGGATCGGGTGACCCGGCCTCACGAAGTCAATGCCGCCGATGCGTTGAAGGGGCAGCGCCAGGTCTATTTCCAGGAGCTCGGCGCCTATGCTGACACGCCTGTCTACGACCACTACCGGCTTCCGGTGGGGCGCGAATTCGCAGGGCCGGCGATCGTCGAGCAGCGCGAATCCACGGCCGTCGTCGGGCCAAGCGGCGTCTTCCACGTCGATGCCAACGGCAACCTCGTGATCAACATTCAGTAAGGCGAATTCCGATGTCGAAGACCGCTACCGATTTCAACGATCCGATCAATCTGCAGGTCATGTGGAACCGCTTGATCTTCATCGCCGATCAGGCCGACAACGTGCTCGGCAAGACGGCCTTCTCGCCGATCGTCCGTGAGAACCACGACTACGTCACCGTATTGCTCGACAGCAAGGGGCGGGCGCTTGCCCAATGCACCTGGTCCATCCCGGTCTTCATCACCTCGCTGCCGGCCGCGGCCCAGAAATATTTCCTGCCGAAGTTTCCGGCTGAAACGCTTGTCGAAGGCGATGTTCTCGCGACCAACGATCCGGAGATCGGCACCGGCCATCTGCCCGATGTGACGATGATCACACCGATCTTCAAGAACGGCAAGGTGGTGGCCTATGCCGGCTCGATCGCTCATCTGCCTGACATCGGCGGCGCGCCGCTTCATTCGGAGGCGAGCGACATCTTCGAGGAAGGCATCCGTTTCCCGATCGTCAAACTGCACAAAGCCGGCGTTCCCAATCAGGACGTTCTCGACATCATCGCCGCATCGGTGCGGCTGCCGACCGAAGTCCAGGGCGATCTGGAATCGATGATCGCCGCCAACAATGTCATGGGCCGCGAACTGGTGAAATTCCTCGATGAATATGGCCTCGACGATGTCGATGGCCTCGCCGAGGCGATCCATTCCCGCTCGGAGGCGCAGACCCGCAAGGCGATCAAGGCGTGGCCGAATGGCCGCTATTCGGCGCAGATGACGCTGGACGGCTATGAGACCGACATCATCTTGAAGGCGACGGTCATCGTCGGCGACGATGCCATCCATGTGGATTACGCCGGCACATCAGATCAGGTTCTCCACTCGATCAACTGCCGCACCAACTATCGCTACGCCCATTCGGTCTATGCGCTGAAATGCCTACTCGATCCCGATACGCCGAACAACGAGGGCTGCATCACGCCGATCACCGACGACGCTCCGCTTGGCTCCGTTCTCAATCCGGAGCAGTGGACGGCGGGCAATTCCCGCAACCTGATCGGCCATGCGATCCCCTCGTTGATCTTCCGGGCGCTCGAAGGCGTGGTGCCCGACAAGGTCATGGGCGACAGCGGCGGCGCCCCCATATGGGCGGCCAACTGCGTCGGCCGCCGGGATGACGGTTCGCAATACGGATCCGTGCAGAATTTCCATGGCGGTCAGGGGGGGCGTGCGGAATTCGACGGGCTGGATACGCTGAGCTTTCCATCGAACTGCAAAGTGACCGCCGTCGAAATGTTCGAAATCGCCGTGCCCGTGCTGATGGAGTGCAAGGAGCTCATCGCCGATTCCGGCGGCGCCGGCAAATATCGCGGCGGCTTGGGGCAGCGGGCAATCCTGCGCAATCTCGGACGCTCGGCGATGAACATCTATCTCGCATCCGAGCGTGTCCGGCATCCCTGCTTCGGTGTCGTCGACGGACAGGACGGCACGCCGGGCAAGGTCAGCAAGGAAGGCCAGCCGCAATTTCCAAAGGGCAAGGTCGTGCTGAAGACCGGCGAGCGGCTGGAAGTCGAAACGCCGGGCGGCGGTGGATGGGGCAGGGTGAGCGAGCGCCCGGCCGTGCTGATCGAGCAGGACCTTGCCGAAGGCCTGATCACCCCAAAGGCCGCAAAGCTTATATATGGCTACAAGGGCGCGGCCGCGGTGGCCGCGGAATAGGAGAAGCCATCATGGGCCTGTTGAACGGAAAGATCGCGCTCGTCACCGGAGCGGGAACGGGCATCGGTCGCGAGGCAGCGATCCTTCTTGCCGAGGAAGGCGCCACCGTCGTTCTCACGGGCCGCCGGATGGCGCCGCTGCGGGAGGTCGCCGGGCTGATCGAGAAGCGGCGGGGCAAGGCCTTTACCCGGCCTCTGAACATCGAATCGCGGCCGGAAATCTTCGAAAGCGTGAAGTGGATCACGGACGGCATCGGCCCGGTCGATATCCTCGTCAACAATGCCGGCAGCGCGAGCAAGGTGCTGAACGCGCGTTTCCTCAGCGAAGAAGAGTGGAACTCCACGGTCAACGTCAACCTGACCGCCGTCTTCAACCTCACCCAGGCGGTTCTGCCCGACATGATCGCCAATGGCGGCGGCACGGTGATCACCGTCTCGTCGCTTGCGGCTCTCAATCCGAACCTCCTGGGCGGGGCGGCCTATGGCGCTGCCAAGGCCGGGGTGAAGAACTTCATGACTTTCGTCCACAACACCTTTCGAAACCAGGGCATCCGGGCGACGACGATCCTTCCCGGCGAAACCAACACGCCGATCATGGACAACCGCGCACGGCCGCCGCTCGAAAGCGAGCGGGCCGTGATGCTCGATCCGCATGACGTGGCGAGGGCAATCGCGCTCTGCGCAAGCCTGCAGAAGGGCGCCGTCATCCCCGAGCTTCACATCTGCCCGACCTTCATGCGGGACACATCGGCCGATATCGAGACCGCGCGCTGGGTCGGCGCGCCAGCCGATACGCCCGACATGCCGAAATCAAGGAAATAGGAGGACAACCATGAACGGCGCAAAGCTGCGCGCCCGGCTGCAGGCCGGCGAAGCCATCTCGATGTTTACGCCGCACCACTCCTCTTCGGGCCTGGCCGCCCGGCTGGTGGAGCTGGGCGCGGATTCGGTCTTCGTCGACTGCGAGCATGGCACTTGGAGCTTCGAGGATGTCAGGATGACTTCCCAGATCGTCCGCTCGGTCGGCGGCGCTGCAATCGTCCGCCCGCATTCGCACGAACGTCCCGTCATCATCCGCTATTTGAATGCCGGCGCCGATGGGATCATGGTGCCGATGGTCGAGACTTCAGAACAGGCGCGCGCGATTGTCGATGCCGTCCGTTATGCCCTGCCATCCGATTACGAAAAGCGGCTGGTGATCGCCATGGTCGAGGCGCAGGATGCGATCGCCAATCTGGACGAGATGCTTCGTGTCGATGGCATCGACGTGTTCTTCATCGGTCCCGGCGATCTCTCCCAGGATATGGGTTATCCGCCGGCTCCGCCGTTCGGCGAGCCGCGCCCGGCAGCTGTGACGGACGAGGTCGCCCGCGCCGTCGGCAAGATTCGCGCCGCGGGCAAGATTGCCGGTACGCTCGTGACCGCCGAGGAACTGCCGCACTGGCGGGAAAAGGGCGTGCAGTTCTTCTATATTCACTCGGACCCGTTCCTGCGCCGCGGCCTCGCCGGCGTCAGGCAGGCGCTCGCCTCATAGTGCAGGTGCATGGGCGCGCCGCCACTATGGCGGCATTGTTCCGTATCAGGAGGTCTGGCGAAGCGCCGCGACGACGCGGTCGGCCATGAAAGCGCAGCGGGCGCCATCGAAGGGATACAGCGCCGAGAAGGCGCCGGACAGCCGTTTTTCAATCGACTGGCGCATCATCTTCCGCGCCCGGTGCAGCCGCGTCTTCGCGGTTTCGGGTCTTATGCCGAGATAGGATGCGGCCTCGTCGGTGCTCATGCCCTCGACATCCCGCAGCACGAAGATGGCGCGAAAGTCATCCGGCAGTTCGTCGACCGCCTGTTCCAGCAATTGCCGCGCCTGGCTCCGCGACAGCTCGGTTTCCGGATCTGTTGCCGATAACGAGGATGGAAACTGCACGACCTGGCCACCCGCCGATGTCGCCTGCATGTCGATTTCCTCCAGTCCGGTGGTGTTCTTTTGCGCGCGGACCCGGCCCAGCGCCTCGTTGAGTGTAATTCGGGTCAGCCATGTCGAAAGCTCGGCCTCACCCCGGAATGCCGACAGGCTGGCGAAGGCCTTGATGTAAGACGCCTGGACGACATCTTCCGCCTCCGCATCATTGCGGATGACGGCGCGCGCGGTGCGGAACAGCCGCTGATTGTGACGCTGGATGATGGCGCGGATGGCGACCTCGTCGCCGATTTTTGCCAGCGGCACGAGGTCGGCGTCGGCAAGTGCCGATGGGAGCGGTCGATGTCGTGTGACCGGAACCGGAATGGCTGTCATGGAAAATCTCCGCTACCCCGTCTTTCCAGGAGCCCGGCCTATGGCCGGATCTCCAGTGTGCCCGTCATGGCGGGATGAAAGCGGCAGTAGAAGTCGACCGCTCCCGCTCGGCTGATCGTCACGCGGCCTTCCGATTTCGGCGGCAGGTCGATATCGAAGCTCTTGTCACGCGCCGTTGCCGTATGCCGGAATATATCATCATTTCGCCAGATGATCACATCGCCGACATGCAGTTCGGCAGGCGGCGCGCTGAATTTCATGCCCGTGATGGTGACCTGATATTCTGCCGCCGATGCTGCCCCGACCCAAAATACGAACAGCAGCGGCAGCGATTTCATCAGCAGGTTCATCGCAACTACTTCATCATCGAGGCAAGATGCTCGGCATGCATCTGGTGCTGCTTGAACAGGGTCAGGCCCGTTTCCAGGAGCGACTTCAACTCCTTGTTCTGAGCCGAGGGGATCAGCACCGTTGAAAGCGCTGAGTTAACCGATTTGTGATAGGCGACTTCGTTTTCGACATAGGCCTTGTCGAAGGCCGCGCCGTCGAGAGCCTCAAGCGTCTTCAACTCCTTGCTTGCTTGAGCCGAGAGCGACTGGCTGATCTTGTTGTCTTCGGGCGTCACCTTCAACTGCTTGACGAGGGCGAGCGCCTGGTCGTTGACGGCCTTGTGGTCACGTTCCATGGTCTTGGCGAATTCGATGACTTCGGCATTCTTGCTTTTCTTCAATGCCTGTTCAGCGGCGGTGACATCGATCTGCCCCGCGGTATAGGCGATATGGGCGATCTGAGGGTCGGTCGGCTTGGCATCGGCGGCGAGTGAAACCGTGCCGATCGAGGCCGCTATCAGGGCTGCACCGAAAATCTGTTTCAACATGATCTGTCTCCCTTGTGTCGTGTGAATGCCTTCCGCAGCGCCGGCGCGTCTTTGGAAGCAGACATTGGATGCAGATGCGGCGAAAAGGTTCCCGGAAATTTGTCGTGACGCCAGGATCAAGTGGAACCTGCCCGAAGTGCGTGTCGATCACGCGGATATGATAAGAAAAACGAATGCCGATGAACCGATGAGGTCATGCTTGGTCTGTGCGAAGGTGACCGAAGAGGCTACTGCTCATTTGCGCTCGAAGTCAGAGGACATCCGCAAGGCTTTTCGGGGGGGGCCTAATGGTCGCGTCCGGATGATTCGCCGCGGCTTAATGATGCTGCACGATGCTTGGTTTGCGGAGGATGAATGAAGCGGTTTTCGAGCCTCCGAACCCTGTTCGTCGCACCGATCGTCCTGATAGGGCTCGGCGCTCCAGCGGCATCGGCGGGGCAGAATGAATGCGCCGGCCGTGCGGCAGACATCATTCGGCGTGCCTATCCGAGCGCGACAAATGCCGACGATGGTACTCTTCTGTTCGAGGGGGCAACCATCACGCTACCCAAGGACGATAGTGTTGATGGCGATCCGCATGCGGTGATCTGCCGGGTTTGGCCGGCTCAGCCCCAGCTGATGCTGATTGCGGTCCCATTGATGACAGAGCAGTCGGATTCGGAAAACGAAGGGGATATCGAACTGCTGGTCGCCGATAGCACCAACCTGAAAATAATGCAGCGGCTGCGTCTTGACGGATTTATGTCCGACGACGCCGTTCGAGTACGAAGCGTCGCCTTCGATACCGCACGCTATCAGCTCGCTCCGGGGAAAACGGCTTTCGGTCTGCGTGTTTCGCTGGAAGGCAGCTCGCGCGCCAATCCATTTGGTGAAACCACCTTATGGCTCTTCTCGATCGAAGGTGATCAGCTGAATCCGGTTCTCGACAACATTGTCGTCGGCGAGATTCATGGAGAATGGGATACCGTGTGTGCCGGTGAGTTTAGTGAAACGACGCGCACGCTTTCGATGGTTCCGTCAGCGAAAGCTGCGGTTGCCGACATCGTCGTCACCGAGAAGACGACGACATCCGTCGATACGGTCGGAACGGATAATAGTTGCAACAGCGAAGACAAGACGACGATCGACAAACACCGGCTGCAATACGACGGATCGGGATATGGCGTTCCGAAAGACTTGAAGCGGGTCGAATAGGAGGAGTTGATCGGAATGGTGGTCGAGGCTGCGCATCGAACCGGCTGCGGCGATCGGAGCCTACAGGCTGCTGGATCATGGTCAAAACACGCTGACGCTGTCCGTTCTGCGCGGCAAATATCCGACTTTAGAGGCAAGGAAGGACTTTTTTAAAGCGTTGCTGCCTTGGATGGTCCTGTTTTGGCAGGGGGCCGGTTTCGCTCACACATAGCAGCGATGCAATCGGTCAGCAGGAAATACGATATGGTGCAAGGCATCTATGCCCTTATGATCCACCGCAAGTCCGGCGGCGATGCATGCGCAGAGGCTCGGCGTCTGTGGTCGAAACAATGAACGGCTCCGGACCGAATACGACCTATCAGGGCCGGGATATCGGCGATCTCGATCCGGTAGATCAAAAAGCCAAATTCTGCGCTGAAATCGCAGCATTCGCCAATGCCGCCATGGATGGAAATCTGACGCGGCGAATGAATGCCGACTACACCGATCCGGATCTTCGCCGCTCGGCCGCGCTACTCAATGAACTGATTTCATCGATCGACGACAATCTCTCCGACTTCAACGATGCGATGGCGGCCTTCGCCCACGGGGATCTCCGCGTCGGCATGCGGGACAAACACCGTGGGGCGTTCAGGCCGTTGCAGAAAAATTTCAATCTGGCCGTCGCAACGATCCGCACGGTGCTGGGCGAGCGCGGCTCGGAGCGGTTCACGGACAAGGCCACAAAATTTCGGCGGATGATGGCGGCGGTGAGAGTAAATGCGGTTGTCGCCGATATTCGGGCCTCCGACGAAGATTCGCGGTCGGTTCCCTCGCCGCCCCACGATCTCTGGCTGAAGCTTGCCGAGGCTCTGCGCGGTTCCTCGGTCTGAAGGGTCGCGGCGGGCAGCGGCGAATGTCACCGGCCCAAATTCTGATCGCGCCACAACCGGGATGGCCGTGGCGCGCTCAACCTTCGGGCCGATTGCCGTCCCCAGCGGAAACCTTGCCGCCCCTCAGAAGGGATAATGCTGGGCGGAATCCTCGACGGTGATCCAGCGCAGATCGGTGAACTCGGCGATGGCCGCCTTGCCGCCGAAGCGGCCGTAGCCGCTGCCCTTGACGCCGCCGAAGGGCATTTGCGCCTCGTCGTGCACGGTCGGGCCGTTGATGTGGCAGATGCCGGATTCGATCCGCGCCGCAACCGCCATCGCCCGCTGGATGTTGCGGCTGAAGACGGCGGATGACAGGCCGTATTCGGTGTCGTTGGCGATGCGGATTGCTTCCTCCTCGCCCGAGACGCGAATGATCGGCTTGACCGGGCCGAAGGATTCTTCCGCATAGACGCGCATATCAGGCGTGACGTGATCGAGCAGCGTCGCCTCGACCACGGTGCCGGAGCGCTTGCCGCCGGCCACGAGTTTTGCGCCCTTGGCCGTCGCGTCGGCGATCAGCTCCTCCATTTTCTTGGCGGCGTCGAGGCTGATCAGCGAGCCGAGCACGACATGGCCGCGCGGGTCGCCGGCCGGGAGCTGGCTGGCGCGGGCGGCGAGTTTGGCGACGAATTGATCGGCGATCGAGCTATCGACGATAATCCGCTCCGTCGACATGCAGATCTGCCCCTGATGCATGAAGGCGCCGAAAGTGGCGGCATTGACCGCGCCGTCGATATCGGCGTCGTCGAGAATAACCAGCGGGGCCTTGCCGCCGAGCTCGAGAAGGGCAGGTTTGAGGTGCTTGCCGCAGGTCTCGGCGATGATCTTGCCGACTTTGGTCGATCCGGTGAAGTTGACGCGCTTGACGGCCGGATGGGCGATCAGCGCGGCGACGATCTGAGGTGCATCTTCCGGCGCATTGGTGATGACGTTGAGGACGCCGGCCGGCAGGCCGGCTTCCGTCAGCACCGTTGCAATCAGCCGGTGCGTGCCCGGGCATTGCTCGGAGGCTTTGAGGATAGCGGTGTTGCCGCAGGCGATCGGCATGGCGATGGCGCGGGTCGCCAGGATGACAGGCGCGTTCCAGGGCGCGATCGCCAGGCAGACGCCGGCAGCCTGACGAACGCCCATGGCGAGCGTGCCGGGTTTGTTGGAGGGAATGATTTCGCCTGAAATCTGCGTCGTCATGGCGCCGGCCTCGCGCAGGATGTTGGCGGCGAACATGACGTTGAAGCCGGCCCAAGGCGCGGTGGCACCGGTTTCCTCGATCATCAGCCGGGTAAATTCGTCCACCTTGGAATCCATGATGTCGGCGGCCTTCATCAGGATCGCGCGGCGCTGGCCGGGGCCGGTCTTCGACCAGGCGCCGAAAGCGGCGGACGCGGCGTCGACGGCGGCGGCGGCATCCTCCAGGCTCGCGGCGGCGGCGCGGCTGGCGAGCTTTTCGGTGAAGGGATCGATGCGGTCATAGGTTCGGCCGTCGGAGGCCGGGCGGTCCGCGCCGTTGATCAGGAGGGAAATATTCATCGTGGGTCTCCTTTGATAATGACTAGAAGCCGAGGACGTCGGCATTGATGGATGCTTCGAGGCCGCCGTCGACGGCAAGATTGGCACCGTTGATCCAGCGCCCGCCATCCGAGCAGAGGAAAAGCACGGCGGGTGCGATATCGGCGGCAGTGCCGGCGCGGCCGACGCGGGTGATGTCGCTGTCGACCCTGGCATCGCCGAGCACGGCGCGGAACTGTTTGAGGATCGGCGTTTCCACCGGCCCCGGGCTTACCGCATTGACGCGGATACCGCGGTTCTTGAACAAGGGCTGGTGCGCCGCGCGCATGGTCCAGAGCAGCAGCAGCTCCTTGGAAAGCGGATAACCTTCCTCGTCCCTGAGGCCATGTTCGGCGGCGACCGCCGAGACATCGGGAAAGCCTTCAATGCCGGTCAGGATCTTTGCCCGATCGAGATTGGCGCGCCAGCCGTAGCCGGCAATCGAGGCGACGTTGACGATGGCGCCGCCTTCGCGCAGGCGCGGCGCCATGGCTTCCGACAGGGCGCGAAGGCCGTAGAAATTGACGGCGAGCGTCGAGACGACGCCGGTATTGCCGGAAAGGCCGGCGACATTGGCGAGCGCATCGAGCCGCGCCGGGAGCCGTGCAGCGATCTCGGCTACGCCCGATGGCGTGGATAGATCGCCCTTGATGAAGGCGGCACTTCCATTCGCCGGTTCGCGGACATCGACGCCGATCACCTCGGCGCCCATCTGGCCGGCCAGTTCCGCCGTGCGCGCGCCGATGCCGGACGCTACACCTGTTACCAGGATCGTTTTACCAAAAAGCATGGATGTCACCTTTCGCAAGAGAAACTGGAGACGGGCTCATTCTTTCCATTTGATCTTGATCGGACCGGGCAGTTTCAGCCGGTAGCCGACGGGCAGAAGCTGAAAATCGAAGCGGCGTCCGACTTCGCCCCAGAGGCCGCGTGGGAGGTAGAGGGAGAAGATCAGGGCGGTGGCGCCGAGGCCGATCAGATACCAGACGCCGGCTCCGCCGAAGAAGGTCTCGATGAGGAAGAACAGGATGGCGCCGAGGATGGCGCCTTCGAACTTGCCGATCCCGCCGACCAGCACCATGAAGATCATGTAGGCCGTCCACTGGACACTGAAATAGGTCTTCGGCTGGAAGGTGGTGGCGGTCGCCAGCCACAGGCCGCCGGCGATCGCAATGCCGAAGGCGGCGAGCACGAAGAGCAGCCTCTTGGTCGCGGTCACCCGCACGCCGACCGAGGTCGCCGCCTCCTCATTGTCGCGGATCGCCTGCATGGCGGCACCGGCGCGGCTGCGCATCAGCATGAAGAGGGCGCCGAGCAGGGCCGCCATGGACGCGAGCGCAAGCCAGTAGATCGTTGCCCGCCGCATACCGCTGTCATAGAGGTTGAGCGAGATCAGCGAGGTTCCGGTTTCGCCCTGGATCAGCCGGTCGAGATTGACGAGCAGGTGGGCGAGCTCGGCCACGACCCACATGCCGATCGCGAATTCGCCGCCCTTCAGCCGCAGCATGAAGAGCGAAAGCGGAATCGACAGCGCGCCGGTCACGATCGCGGCGGCAAAGACCGAGACGAAGGGGTCGAGCCCGGCATCGGCGAGGCGAATGGTGAAATAGGCGCCGAGGCCGAAGAACACCTGCTGGCCGACCGAGACCAGCCCGCCGAAACCGGCGAGCGCATTCCACATGGCGGCAAGGATCACGTAGATGAAGAGGGCCGTCAGCCTGTCGATCGCGCCGGCGCCGAGCACGGCGGGGGCGAGCGCCAGCAGGGCAAGCACTGCGGCCATCGAGCCAAGCGCCAGCCGCGAAGCTCTCGTCCAGCGCTCTATCGATATTCCGTTGGAGACGAATGTCATGTCGGGCTCCGAAGACGGGCGCGAAAATTCAGAAATGCGCCGAGCTTGTCGAGTTGAGGCATGCCGAAGCGGGACAGCCTGACGAAAAGGACCAGCAGAAACACGGCATGGCCGCCGATCAGAAAGCCTTGCGGGTGCAGCTGTGCGCCGAGCGATTGGGCGAGGCCGAGAATGATGCCGCCGGCAAGCGTGCCCCAGAGCGATCCCGCTCCGCCAATCACGGCCGCCTCGAAGGCGAAGAGAAGCTGCGGGCCGCCGGCATAGGGGCTGAACGTCGCCCGCATTCCGAGAAAGGCGCCGGCGATCCCGATCGTCACCATGGTGATCGCGGTGGCGACGGCATTCACCCGGCGCGCATCGATGCCGACCAGCCCCGCCGTATCGGGATCTTCGGCCGTGGCGCGGATGGCGCGGCCGAGCGCAAAGCGGCTGAGGAAAAACTGCAGCGCGCCGAGAAGGAGGACCGCCGTCACCATCATCATCACGGCAAGCTTGCCGACGAAGATGTGGCCCGGCAGCTGCCAGGACGCATAGGAAAGGTTGCCGATGAAGGGCGCGAGCGATCGTGTATCGGCGCCGAACTGTTCGAACAGCAGATTGTCGATGACGATCGACACGCCGAAAGTGGTGAGGATCGGCAGCAGCGTGCCGCCGCGGGCGCTGCGTTCGAGGATGAAGCGCTGCAGCAGCCAGCCGATCACCGCCATGACGGGCAGCACGATCAGCAGGCCGGCAAACGGCGGGATGCCGGCCTTGGCGGCGAGCAGCCACAGCCCGTAGGCGGCCGCGACCGCCAGACTGCCATGGGCGAGATTGATGATCCGCATGACCGAAAACATGAAGGAAAGGCCGCAGGCGATGACGGCGTAGTAGCCGCCGAGCAGGATACCCTGGATGAGGGAGTTGATCATGATGGGCTCCTTTCGCCGGCTGCCCGGTGCAGCCCGAAATAGGCCTGGGTGACGTGTTCGCGGGTGACGGCGCCAGCCGGCCGGTCGAGCACGATGCGTCCTTCCAGCATGCAGACGACACGGCTTGCGACGCTCATGGCGCGGGCAAGGTCCTGCTCGACGAGCACGATGGTTGTTCCCGAGGTCAGCAATGCCTGCAACTGGGCATAGACGCGGTCGACGACGAGCGGCGAAAGCCCGAGCGAGACTTCGTCAAGCAGCAGAATATCCGGGTTGCTCATCAGCGCACGGCCGATGGCGGTCGCCTGCTGTTCGCCGCCCGAGAGGTGCCCTGTCTTGGCATAGCGGCGGGGTTTGAGGTTCGGGAAGGCGTCGAGGACGCGGTCGATGCTCCACTCGCCCTTGCGGCCGCAGCTCTCTCCGAGAAGCAGGTTCTCTTCGACCGTCATCTGTGAAAACAGCCGCCGGCCTTCCGGCACCAAAGCGATGCCCTTGGCGATCCGTTTGTGGGAAGGCACGGAGGCCAGGTCTTCATCGTTGAGAAGAACGTGCCCGGCAGACGGAAGGTGGGCGCCGGCGATCGATCGGAGCAGCGTCGTCTTGCCCGCGCCGTTGGCGCCGACCAGCGCCAGCACCTCGCCCTTGACGATATCGAAACTGACGCCGCGCACCGCCTGGAGCAGGCCGTGGCGGACGTCGAGGTCGCGGATGGAGAGAAGGCTCATGCCGGCGTCCCTCCGAGATAGGCTTTGACCACCTCAGCATTGCTCATGACCGCTTTCGGCTCGCCATCGGCGATGATCCGGCCGGCATCCATGCAGATCAGCCGTTCCGCCACCTGCAGCAGGATATGAACGATATGCTCGATCCAGACGATGCCGATACCGCGGCGGCGCAATTCGAGGATGGTTTCCACGAGCTCGCTCGCCTCGCCATCGGTCAGGCCGCCGCCGATCTCGTCGAGCAGCAGCAGCCGCGGCTGCGTAGCAAGCGCACGGGCAAGCTCCAGGCGTTTGCGATCGAGAAGGCCGAGCGTGTCGGCCGGGCGGTTGGCGACGCCAAGCATGCCGCAGAGCGAAAGCGAATCCACCACACGCTCATAGGCTTCGTCGCGGCTTGCGGCATGGCCGTGCGATGCGGCGACGAAGACATTTTCGAAGGTCGTCATGCCGCTGAAGGGTTTGGGCACCTGATGGGTCCGCACCAGCCCGGACCGGCAGCGCTCCGCCGCCGTCCGGCCAGTGACGTCGGCGCCGTCGAAGGTGATGGTACCGGCACTTGGCGGGAAGGCGCCGGCGAGCACGGAGAGCAGCGTGGTCTTGCCCGCGCCGTTCGGCCCGACGATGCCGACCGCATCGCCATCGCCCATGGAAAAGTCCAGGTTCTCCAGGACGACGAGGGCGCCGAACTGCTTGTGGATCCCTTTGGCCGAGAGAAAGGCTCCTCCCGGCCGATTTTGAGCTAGCTGCTGCACCGTGCGTTACCCGTTATAAGCGATGAGCTTGGCGCCGACCGGGACATTGGGATCGGTGGCGTTTTCGGTGACGACATAGTCGAGCGCGAATTTCGAGCCTTCCGGCGCCTTCACCCATTGCGTGCCGATGATTGGCCCCGGCGAGACATTGGCGACGGGACCGCTGGTGAAATCGACCTTGCCGGCGATCGTGGTGGTTTTCAGCGTGGAAATCGCCTTGGCGACGGCTTCCTTGCTCTTGACGTCACTGCTCGCCTTCAGCGCATCGAAGCCGGCATCGAGAAGCGCCAGGCTGGCGCCCAACTGCTGCGTCCACTGCTTGCGGCTTGCCGTTTCATAGCCGTCTGCGAGTTCGGTTCCCGACACGCCCGTCAGCGTGGATTTGTAAGGGAAGGCCTTGTGCCAGTAGGCGGCGCTGCCGATGTTCATCCCGAGATCGCCGAGCGCCTCGATGTCGGAGGGAAACAGGCCCGTCTTGGCGACCTGGCAGATCTTGATCTGCTGGGTGAGGCCTTGCTGGGCGGCCTGACGCCAGAAGGCGGCGAAATCGGGCGGGATCGGAAAGGAGTTGAAGATCTCCACGCCCTCCTGCCGGAAGAGAGCGATCTGCGCGGTAAAATCGGTCGTTCCGGTTTCATAGGCGCCGGGATCGACGATGGTGAAGCCGGCCTTGGCAAGGGCCGGCGCCAGATGGGCGCGGATCGCGTTGCCGTCGGCGTCGTTCGGATACATGACGCCGACCTTCTTGTTGGTCTCGATCAGGTTCCACTGCGAAACATAGGCTTTGTGGAATTCTTCAACGCCAAAGCCGAAATGATAGGTCCATTTGAACGGGGAGGGCGCGCCCGGCTTGGCGCCGCGGCCGAAATACCAGGCCTCCCAGGGCATGACGGTGGACAGGCAGGGAACGCCGGCCGCCTCACAGGCATCGGCAACCGGATTGATGCGGGCGTCGACACGGCGAGCATCAGGTCGACCGCCTGGTTGTTGATCAGCTCCTTCGCGAGCTGGCCGGCGCGCGACGGATCGGACTGGGTGTCCTCGTCGAGAATCTCCACCTTCCAGGTCTTGCCGCCGGCTTGCAGGCCGTTCGCCAACGCCTTGCGCGCGAGGTCCAGCACATAGCCGTCCGTCTCGCCGAAGCCGCCGAGCGGGCCGGTGCGCGGGCTGATGAAACCGACCTTCAGCGTGTCGCCGTCAGCGAAAGCCGTGCGGCCGGACAGCGCCAGTGCCGCGCTGCCTGCCGCGGCCGATGCAATGAAAGAGCGGCGGGTCAGTGTCGCCGCGTTGAATTTTCCGTTCATGAAATCATTCCTCCCTCTCGATGCGGGCCTCCCGCCCGTTTCGCTGTTCATTCCGGCCGAGCTGTGGTTCAGATCGGGTATTGCCGTTTTCCCGATGCCATGGTGACCCATCTGAGCTCGGTGAATTCGTCGATCGCCGCCTTGCCGCCGAAGCGGCCGTAGCCGCTCGATTTGACGCCGCCGAAGGGCATTTGCGGCTCGTCGGAAACCGTGGCTTCGTTGATGTGGCAGATGCCGGATTCCAGCCGCATGGCGACGGCAAGCGCCGCATTGACATCGGCGCTGAAGACCGCGGCCGAAAGCCCGTATTCATTGTCGTTGGCGACCGTTACGGCCTCGTCGACGCTGCCGACCCGGATGATCGCCGCGACCGGCCCGAAGCTCTCCTCGCGGTAGATGCGCATGGCCGGCGTCACGTGGTCGATGACGGTCGCATCCATCAGCGTGCCGTGGGCCTCGCCGCCGCAGACCAGGACCGCGCCCTTCTGCAGGGCATCGTCGATCAGCGACCTGACGCGGCGCACGGCCTCTGCATTGATCAGCGTGCCGAGCGGCGTATTGCCTTCCCCGGGATGGCCTGCGACGAGGGCGGCCGCCTTCGTCCTGAACTTGCCGACGAAATGGCCGGCGATCTCGTCCATCAGGATGATCCGTTCGGTCGACATGCAGATCTGACCCTGGTTCATGAAGGCGCCGAAGGCGGCGGCACTGACCGCCTCGTCGATATCTGCGTCGGCAAGCACGATGAACGGCGCCTTGCCGCCGAGTTCGAGCAGGCAGCGCTTCAGATGCCTTGCCGAGGATTCGGCGATGATCCTGCCGACACGGGTGGAGCCGGTGAAATTGACGCGGCGCACGGCCGGATGGGCGATCAAGGCATCGACGACGGCGGCGGCATCGCCCGGCGCATTGGAGACGACATTGACGACGCCGCGCGGGAAGCCGGCGTCGCGCATGATGTCGCCGATCAGGCCATGGGTCTTCGGGCAGAGTTCGGAGGCCTTGAGCACGACCGTGTTGCCGCAGGCCAGCGGCATGGCGACGGCGCGGGCGCCGAGAATGATCGGCGCATTCCAGGGGGCGATGCCAACGCAGACGCCGGCCGGCTGGCGCACGGCCATGGCGAGGCTGCCGGGAATGCCCGACGGAATGAGTTCGCCTGATATTTGCGTGGTCATCGCCGCCGCCTCGCGAAGAATTTCGGCGCCGAGCCCGCAATTGATCGCCGCCCATTGCGCAGTTGCGCCGGTTTCCCCGGTCATGGCGGCAGTAAGCTCCGGCGTGCGGGCCTCCAGCAGATCGGCCGCGGCATTCAGCAGCCGGCGCCGTTCGACGGGGCCTGTCTGCGACCAATCGGGAAAGGCGGCAGCGGCGGCATTGGCGGCCCGCGTCATGTCGGCGACGGATCCCGCCGACGCGACCGTTGCGACATCGCCGGTCAGCGGATCAATGCGTTCGAAGGTCGCCCCTTGGGAAGCCTCCATCGCCTCGTTATTGATCATCAGCTTTGCCGAAAACACCGTTGTCCCCATCCGCCGCGAAGCAGCGCTTGCATTGTTGCCAGGGGGAGAAGACGCGCGGACGCAGCAGCCTGAAGGCTGTCTTAGCGTTGCCGCGTCTGTCGGAATGCCTCCTCCCAAAGGCTGATGACGATCAGGTTACGCCGATCGATCGTGGATGGAATGCGATTTATTGGGTTAATATTGTAATTATCCGGTGATTGCCGCTATGTTTAGTGGCAAGCGGAGGAGAGGCGTTGATGACGGACGGCGGTATTCATCATTATGCCAGGGGCGAATGGCATGCGCCGTCGCTGTCGCATCGACGCATCCGTCTTCAAAAGGGACTCTATGCCGATTTCTATCATTTCCTGCTGCTCGGGGAGGGGCGAGCCGAGCTTCATTTCGACAATGGCGAAGATCGGATATTGCAGGGGCCGCTGCTTGCCTTCCTGCCGCCGCAGGCCGGCTGCGACCTGTCGATTTTTGCCGGAACTGCGGCCCATCTCGTCGGAGCCTCGGCGCAGGTCATGGTCGACGCGATCGGCGACAAGGTGGAATCCTATTCGCTGCGCATCTTCACCGAGCAGCGCAAGCTGGTGGAGGCGACGGACCCCTTGCTGGTGGCCGAAATCAGTCCATTGATTTCGGGCTTCGTGCGGGAACTCGCCGATCCTTCCCGCTCCTCCTGGATGGTGGCGTCGGCCTATATGCGGCTGATCCTGATGACGCTATGGCGCGGTTCCGGCGGCGAGAGAAACGAGCCGCGCGGGCAGGGCGAAACCGGATCGATCCTGCAGCGATATCGGCAACTGGTCGAGGCCGGTTTCCGCCGGCATCGGCCGATCAGCGACTATGCCGCAGAACTGGGCGTCACCGCCGACCGGCTTCATGCGATCTGCCAGAGGGCGCTCGGCCGCTCGCCGATCCAGCTTCTGCATGAGCGGGTGGTGCAGGAGGCAAAGCTCAGATTGGAGCGCTCAGCCCGCAATATCCAGGAAATCTCCGACAGCCTCGGCTTTCGCGACCCGACCTATTTCAGTCATTTCTTCAAACGCAAGACCGGCCTTTCCCCCGCCGGCTACCGCGACATCGCCCGCGCCTCCGCCGGCTCGGAAAACAGCATGCTGTCCTCGGGTTATGCGGATTGGCCTTAGGCTCGGGGCTATTGGATCGCAAATCATGCTGATGTCGAATCCCAAGCCGCTATAGGACTACAATGCTCCGGCCAGGAGCAGTCGTTGACCCGGCGGGAAAAGAGTGACGGATTTGGGGCCGCTTGCTGCCTGTCCGTTCCCAGGACACCCAGCACGAAAAACGGACATTTGCGCTCGTGCCGTGGAGTCGGCCCGAAGTATGTATGCAGATTGGGAACCGACATCGATGCGAAAGCTGTCAATCTCTGATGTTAGGTAAGCCATCTGCACCCGTCTGGAGGGCATAGACAGCTTGCCGGTATGTGGGTAGACGATCAGGAGTTGGATCGTTCAATTTCAATCGTCCCCTCATCAAAGGCCAGGCTTGTGAATCGAAACGTCGACGCCGTCCTGCGCTATTGGCGCACTTCCTTGGCTGATGGAGCTTTGGGAGAGGGCAAGTTTAGCCAGCGGGATCGCCAACGGTTTATCGAACTCTCTGCCGAGACCCTTCGGAATGGCCTGCTACCGAAAAACTCAGTCAGCCAACTGTTCAAAGACCAGCCAAAGACGAAGGTTGTCGGTGTTCGGTTTTGGCCTCTGGTGGTGGCAAGGCGGTTATCACATGGTGCGGCGAGCGGAGATGGGCTTCCCGAACTGGTCGCACCCGTCGTTACCGAAGCGCTGGTCGACTTCCAGGGAACGATCTCGCCGCAACGCAACACAATTGCCCGAGACTTGCTGACGCCGTTACCTTCCGACGAATTCACCATCGGCGCTGTAGAAGCTCTGGACAGCTTTCTGACTGCGGAACCATTGCAGCCGGGCGACCGTTTGGATTGGGCAACCTACCTCGCGCATTGCCGCAAAATGGTGGATGCCGTAGCGAAAGGCTGGCCCGCCGGAGATCAACATTACATTCCCGCCGGCTTTGGTCTTTTAGAGCCGGCAGAAGACGCCTCGGCAACAGTGCGCAACATCTTGGATCTATACGATAAAATCCTAGCCGATCGTCCGAAGGCGCCGCTTCTCGACAAAATCGTCTCACCAGTCGAGCGATTGGTCACCGACACGACAGTCGAGACCGCACTTGCCCGCCGTCTAGGCCATTCCAATCCCCACTTCCCCTTGGCTGAGCAGCAGCGGCAGGTTCTGGCCTGGCTGGACGCTGCAGTTTCGGGCGATGTCATCGCCGTCAACGGTCCGCCGGGGACGGGTAAGACGACCCTCCTTCTGTCTGCTGTGGCAGGACTTTGGGTTCGCGCAGCGCTGAATGGCGGGGAGCCGCCTGTGATAGTGGCGACATCATCGAACAATCAAGCTGTTACGAACATTATTGACGCTTTTGGCAAGGATTTCGCCAAGGGCGACGGGGCGCTCGCTGGGCGTTGGCTACCGGGTATCGATAGCTTTGGCATATTTCTGCCTGCAAATTCTCGACGGCAAGAAGCAGCAGAAAAGTATCAAACCGAGGACTTCCAAACCCGGATGGAAACTGTCGACGGTTTTCTGGCAGCCAAAAATGCATGGCTAACCTCTGCCCGAGCCGCATTTCCTGACAGTCAGGGGGACGTAGCCGAATATGTCTCGGCAATTCAGGGAGCTATTGCCTGTCAGGTGGCAAAACTTGAAGAGGCTGACCGCAGCCTCGAACAACTATCTGTCGCGATGGGCAAAGCGCAGGCGCTTGGAGGCGACCCGGGAGCGGCTGAAGCACGTGCTCAGACAAGTGTCAGCGAGCGCGGCCTTGTGGTGGAAAGCATGCAACGCCACCGTGCGGCGTTCGATCGCCAACAGGCCCAAGAATCCAGCCTCTTGGCGTTGTTCAGTTTTATCCCCGTCATTGAACGCAAGCGCATTCTCAGGGCGCGCGTAACGCTGGGGGGACTTTCCGGGTTCGATGGCCTGCAGCGTATCTCTGAGATCGATCAACACCTAGCTCAGACGGTTCTAAAGGCTGAAACCGAGTACGCTTCGGCAAAGGAGGCATTAAGCGGCATCAGGAAGTTGATGGCCGAAATCGGGGCGGCCCAATCTGCTCGAAAACGGGCACTGATTTCACTCCACGGAGGGGATGGGCTGGAGGATAGGTTGGAAGATCGCATCGATCTATGCCAACGTTTCGAGCTTTTCCGATTGGCCACACATTATTGGGAAGGCCGCTGGCTCATGGCGATGGAGGCCGATCTGGCAGGAATTGTCGCCTCTGCCGCCAAACGAGGTCGATCGACGCTGGTTCCGCGCTGGCATCGGCGCATGATGCTGACACCATGTGCAGTGTCGACTTTCGCTAGCCTGCCTTCAAAGCTCTCTTACAGCCGCCGAGACGGAGGCGAGTGGGCCAATGAGTATCTTTACGACTTCATCGATCTGCTGATCATCGACGAGGCGGGTCAAGCCTTGCCCGAGGTTGCAGGTGCTGCCTTCGCTTTGGCAAAACGCGCCCTGGTCATCGGCGACACCAAGCAGATAGAGCCGATCTCAGCCGTGCCCCGCGCCGTCGACGTTGGGAATTTACGCGAGGCCGGTTTGCTCGAGGCGGATGCAGACATTCAAAACCTTGACGCCACGGGTCTTTGCAGCACGTCAGGCAGTGCGATGCGGCTGGCTCAACGGGCCTGTCAGGTTTCGCCTTGGACAGACCTGGAGCCGGGCCTGTGGTTGTTTGAGCACCGCCGTTGCCATGATGAGATAATAGAGTACAGCAATGCTCTTTGTTACAAGGGCAAGCTTCGCCCCCGTCGTGGGCCTGCGCCAAGCGATGCGCTTTTGCCGGCGATGGGATACATTCATGTCGACGGAAAGGCGGTCCGCGCGGGCAATAGCCGATCAAACCCCACTGAAGCTCAAACAATCGTGGCTTGGATTGCTGAAAACCGCAGGTCTTTGGAGGCGCGATACAATCGGCCGATAGAGCAAATCGTTGGCATTGTTACCCCTTTTGGCGCGCAGGTCCGTGAGATGCAGAGAGCTTGCTCCGCGCACAAGATCACTGTCTCGGGGCGAACAGGCATGACAATCGGAACTATCCACGCACTGCAAGGGGCTGAGCGTCCAGTGGTGATTTTCTCTCCGGTCTATTCCAAGCATGCCGACGGCGGTTTCATCGACGGCTCTCCCAGCATGTTGAACGTAACCGTGTCGCGCGCCAAAGACAGCTTTCTGCTGTTCGGAGACATGGATGTGCTTGCGAATGCGATACCTGGTTCGCCGCGTGCGTTGTTGTCGAGCTTCCTCGACCAACCCGGCCTGGAGCTAGGTTTCCAGCCGACGCCACGCGCCGATCTGCAGGAGAGCCAAGGACAGTTGCAAATCCTGCGAGACGCTGCAGAACACGACGCGTTTCTATTGAATGTCTTGTCTGCCGATGCGCGGCGCTACCTGATCGTCAGCCCTTGGATCAAACTGCGCACGATGAAGCGCACAGGTATATTGAAGGCCTTGGAGCTGGCTACTGCCCGGAGTGCTAAAATCGACATCTACGCCGACCCGTTGTTGAACGCGAACCTGACATCGAGCGGCACCAATCAAATGGATGAAGCTGCTCGGGCGTTGAAACAGATTGGTGTCACGCTGCACCGTCTTGAGAAGCTTCATAGCAAAATTGTCGCCGTGGATGATGACCTTCTCTGTGTGGGGTCGTTCAACTGGCTAAGTGCCGACCGAGAAGGGCAATATGCACGCCATGAGTCATCTTACATTTATCGTGGCAAGGATGTAGAGGCAGAAATCCGCGTTACAAAAGAAGATCTGAAACGGCGAACCAGCTAAATGATGGAATGACACAGTTGATCCGGCCACTGCATGTCTCCTTTTGGCGTACAGAGCAGCTGGCGCCGCCGCGAAGATGATGTCTGCTTTCAGGCGCGCAATAACGACCTCTATGACAAATGTGGAACCGCAATGCAGACGTTCAACTAACTGATATTTGATGATCGCTTCCGGTCGTTAGCAGAAACTGCTGAAGTTCACTTGACCTCGAGAGCAGAACAACCTCACGACAGGGCGAAGATTCTGACTTCCCTCCCGATACCCTGAAGTTCCGCCATCCGCGAGGCGGAGCTGATGCCGCTGTCGCGCAGGATCTCCGAGACATGGGCATCCCCGACGATTGCCTCCGTCGTCATGATCACATTGGGATCGGCGAGGCCCTGGACGCGGGAGGCGATGTTGACGGTCTGGCCGAAATAATCCTGCCGGTCGTTCAGGTTGACCGCCAGGCATGGTCCCTCATGAATGCCGATCTTCAGCAGAAGGTCATCGCTACCGTGTTCGGTATTGAGCCGAAGCATCGCCTCGCGCATCCTGAGGGCTGCCGCCACGGCGCGGTCCGGGCTCGGAAAGGTCGCCATCACGGCATCGCCGATGGTCTTGACGACGGCGCCTGCCTCCGTGGCGACGATCTCGTGCAGAACCCTGAAATGGGCCCGCACCAGATCGAAAGCGGCAAGATCTCCGACGCGCTCGTAAAGCGCGGTCGAGCCCCTGAGGTCAGTGAACAAAAAGGTCAGGCTGGTGATCTTGAGGCGCTGGTCGACGTCGAGCGTGTCGGTCCGATAGATGTCGCGGAAGCTCTGGTTGGTCAGCAGGCGCTTGGCCGTCAGAAAGGCTCGCCGGCGGCCCAGCAGATCGTGCAGCTCATCGCCGGCAATGCAGACATTCGGCACCACCCGGCGATCCGTGTGGTTCTCGAGGGTGAGCCGCAGCAGGCCGGGGCGCAGCGTCACGGTTTCATTCAGCGCATGCCCCCGGCTGATGACCATCGACAGGTTCTGGCGTTCGTCTGTGGGTTCGCCCTGCACGTCGATGAATTGCGCCGAGTGTGTGACCGCATCGAAGATGATGACGAATTGCGCCGGCAGTTTTAAGGAGACGAAAGCCTTCTCGCCCGGAGCCAGCTCGATCATCTCCAGCAGGATGCGATCGAATTTTGCTTCCAGGTCCTCCGGCAGATCGACACCGGAGCTGAAGAAGATCTGGCGGTAATATTCGAGCGGCGGCAAGCGATCCGGGTCGTGGGCGGCAATCCTGCGCACGCGCGGGCTGACCGTGAATGTGACCTCGACCATCTCGTCGAGGGTCGGCTCGTATCCGGCCGCGCAGAGCGCGCAATGATAGGTGTCCTGGACGACGCCTTTGAGGGTTGCACCGCTATCGAGGACGCCGCCGCATCCCGGGCATAGCACGTTCCAGGTCATCTCGAAGGCGCCGATGCGGGCTGCATGCAGAAACGCTGCGATGGTTTTCTCTTCATCGAGATGATGTTTGCCGGCGAAGGCGAGCGCATTGATGCGATTGAGATCGCGGTCGGCGCCATGCATGACCACGTTTTCGATACACTCGACCGTCTGCGGGTCAGCCGCCTGTCGCAGGGTGGCAAAAAGCACGTCCATTTCGCTCATGAGACAAGTCTCCGTGTGCAGAACCCACGGCGGACGACGCCTGGGCCGGGATCATAACACGGGAGTTTCCCAATAGAAATCTACAGGCTTGGACGCTGTTTTTTCCGAAGTGAAAGTGGGTTCAACCGCCCTTGTAAATCCGCTTCAGCGCCACCAGCAGCCCATCCATTTCATCAGCCGAAAACAGGTCGATGAAACGCTGTTCATGCGTGTCGATCAGCTTGCGCGCCCGCGCCAGCATCGCACGTCCGGTCTTCGTCAGATGCAGTTCCTGGCGCCGGCGGTCGGCCGCGGAAGGGCGGCGCTCGATGAAATCGCGGGCCGCCAGCCGGTTGACGAGGGCCATCATCGTTGCGCGGTCGGTGCCGAGCGTATTGGCAAGATCGATCTGCGATGCGCCCGGATTGCCGGCGATAAGTTCCATCACCGCAAGCTGCTTCTGCGTCAGCCCAAGCTCCTCCATGGTTTCGGCGAAGTCGCGATAGATCGCCACATGTGCCATGCGCAGGTGAAAACCTAGGAGATCGCCGAGCCGGCCGACGTCGAGCGGCGGCGTTGCGGAAGCCGCCTCTGCCTCAATTTCGTTCTGTGGTGGTTTTGCGGCCATCATTCGTCTCGCTTCGTTCAGGCGCCATAACCATCAAAATCAGCGGGTTAGTCAATATCTCCGTGCTTGCGGCAGCCGGGAAATTTCCCGCGCCGCCTTCGAGCACCCGGATTTGTCGAAAACAGCCTCTTGCATCTCATCGGAAAATGATATTAGTATGTGTTGCATACAAATTTGATGCCTGCGGCGGAGGAGCGGCGGGCATGGGAGGAGAAAATGGCGCATTCCTTTGCCGGAATGGCTTCGTTGGCGGATTGCGGGCTGGTGAAGGATGATCCGATCCTCTACCGCGCCCGCGTCGCACCGGACCGTCAGGCTCTGTTCGAGATCGCCACCGGCCGGCGGCTGACCTATGCCGAACTCGATGCGCGGATCGCGCGTTGCGCCGGCCTTTTGAGCGCGATGCTCGGGGTAGGGCGGGACGCAGCGCGTGTCGCCATGCTGGCGCGCAACTCGATCGACTCGATCGTGCTTGCCTTTGCCTGCCAGCGCGCCGGCGCCATCTACGTGCCGCTCAACTGGCGCCTCAACGCCGCCGAGCTTCGGCCGATTCTTGCCGATTGCGCACCGGCGCTCCTGGTCCACGACGAAGAGTTTTCGGCGGCAGTGACGAGCCTTGCCGACGTCGATCCCGAGATGATGGTGATCTCGACGGCAAGTGATCAGGGCGGGCTTGCCGCCCGGATCGAGGCGAGCCACGCGGTGAAGCCCGTGCCCGTCGATGCGGATCAGCCTTGCGTGCTACTCTATACGTCAGGCACGACGGGACAGCCGAAGGGCGTCGTCATCACCCGCCGCAACGCCTTCTTTGCCGCTATCAATTTTTCCTTCGTTGGCGAAATCGGGCCGGCATCCGTCGCGCTCTGCGACCTGCCGTTCTTCCATACGATCGGCCTGATCGCCGTGGCGCGCACCACATTGATGCTGGGCGGTACGCTCGTCATCTCGGACCGGTTCACGCCGGCGCGAACGCTTGCAGCCCTTGCCGACCTCAAATGCGCCATCACCCATTATTTCGCCGTGCCGCAGATCGCGCTCGCCTTGCGTGGCGATCCCGCCTTTAGCGCTGCGGCTCTTTCCGGCCTGCATGCGCTCTTTGTCGGCGGCGCGCCGCTGACGCAGGCCTTGATCGAGAGCTATCTCGGCGACGGCGTGGCGCTGGTCAACGGCTACGGCATGAGCGAGGCGGGAACGGTGCTGCACGTGCCGATCGACCGGCGCGCAGTGCAGGACAATCCCGGCAGCGTCGGTCTGCCGGCGCCGCTGCTCGACATTCGCATCGTCGGCGAGGATGGCCACGACGTCGGGGAAGGCGAGATCGGTGAACTCTGGCTGCGCGGGCCAGCAGTGACGCCGGGCTACTGGAACAAGCCCGAGGAAACCGCTGCCGCCTTCACCGACGGCTGGTACCGAACCGGCGACCTCGGCCAGCGCGAGGTAAACGGCTTCTATCGCATCGTCGACCGGCTGAAGGACATGTATATCAGCGGTGGCGAGAATGTTTACCCGGCCGAGGTCGAAGCCGCGCTCGCAGGCCATCCCGATATTCTCGACGTGGCGGTCGTCGGCATTCCCGACATCAAATGGGGCGAATGCGGCATTGCCTATATCGTGCGGCGGCCCGGTGCTGCGCTGACGGGTGAGGCGATCGCCGGCCATTGCGCCGCAAGGCTCGCCGCCTTCAAGCGCCCGGCGCGTATCCTCTTCGTCGAAACCATTCCCCGCACCGCCTCCGGCAAGGTGCAGAAGCATGTTCTGCGCCAGCTGCATTCCGACGAAACCCTTCAACGACAGGCCTGATGACGCGGCCCCGGCATTCAATGCCGAAACCAATGGAGTAGACCCATGACTGATATGAAATCGCCGGTTCTGGTCGAATTCGACAATGGCATTGCTTTCGTGACACTCAACCGTCCTGAAAAGCGTAATGCGATGAACCCAGCTCTGAACGCCCGGATGATGGACGTGCTCGATGAACTCGAGGGCGACGAGCGCTGCGGGGTCCTCGTCCTGCGCGGCGCCGGCGAGTCCTGGTCGGCCGGCATGGATCTGAAGGAATATTTCCGCGACAATGACGACAAACCGCGCGACGCGACGCTGAAGGCGCGGCGCCAATCCGGCGGCTGGTGGGGCCGGCTGATGTATTTCGAAAAGCCGACGATCGCCATGGTCAACGGCTGGTGCTTCGGCGGCGCCTTCACACCGCTGGTTTCCTGCGATCTCGCCATCGCCGCCGAGGAGGCGAATTTCGGCCTTTCCGAAATCAATTGGGGCATCCTGCCGGGCGGCAACGTCACCCGCGCGGTTGCCGAGGTGATGCGCCATCGCGACGCGCTTTATTACATTATGACCGGCGAATTGTTCGGTGGGCGCAAGGCCGCCGAAATGGGTCTCGTCAACGAGGCCGTGCCACTCGCCGAGCTTGAAACCCGGGTCCGCAAGATCTGCGCCAGCCTGCTCGAAAAGAACCCGGTGACGCTGAAGGCGGCCAAGGACACTTATAAGCGCGTGCGCAACCTGCCCTGGGATCTCGCCGACGACTACATCTACGCCAAGCTGGAGCAGATGCTGTTTCTCGACAAAACCAAGGGGCGCGACGAGGGGCTGAAGCAGTTCCTTGACGACAAGACCTATCAGCCGGGGCTCGGCGCCTATAAGCGCGGCCGCTGACGGAGGCCAGGCGTACCGGGCCGTTTCGTGGGCAATCATCGGGAGGAGGAAACCATGAAGATTCATGCCGCAGTGGCGCGTGCGCCGCATATGCCGTTTTCGCTGGAAAGCCTCGATCTGGAGGAGCCGCGCGAGGGGGAAATCCTGGTTCGCGTCGTCGCTACCGGGGTTTGCCACACCGATATCGTCATGCGCGACCAGCACCTGCCGGTGCCGCAGCCGGTCGTGCTCGGTCATGAAGGTGCAGGCATCGTCGAGCGTGTCGGGCCGGGCGTTGCGAAGGTGGCGCCCGGCGATCACGTGGTGATGACCTTCAATTCCTGCGGTCATTGCCCGAGCTGCAACGAGCACGAAGAGACCTATTGCCACGAATTCTTCCCGCGCAATTTCTTCGGTTCGCGCGCCGATGGTTCCTGCGGGCTCTCCTATAGGAGGGAGCGGGTGAACGGCAATATTTTCGGGCAATCCTCTTTCGCCAGCCACGCGCTCTGCCATGAGCGCAATATCGTCAAAGTGCCTGAAGATGCCGATCTGGCGCTGCTCGGGCCGCTCGCGTGCGGCATCCAGACCGGCGCCGGCGCGGTGATGAATGCGCTGAAGGTCGAACCCGGAAAAGTGCTTGCGGTTTTCGGCATGGGTTCGGTCGGTCTTGCCGCCGTGATGGCGGCGCGGATCGTCGGCGCTTCCAGGATCATCGCCGTCGACGTCAACGAGGCGCGGCTGTCGCTTGCCGCCGAACTCGGCGCGACCGATATCGTCGACGGCAAGGCGAACGATGCCGTTGCCGCGATCATGGCGCTGACCGGCGCCGGCGTCGATTATGCGATCGATGCTTCCGGCGTGCCTGCCGTCATCGATCAATGCGTGCGGGTGCTGGCGCCGCGCGGCACCTGCGGCATCGTCGGCGCCTCGCCGCACGGCGCGACGCTGACGCTCGATCTCACCCATATCCTCTCCGGCGGACGCCGGGTGCGCGGCATCGTCGAGGGCGATTCCAATCCCGACGTGCTGATCCCTCTGCTGATCGACCTTCACCGGCAGGGCCGCTTCCCCTTCGACAGGCTCATCACCTTCTATGATTTCGCCGACATCAACCAGGCTGTGGAGGATGCGGAAAAGGGCATCGTGCTGAAGCCGGTCGTGCGTCAGCCGGCCGTCTGACATCGTTCAAGGGAGGAAAGAATGAACACCGTCACCCCAATCGCCACCGATACCAGCCCCGATGCCATGAAGGCGCTGCTCGATCGCCAAAGGGCGTCCTTCCTGAAGGAAGGGCCACCTGATATCGACACCCGCATCGATCGCATCGACCGCGTCATCGCCCTTCTCGTCGACCGCAAGGATGCGATCGCCGCCGCATTATCGGAAGATTTCGGCAGCCGCAGTGTCGAGGCAAGCCTGCTGCTCGACGTCTTCACCTGCGTCGGTTCACTCAAATACGCCAAGGCCCATCTCGCCGAATGGCTGAAGCCCGAAGAGCACGAGGCGCTATTCCCGGATGCGGTCGCCAAGGTGGTCTATCAGCCGAAGGGCGTTGTCGGCATTCTCAGCCCCTGGAATTTTCCCTATCAGCTCGCCTTGGCGCCGCTTGCCGGCATTCTGGCTGCCGGCAACCGCGCCATGATCAAGCCGTCGGAGGTGACGCCGGCTTCGTCAGCACTGATGGCGGAACTGATCGCTGGGGCCTTCGACGAGACGGAAATCGCCGTCGTCCAGGGCGGGCCGGCCACGGGCACGGCCTTTACATCACTTGCCTTCGACCACCTGATCTTTACCGGCGGCACCGCGATCGCCCATCACGTCATGCGCGCGGCGGCGGAAAACCTGACGCCGTTGACACTCGAGCTCGGCGGCAAATCGCCCGTCGTCATCGGCCGCTCGGCCGATCTCGCAGACGCGGCGCGCCGCGTCATGACCGTCAAGACTCTGAACGCCGGTCAGATCTGCCTGGCGCCGGACTATGTCTATGTGCCGGAGGAAAGTGTCGAGGCCTTTGCCGAGTACGCGGTGGCGGCGGTCGGCGCGATGTATCCGGGATTGAAGGAAAATCCTGATTACACCTCGATCGTCAATGGCCGCCATCATGCCCGCGTCCAGGGCCTGATCGACGACGCCAGGGCCAAGGGCGCCCGCGTCGTCGAGATCAACCCGGCGGCGGAGAATTTCTCTCAGCAATCGGCCCATCGCATGCCGCCAACCCTGATCCTCGATCCCACCGAAGACATGCGCGTGCTGCGGGAGGAAATCTTCGGGCCGGTGCTGCCGGTCATTGCCTATCGCGATATTGCCGACGTCGTCGACCGCATCAATGCCAAGCCGCGCCCGCTCGCTCTCTATTATTTCAGCCAGGATGGTGACGAGGAGCGCCGCGTCCTCGACAATACGACCTCCGGCGGGGTGACGGTCAACGACTGCATGAGCCACGTCACGGCGGAAGGCCTGCCCTTCGGCGGCGTCGGCCATTCCGGCATGGGTGCCTATCACGGCAAGTTCGGCTTCCTGACCTTCTCGCATCCACGTGCCGTCTACCACCAGAGCAAGATGGTGGAAGCGGAGTATATGATGCGGCCGCCCTTCGGCGAGGCGATGCGCGGCTTCCTGGCCGCGGCGATTTGCAAGTAACGGAGAACCTGCCCGGCGGGCGACGCCTGGCCCCTTGTTCGAACGCGAAGCGTCCGCGAATTTCGGCGGACCGGCAGCGGAACGCACTGCAACTATCGGCAGCTGCGAGCCTTTTGATCGCGCAATAATAGTCTGATTGCGCAGGCATATCCGAATAACGCATTATTGCGCCGTCGCAAAACACGTCCAGACGAAGAGGAGGGCGGTTGTTAAGCATGCCTTATAACAGGCGTGTCAGCCTGGCCTGGTCGATACTCCATGCCGCCCCATGCGTTCGGTTTAACCAAGCCCAAACCAGTTTCGCCTATGATGAGTTCGTTACATGTATTGGAAGGTGGATCCAGCGCGGTGAATGGCAATTGGACGCAATTCGGTGGCAACCTTTCCTTTGTGTGCCTGGCAATCTCGCTCTGGGCGCTTTTTTCGATCCAATTTCAGCGCCGGTCCTTCCGGCAGGAAAAAATCGCCTTCGGGATCATAGCCGGCGGCGCCTCCATCGGCTCGATATTGCTGGCCGTTGAATTTCATCCCGGCATCTATATCGACCTGCGCTTTTCACCGCTTGCATTGGCCGGCATGTTCGGAGGGCCGATCGCCGCGGCCTTTGCCGCAGTTCTGGCGATGGCCTTTCGTTTCGTCGTCGGCGGCACGGCGATGGTCGACGGGATCATCACCATGGCCGTCGCCACCGGCATCGGTTTTGCCGGTCATGTCTGGACCCGCAAGAGATCGCCGGGGCTCATGGACGTTGCGCTGCTGAGCCTCGCCCTTGGCGTGGCATTGGTCCTGTCGATGGCTCTGCTGCCGACCTTGGTGAATGCTCATGTGCTCGCCGGCGTTGGGTTTCCCCTGACCGCATCGAATTGCCTGGCGACTGTTCTCGGCGGTTTCGTTCTCCTGAAGACCCAGCAATGGCAGCTGGAACGTAGCATATTGGTGACCGCGTTTTCGCAGTCGCCAGATTATCTCTATGTGAAGGACCGAAACAGCCGGTTCATCACCGTCAATGAAAACATGACCCGCCTCTTCCGTTTCAGGACGACGGCGGAGATGACCGGATTGTCGGATTTCAATCTGATGTCGCGGCCGCTCGCCGAGGAATTATATTATCTCGAGCAGCAGGTGATAGACACCGGCGTACCGCTGATCGATTCCACCGAGTATATCGAGGGCAGATTCCTGCTCGCTTCCAAGGTTCCGCTGCGGAACAAGCAGGGGCGGGTGATCGGCCTTGCCGGCGTAACGCGCGATGTCACGGAACGCACCGCCCTGGAGCGGGAATTGCGCGAAAGCAAGAACCTGCTCTCGCATGCGATGGCCGGCATGTCCGATGGCATCGCCATGTACGACAGCAAGGGCTTTATCCTCTTCTGCAACGATCAGTATCGCGATGCGTTCCCGCTCTCCGGAGAGGCCCGCGTGGTCGGCGCCCATATCAGCGACATCCTGCGCCGCGTCGTCGAAACCGGCGAGCGGCCCGGTATCCCGGAAGGGGATGTGGAAGAGTGGATCAAGGTCGCCACGGCTTCGCTGCACAGCAACAAGGACGAAGAGGTTCAGCTTCACAACGGCGACTGGCGCAGCATCCGGACACGGCTTGCCGAGGACGGCACGGCGATGGCCGTCGTTTCCGACATTACGGCGACGAAGCAGGCGGAAATCGCCCTCAGGCTGTCGGCCGAGCAGTTGAAGAGCCTTGCCGAGACCGACGGGTTGACCGGCATGGTCAACCGCCGCGCTTTCGACGAAGCTTTCGCCCGCGAGACCGCGGGCAGCGCCAGGAGGAATACGCCGTTCAGCCTGCTGATGGTCGATATCGACCGCTTCAAGGCCTATAATGATACCTATGGTCATCCTGCCGGAGACCAATGCCTGCGGGTCGTCAGCAAATGTCTGCGCCAATCCGTCAGCCGGCCGGCGGATATCGTCGCCCGTTATGGCGGCGAGGAATTCGTGGTGTTCTTGCCCGATACCAGCGCCAAAGGCGCGATGATCGTCGCCGAACAATTCGCCCGGCGCCTGGCCAAGGAGAATATCGCGCATTCCGGCAGCGAATTTGCCCGGGTGACGGCGAGCATCGGCATCTCCTGTGCAACCGGCGCCGTTCTGCGGACCAACCCGAACCGCCTGCTGACCGAGGCCGACGCGGCGCTCTATGACGCCAAGACCCAGGGCCGCAATCGCATTCTGGCGCATTCGCCCAATGGTGAACGGCATCCTACAAAGGAAGCCGGTTAAATCGCGGCCTTTCTTCGATAGTTTTTTTCTATCAAACCATCGCGCCTATGGCCTTGATGTTTTCCGCGCTTCGACAATAAGGGCGCATGGACACAAAATTCATTGGCAAGAAATCGGCGGCTGCCGGCGGCTGGGGCGCTTTGAAGAGCTGCGGCAAGCAATTGCTGCAAAGTGGCATGCCGATCTCGGGCGCGCGCACCATGCTGAAGGCGAACCAGCCTGATGGTTTCGATTGCCCGGGCTGCGCCTGGGGTGACCCGGAACACGGATCGTCGTTCGAGTTCTGCGAGAACGGTGTGAAGGCGGTTGCCTGGGAGACGACGGAGAAGCGGGCAACGCCCGCCTTCTTCGCCGAGAATACGGTGTCGGAGCTTCGCCGGCTGACGGATTATGAACTCGAACTCAACGGCCGCCTGACACATCCGATGCGTTACGATGCGGCGAGCGATCGCTATCTGCCGGTTTCGTGGGAGGATGCCTTTGCCGAAATCGGCGGCATTCTGAAGGGCCTCGATACCCCCAACCGGGCGGAATTCTACACCTCGGGCCGGGCCAGCAACGAAGCCGCCTACCTCTACCAGCTGTTCGTGCGCGTCTACGGCACCAATAATTTTCCCGATTGCTCCAACATGTGCCACGAAGCAAGCGGCATCGCCATGCGCCAGGCCGTCGGCGTCGGCAAGGGCACGGTGCTTCTGGAGGATTTCGAAGAGGCCGACGCGATCTTCGTGATCGGGCAGAACCCGGGCACCAACCATCCGCGAATGCTCGGCGACCTGCGCCGCGCGGCGATCCGCGGCGCGCGCATCGTCGTCTTCAACCCGATCCGTGAGCGCGGCCTGGAGCGCTTCTCCGATCCGCAGGACAAGATCGAGATGCTGTGCGGCGGTTCGACCGAGATCGCCAGCCTTTATCTGCAGCCGCAGCTCGGCGGCGACATGGCCGCGCTGCGCGGAATGGCCAAGGCCGTGCTGGCTAGGGAAGACAGAGCCGTCGCCGCCGGTCAGCCCGCCGTTCTCGACCACGCATTTCTGACCGAACATTGCGCGGATTTTCAGGCGTATCGGGCAGCGGTCGAGGCCACAGGCTGGACTGAGATCGAGGACCAGTCGGGACTGAGCCGGGAAGAGATCGAACGGGCGGCCGATGTCTATATTAACGCCGAGCGCGTCATCTGCACCTGGGCGATGGGTGTCACCCAGCATCTGCATTCGGTCGCGACGATTCGCGAGATCGCCAACTTCATGTTCCTGCGCGGCAATATCGGCAAACCGGGCGCCGGCCTTTGCCCGGTGCGCGGCCATTCCAACGTTCAGGGCGACCGTACCGTCGGCATCAACGAAAAGCCGGAGGACGATTTCCTCGATGCGCTGGAGAAACACTTCCGCTTCGCCGTTCCCCGCGAACATGGCCATAATGTTCTGGCCGCGATCGGCGCGATGCTCGACGGCTCGGCCGAGGCATTCATCGGGCTCGGCGGCAATTTCGCCCGCGCCACGCCCGATAGTGCCCTCGTCGAAAAGGCGCTTCGGCAGCTGAAGCTGACAGTCAACATCGCGACCAAACCCAATCATTCGCATCTGATGCCGGGCGAAGCCGCCTTCATCCTGCCCTGCCTCGGACGCACCGAAATGGACCTCAACGAAGCGGGCAATTCCCAGCTTGTCAGCGTCGAGGATTCGATGAGCATGGTGCATGGCTCCGCCGGTATCAATCGTCCGGCCTCGCCGCATCTTCTCTCTGAAGTCGCCATCATCGCCGGCATTGCGGAAGCGACGGTCGGTTCCGCCGTGGTCGGTTGGGCGGCGCTCGCCGACGACTACGACCTTATCCGCGATCATATCGCGGCGACCATTCCGGGCTTCGAGAACTACAACGCGCGCCTGCGCAAGCCGCGCGGTTTCCACCTGCGCAACGCAGCAAGCCATCGGGAGTGGGACACACCGACAGGCAAGGCGTCATTTTCGTCCGAGGCGCTTCCCGACGAGACGGTGCATCAGCGGGCGCGAAAGGGCGGGGGACGTCGTTTCGCCCTGCAGACATTCCGGTCCCATGATCAATACAATACGACGGTCTACGGTCTCGATGACCGATATCGCGGTGTCTACGGAGAGCGGCAGGTCATTTTCATTCATCCCGACGATCTGAAGGCGATGAATGCCGCGGCCGGTGACCGCATCGACGTGGTCGGCGAGCATGATGACGGCATCGACCGCATCGCGGAGAATTTCCGTCTGGTGCCCTATGACATTCCGAGGGGCAGCATCGCCGGTTATTATCCGGAGCTAAACGTGCTGGTGCCGCTCGGCAGCGCCGGCAAGGAAAGCGATACGCCCACCTCGAAATCGATCATGGTATCGTTGCGCGGGCGAAACGCCGCGTGAGCGAAGAGCCATCCGAGGTCGATCGGTTTCTCGCCCTTGTCGCTGCAGCGCAAGAGGGGGACGCCAGCCTGACAGCCATGCAGGCCGCTCTCCTCGTTGCCGCCAAACTCGACATTGCGCGTGACAGCCGCTCCTTTGCCCGCACGCTCGGGATCGCGCATTCCCTCGTGCTGCGGGAGCTCAACGCGCTGGCGGAACGGGAAGGCGTGCTTGAGATCGTCAAGCGGGATCCGAGGACGATGAGAGTGCACTTCACATTGCCGCCGTGTTCTTCGCGATAACCCGGCTATATACGGCAGACGCGCTTCCTGGTGTCGGAAGGATATTCTCCATAGGTCGATTTGTAGACCGCTGAGAATCGTCCGAAATGAAAGAAGCCCCATTTGAGACAGATGCCTTTCATGGTTTCCTTGCTCTCGGGATCGAGAAGGTCTTGCCGCGCCGAGCGCAAGCGGAGCGTCAGCAGATAGGCGGCGGGTGAAGTGCCTCTGAAGGCGCGAAAACCGGTTTCGAGCGCCCGGCTGGAGACGCCGGCCGCTTCGGCCACCTTCGGCATGGTGATCGGCTGATCGATATTGGCCTGCATGAAATCGATCGCCTTGCGGACATGCCGGGGAGCGATGAGGGCAGGCCCCTTTTCGAGGAAGTGCGACAGCCGGTTCGGCACCATGCGCACCACAAGATCGGCCAGCGCCTGGGTCATATGTGCCATGGCGATCGGCGACTGCAGCAAGGGGCCGTTGTCGCGCATGCCGATGGCGATCGTCTCCGTCAGGTTGCCGATCGTCCGGCCGACCGGCGTCGACAGATCCAGTTCCGGCAGCAGATCGAGAGACCCGCTGAACGGTATTTCGAACGTCTGGCCGATCGTCTGGAGGATCACCGACCAGTTGATCAGCAATTCGTCGATGACATTCGACTGGCCGTGCATGATGACGCTGTCTGGCTCGAAATTGTTATAGAGAAGCAATTTCCCTTGCCCCGCCTCGGCGATGCGGGATCCATAGGTCACCCCCATGCCGCCGCTGCGCGGCACGACAACCGACAGATACTCCGCCGTATCGACGGTCGGCTCGATGTTGAACTGAAACTCCGCCTCGTGATAACCGGTGAGCAGGACAGCGCTGTCACTTGCGGAGAAATCCAGCCCCCAGTGGAAGTCCTGAGAGCGACCGACAGGCTCGGCATCGAATGCGCCGAAGGCGCCCCCGAGCGTTTCGACCATGTTGTCGAAGGACGAACCGCGAAACCGGAACGAGAATGGCTGAGGACTATTTTCGGACATGCTGTTCCCCCTGTTCAGTGTGGCGGCGATGACCTGCCCTTCTCAATTGTTCGCTCCCGTCGCGACGCGCGCTCCGGGCTGCCGGATTGATGTGCGTACCTCTTTCGGCCCCGCCGATAGTCATGATCATCATCTCCCCGCCAGTCAGTGCTTGCGGGCAGGATTAATGGGCGAAACTTGGCTATATCCTAGCCGATCGAGGCCTGGAGCGCAGCAGGCAGCGGCGGAGCAGGTCGATCTCCGCGCGGTATCGGCAGTGGGATCAGCACTTTGCGCAAGCCGATAAAGGCCGCCGAATTCGGGCGTTGCAGGCGTCAAAAAAACCGACCCATTGAATGCATTATCGACAGTCCCCATCCCATCGGTTTTCGCAACCTGAGGGCAGGAACTGGCAGAACTCGCAACAATAGGCAAGCGTTCGCGCCACCGGCTATCGGTGATAAAACGATTACGCAGAGGGGCAAAATTATGGGGTGTATCCGTGATGCCACGAACGGCTCACGCGGCGATCCTGCCGAGATACGCGTCATCATCTGAAGCTGTGGAGAATATCCGGATCCAGCATCAGCGCAGTCGCCTGCCGAAGGTTTATAGTGGACCGCTTATAGCCTTCGGCAGGCAGACAGGCATGCAGGCATACGCACGGGATGGGGTGCGTATGTACGGTCCCTTCCATCCTTTTGGGGGTGATGGATGAACGGGCTTGGCTTGAGGACCGCAAACCATCATGGCCTTGGTCGAGAATCATCTTATTGCTCCGTGGCCATCGAGCAATTGCCGGCCTCCGATAAAGTCGGCCCCGGAGCTTTTCGCGACGCAGTCTGGACTGGGTTTGCGCAATATGTATAGGAAGGCGCTGGCCGGAGGCATGGTTTCGCCGCAGCTTGCGCAAAGTGGATAGAGATCTTGAATGTCTCGTTTGGCAAGCAGGAAGAGCTTGCTCGGGACGCAATGCCAATGCGGCCCGTCTCCCTCCATGGAAGGCATGGGCGCTCGGCATGGGGGCGGCGCGGTCTCCGACCTCTATGGCGATACGCTGCGAGCGCAATTCCTGCCCAGCCAATGTTGTGACC
The DNA here is from genome assembly GCF_002211295.1 of Rhizobium sp. N122. Classification (NCBI taxonomy): domain Bacteria; kingdom Pseudomonadati; phylum Pseudomonadota; class Alphaproteobacteria; order Hyphomicrobiales; family Rhizobiaceae; genus Rhizobium; species Rhizobium sp. N122. Next base: position 299,177 of record NZ_LOKU01000001.1, on the reverse strand, counting down.
GGGCAGGCCTCACGAAGCCACCTGAAATCAAGCGTCTTCGCGGTTCGGCGGCAGCCGGGGTGCTCGGTGCCGCCAGCGGAACGGAAAGACGGCCGCATTAGAGCAGGATGATTTTAGGCCCGGTCGGCCTAAAATCTGAATCCTGTTTTAAGTTAAAGGGTTAGAGCATGATGTCATGAGAAAACCGCTCACACTTTTCGACATCATGCTCTAGGAGCTTCAGAGAGCGACCGACAGGGCGCTGTCGCGCTGGGGAGCCGTCTCCTGCGAGTTCACCATCGCACTTGCGAGCTGGCGGAAGGTGACGAGACCCAAGGTTTCCCCGGCAGGCGAGACCACCCTGGCATCGCCGTCCGGCGCCGATGACAGCATGCGGACGGCCTCTTCGACGGTCGTTCCCGCCACAATCGCCAGTCCGACCGGCGCCGCACCGGAGTGCAGCGGCGTCATGACGGCTTCGACATGGATGACCCGGCCGCGATTGACCTCCTTGACGAAGTTGGCGATGTACTCGTCGGCCGGACGCAGGACGATGTCCTGGCTGGTGCCCTGCTGGATGACTTCGCCGTCGCGCAGGATGGCGATCTGGTCGCCGAGCCGTAGCGCCTCGTCGAGATCGTGGGTGATGAAGACGATGGTTTTCTTGATCTCTTTCTGGATGTCGAGAAGCACCGTCTGCATGTCCGTGCGGATCAGAGGATCGAGCGCCGAATAGGCCTCGTCCATGAGAAGCACCGGCGCATCGTTGGAGAGAGCCCTGGCCAGGCCGACGCGCTGCTGCATGCCGCCGGAAAGCTGGTTGGGATAGCGCTGCTCGAAGCCCTTCAGCCCGACCCGCTCCAGCCAGCGCATGGCGACGTCGACGGCTTTCGCCCGCTCCATGCCCTGCACTTCGAGCCCGAAGATGGTGTTGTCGAGCACATTGCGGTGCGGCAGCAGCGCGAACTTCTGAAACACCATCGCCGTCTGGTGCCGGCGAAACGCCCGCAACTCGGTCTCGTTCATCTTCACAACATCGACGCCGTCGACCAGCACTTCGCCGGCGGTCGGATCGATCAGCCGGTTGATGTGGCGGATCAGCGTCGATTTGCCCGAACCCGAAAGGCCCATGACGACCTGGATGCGGCCGGAGGGGATCTCGACATTGATGTCCCTGAGACCCAGCACATGACCGTGCTTTTCGTTGAGCTCGGTCTTCGACAGTCCTTTCTGAACCGCCTCGACATGGGCGGCGGGGTTGGGGCCGAAGATCTTGTAGAGGTGGCGAATCTTGATGCCGCCGAAATGCTGCTCAGCCATGGACGGTCTCCCGATGCTTCTGGAGCCTTTTGCCATAAGCCTGGCTGACTCGGTCGAAGATGATGGCGATGCCGACGATGGCAAGACCATTGAAGATACCCAGCGTGAAGTACTGGTTGGCGATCGCTTTGAGCACCGGCTGGCCGAGGCCCTGGACGCCGATCATCGAGGCGATGACCACCATGGCCAGCGCCATCATGATCGTCTGGTTGATGCCGGCCATGATGGTCGGCAGCGCCAGCGGCAGTTGCACCTTGAACAGCTTCTGCGATCGCGACGTCCCGAAGGCGTCGGCTGCTTCGAGCACGTCCTTGTCGACGAGCCGGATGCCGAGATCGGTCAGGCGGATCATCGGCGGGATGGCGTAGATGACGACGGCGATCAGGCCGGGCACCTTGCCGATGCCGAGCAGCATGACGACGGGAATGAGGTAGACGAAGCTCGGCATCGTCTGCATGACGTCGAGGATCGGATTAACGACGCGCTGCAGCCGGTCGGAGCGGGCCATCAGGATTCCCATCGGAATGCCGATGGCGATGGACAGGATCGTGCAGACGAAGATCATCGAGACCGTCCGCATCGTATCGTCCCACATGTCGAAATAGCCGATCAGCATCAGCGTCACCAGACAGCCGATGACGATCTTCAGGCTGCGGCTGGCAAACCAGGCGATGGCAAGGACGATCAGGGTGATGATCGGCCATGGCGTCTGGGTCATGAAACGCTCGGCGGCGATGAGGAAATGCTGCAGCGGCACGAAGAGGGTTTCGATGCCGTCGCCATAGGCGCGGGTAAATCCGCGAAAGCCGTCGTCGATCGCCTTCTTCAGATTGCGAAGCGCGTCGTCATCCATATGCGGAAACTTATAAAACCATTCCATTCGGATCCCCTTTTTTTCAATGAGCCGCGGCAGTCTTTTTGTTTTTGTCGGCTGCGAGGCGGTGCGCTTTTGGCGCACCGCGATAGTCAGTGTTAAAGGGCAGCTTCGATCTTCGTGGCTGCCTCAGGCGAAACCCACTTGGACCAGATGTCCTTGTTTTCTTTCAGGAAGTGCTTGGCGCCGTCTTCACCGGTCGCCTGGTTGTCAGTCATCCACGACATCAGCTTGTTGACCGTGTCGTTGCTCCAGGAGCGCTTCGCCAGATAGTCCATGACTTCAGGCCCGACCTTTTCCGAGAAAGGCTTGGCAACCAGCGTGACGACGTGATCGACCGGCCACGAAGCGGGCTTGGGATCGGGGCAGTCGGCGACGGTGATGCAGCGCTTCCATTCGGCGGCATCCTCCGGCACGCCGGCTTCGAGCTTGACCATCTGATACTTGCCGAGCAGCGCGGTCGGCGCCCAGTAGTAGCCGGCCCAGCCTTCCTTACGTTCGTAGGCCTTGGCAATCGAACCGTCGAGGCCGGCGGCGGAGCCGGTGTCGACGAGGGTGAAGCCCGCCTTCTCGGCTTCAAACGCCTTGTAAAGCTGCGAGGTGACGACCGTGCCGCCCCAGCCCTGCGGGCCGTTGACGATGGCGCCCTTCTTCGGATCCTCGGGATCGGGGAAGAGTTCCGGATGCTTCAGCACATCGCCGATGGTCTTGATATCGGGATGGGCATCGGCGAGGTATTTCGGAATCCACCAGCCCTGCACGCCGCCGTCCGGCAGCGGCGAGCCGACCTGAACGATGCGGCCTTCTTCCGTGCCCTTCTTGACGACGTCGGGCAGAAGATCGATCCAGGCTTCGGGCGCGATATCCGGCTGGCCCTTTTCGGCCATGGAGGTGATCGTCGGGACGGTGTCGCCAACGGTGATGTCAGCGCTGCAGCCATAGCCTTCGTTCAGGATGAACTTATCCAGGTTGGAGAGAACTTCGGCGCTCTGCCAGTTCATGCTGGCGATGGTCACGCTGCCGCATTCGGCAGCGCTGGCGAATGACGCGCCGCCGATCAGGCCGAACGTCAAACACGTCGTTGCAAGTAATTTTTTCATTTCTCGTTCCCTCTGTTTAGCGGCTTGTCTTGCCGAGCGGGGTGCCGCAGTACCCGCCCCAACGGTCGTCAGGAAACCTTTCCCATACTCACCGATTTCTGAAATGCTGCCGATAATCCCTTGGCGACCGAAGCGTCGAACCCCGCCGCCCGCATGCTTTCGATGGCCGCCGCAGTGGTGCCGCGATAGTCGAGAAAGGTTTGAACGACCTCCTCAGGGCTCTCGTCGCGACGCTCCAAAAGGCGCCCGGCGCCCGATATCACCGTATTGACGGCGCGTCGCGCAATCGCGGCCGGCAGGCCGCGGGCGACCGCGTCGCTCATCATGGCGGCCGCAAGCAGCGCCGGGAACGCCGGTCCGGAACCGGAAAGGCCGGTGAGATAATCGATGTCGCTTTCTGTTGCGACCTCGTCCTGCGATCCGCATGCTTCGAAAATGGCGCGGACGACGGCGCGGTCGCCTTCCGTGATATCGCCCGCGGCAATCCAGGGCGTATAGGACCTGGCCACTTCGGCGCCGGCATTCGGCAGGGCGCGGACGACACGGCCGGTCTTATGACGTCGCGAAAGGGCGGCAAGACCGATGCCAGCCATGACCGAAACGACGAGCTTGCCGCCGGCATCGACATCAAGGGTGCGCCAGTCATCGGGCCGGACGGAGAGAAGAATCACGTCCGAGCGGTCGGCAAGCGCCTGATTGTCGGACGTCCAGAAGGAATTCGGGAAGCGGTCCGGCTGCTGACTGCGATAGGAGAGCGTGAGATTCCGAGGCTCGACCAGGCCGGCGTCGACAATCGAGCCGGCGATTGCTCCGCCCAGCCAGCCGCCGCCACCAATTATGCCGATCCTCAAGGAAACGCTCATTCGAGCCTCCTCTAGCCGGGTCTGTAGCCATGCCGGGAGAAGAAGCGGTCGAGCTCCCTCTGCTGCGGCACGACGCCCGTGTAGATCGCGATATATTCCGGAATCCGTTTCATGCGGACGGCAAGTTCCTCCCTTGATTGCATGGAAATATATCCGATCTGCACGAGGTAAGTTGTTCGCGCTCTGACATCCGATGTCGTTTCTGGTAACCCGAACCGCATGAACATGCGCTTCAGCGCTTCCAGCCGGATCTGATCGGCCTGCTGGACTTCGGCGAGAAGTTCGTCGGACTGCAGCGCCCAGCTGCGCACGGCAAACTCGAACTTCGCGTCGAACAGATCGTTGTCGAGCCAGCAATCGAAGACGTTGAGCATCGCCTCGGCCAGCGATTCCGCATAGGCTTCGGACCGCTTGACGATGTTGCCGGTGTTTTTATCGCGCCATAGCGCCACGAGTGCGCTCAACAACTCCTCCCGATCCTTGAAGAACCAGTAGAAGCTCGTGCGCGAGAGATTGAGCTTCTTCGCCAGCGGCAGAATTTTCACCGAATCCACGCCGGATTCCAGCAAGGAGTGGTAAGCTGCTTCCAGCCATCCCTCCTGCGATCCGCGCCAGCCGGTGTCGTTCAAAGCCTGATCCATGCCTTATCTCCTATCAAATTATGAGGCCGCGCACAAGAAAAATGTACATATGTGTCAAAAATAACGACTTAGATGTTTTCATCGTTGACACATATGTACATTACGCTTAGCGTTTCCCTCGATGTTTTAATCCGGAACCGCGGCCCATGTCGAATGATCCTCTTCTGCAGCCCTATCAGCTCAAGCATTTAAAGTTGCGCAATCGCATCATCGTGACGTCTCACGAGCCGGCCTATCCGGAAGACGGCATGCCGAAGGACAAGTATCGCGCCTATACGGTGGAGCGGGCCAAGGGTGGGGTGGCTTTGACGATGACGGCGGGCTCGGCGGCCGTCTCCAAGGACAGCCCGCCGGTTTTCAACAATCTGCTCGCCTATAAGGACGAGATCGTACCCTGGATCAGGGAAATGACCGACGCCGTGCATGAAGAGGGTGCGGCAATCATGATCCAGCTCACCCATCTCGGCCGGCGCACGCGCTGGGACAAAGGTGACTGGCTGCCGGTCGTCGCCCCGTCTCATCATCGCGAGGCTTCGCACCGCGCCTTCCCGAAGAAGTTGGAAGATTGGGATATCGAGCGCATCATCAAGGACTTCGCCGATGCGGCCGAGCGCATGAAAGCGGGCGGCATGGACGGCGTCGAACTCGAGGCCTACGGTCATCTGATCGACCAGTTCGTGTCACCGCTCACCAACGAGCTCGATGGCCCCTATGGCGGCTCGCTCGACAATCGTCTGCGCTTCTGTTTCGACGTGTTCAAGGCGATCCGGAAACGGGTGGGTGACGACTTCATTCTCGGCCTGCGCTATACTGCCGACGAGTGTCTTCCCGGCGGCACCGCCAAGGCCGAAGGCATCGAAATCTCCAAGCGCCTGAAAGAAAGCGGCCTCATTGATTATCTGAACGTGATCCGCGGCCACATCGATACCGACGCCGGTCTGACCGACGTGATCCCGATCCAGGGCATGGCGAATTCGCCGCATCTCGACTTCGCCGGCGAGATCCGTGCCGCGACCGACTTCCCGACCTTCCATGCGGCGAAGATCCCCGATGTCGCCACCGCCCGCCATGCGATCGCGGCCGGCAAGGTCGACATGGTCGGCATGACCCGCGCCCACATGACCGATCCGCACATCGTCCGCAAAATCATCGAAAAGCGGGAAGACGATATCCGTCCCTGCGTCGGCGCCAATTACTGTCTCGATCGCATCTATCAGGGCGGGGCCGCCTACTGCATCCACAATGCCGCCACCGGCCGCGAACTGACCATGCCGCATATTGTGGCGAAGGCCGACGCCAGGAAAAAGGTCGTGATCGTCGGCGCCGGCCCGGCCGGTCTGGAGGCAGCGCGCGTCGCCGGAGAGCGCGGCCACCAGGTCGTCGTCTTCGAAGCGGCGAACAATGCCGGCGGCCAGATCCGGCTCACCGCCCAAAGCGAGCGCCGCAGGGAGATGATCAGCATCGTCGACTGGCGCATGAGTCAGTGCGAGAAATACGACGTTACCTTCCACTTCAATACCTGGGCGGAAGCCGATACGATTGAAGCCGAGAACCCCGATGTCGTCATCATCGCGACCGGCGGCTTGCCGCATACCGAGGTTCTCTCGCGCGGCAACGAACTGGTGGTCTCGTCCTGGGACATCATCTCCGGCGACGTGAAGCCTGGAACCAACGTGCTGATTTTCGACGATGCCGGCGACCATGCCGGTCTTCAGGCGGCGGAGTTTCTCGCCAAGGCAGGCGCCAAGGTGGAGATCATGACGCCGGACCGCTCCTTCGCGCCCGAGGTCATGGCCATGAACCTGGTGCCCTATATGCGCTCTCTTCAGAAACATGACGTGACCTTCACCGTCACCTACCGCCTGGAGGCTGTGGAGAAGAGCGGCAACCAGCTCGTCGCCCATGTCGGCAGCGATTACGGCGGGATTGCCAAGCAGAGCAGCTTCGACCAGATCGTCGTCAATCACGGGACCATTCCGCTCGACGAGCTCTATTTCGAGCTGAAGCCCAGCTCGAGCAATCTCGGCGAGATGTCGCACGACCAGCTCCTGTCGGGAGAGCCGCAGTCCGTCATGCGCAATCCCGAGGGCAAGTTTCAGCTGTTCAGGATCGGCGATGCTGTCGCTGCGCGCAATACGCATGCCGCCATCTATGACGGTCTGCGCATCGCCAAGGATATATGATCGCAGGAGCGGCCGCTCGTCGGCCGCTCATTTCGGGGGGTGATATGAGTTTACGGGAGGAAAGCCTCCAGCTTTTCCTGGATGCCGCGTCTCTGGCTTTTGGTCAGTTCGCGAAAGCCCCGGAGTCCCGGCGCTCGATCCGTCAGTTTTTTGCGGCGCTGGAGCGGCCGGGGATCGCACGTGCGGGGCAGGGAAGCCGGTTGCCCGTCTGCGCTCAGCTTGATGTGGCGCTTGCGGTCGATCCCTCCTATGATCCTTCACTGGCGCGATTGATCGAGGCGTTCAAAGGCATCGAGCCGATGCTTGAATGGCGTCGGCGCACCAAGTATGACCACACGGCCGGCGACAATTTCGTCGATGGGCATGCCAATGCCGTGATCGTCGGCCCGGCAGGATGGGAGGAGCGGAGCGACCTGTGGCTCGGTGTGACAGTGCTGGCGCCGCGCGTGCGCTATCCCGATCACGACCACCCGCCGGAGGAAGTTTATCTCGTGCTTTCCGAGGGAGAGTTTCAGCAAGGGGAGGGGGACTGGTTTTCGCCCGGTATCGGCGGATCGTTCTACAATAGCCCCGGGATCAAACATGCCATGAGATCGGTGGACACACCGCTCTTCGCCTTCTGGGCGCTGCTTGCCGAACGGCCGCACTGATGGCCGGCAGTCTAGACATAAAAGGGTTTTGCAAATGAAGATTCTCGTGCCCGTCAAGCGCGTCGTCGACTACAACGTGAAGATCCGGGTGAAGCCGGATGGTTCCGGTGTCGAGCTTGCCAATGTGAAGATGTCGATGAACCCGTTCGACGAGATCTCGGTGGAAGAGGCGCTGCGTCTGAAGGAGGCCGGCAAGGCTGAGGAAGTGGTGGTGGTGTCGATCGGCCCGGCCAAGGCCGAGGAGACGCTGCGCACGGCGCTCGCCATGGGTGCCGACCGGGCGATCCTGGTCGAAACCGACGATCAAGTCGAGCCGCTGGCCGTTGCCAAGATCCTCAAGGGCGTGGCCGATGCCGAGCAGCCGGGATTGGTCATCGTCGGCAAGCAGGCGATCGACGACGACAGCAACCAGACCGGCCAGATGCTGGCGGCCCTGCTCGGCTCAGCCCAGGCGACCTTCGCCTCGAAGATCGAGATCGGGGACGGCAAGGCGACGGTGACCCGCGAGGTCGATGGCGGCCTGCAGACGATCGAGATCAAGCTGCCGGCGGTGATCACCTCGGATCTGCGTCTCAACGAGCCGCGTTATGCCTCGCTGCCGAACATCATGAAGGCGAAGAAGAAGCCGCTCGACAAGAAGAGCCCGGCTGATTTCGGCGTCTCCACCACGCCGCGGCTGAAGGTGCTGAAGACCGAGGAACCGTCGGGCCGCAAGGCCGGCGTCAAGGTCAAGTCGGTCACTGAGCTGGTCGACAAACTGAAGAACGAAGCCGGCGTGCTTTAAGGCAGGAAATAGAGAACACCATCATGACCATTCTTCTTCTGGCCGACCACGACAATGTCAGCCTTTCCGACCAGACCGCCAAGGCGCTGACGGCCGCAAGCCAGATCGGCTCCGATATTCATATTCTCGTCGCCGGCAAGGGCGCCAGGGCCGCGGCCGATGCCGCTGCCAAACTCGCCGGTGTCTCCAAGGTGCTGCTGGCCGAAAGCGACGAACTGGCCAACAATCTGGCCGAGCCGCTGGCCGACCTGATCGTCTCGCTCGCCGGTGCCTACGACACCATCCTCTCGGCCGCCACCTCGGTCGGCAAGAACGTGCTGCCGCGGGTCGCGGCTCTGCTCGATGTCGCCCAGGTCTCGGAGATCATCGAGGTTGTCAGCCCCGACACATTCAAGCGGCCGATCTATGCCGGCAATGCCATCCAGACGGTGCAGGCAAGCGATGCCAAGAAAGTGATCACCGTGCGCACGGCTTCCTTTGCTTCCGCCGCGGCAGGCGGCTCGGCAACGGTGGAGGCGATCGCGGCAATCTCCAATCCGGGCCTGTCGCGTTTCGTCGGCGATGCGCTGTCGGCTTCCGATCGTCCGGAACTGACCTCGGCGAAGATCATCATCTCCGGCGGCCGGGCACTCGGCTCGGCGGAGAAGTTCCGGGAGGTCATCCTGCCGCTTGCCGATAAGCTCGGTGCTGCCGTCGGTGCCAGCCGTGCCGCTGTCGACGCCGGTTATGCGCCGAACGACTGGCAGGTCGGTCAGACCGGCAAGGTCGTCGCGCCGCAGCTTTATATCGCCGCCGGCATCTCCGGAGCCATCCAGCATCTGGCCGGCATGAAGGATTCGAAGGTGATCGTCGCCATCAACAAGGACGAGGAGGCGCCGATCTTCCAGGTTGCCGACTATGGCCTCGTCGCCGATCTGTTCGACGCCCTGCCGGAATTGGAAAAGGCGCTCTAAGCGAGGGGACAGAACGTGGCGCGCGCGGTAGGACGTCCAATAAAACGAGGGGCAGACCTTCTTCTGAACGATGAGGAAAAGCCGGCCTACATACGGCTGCACGACATCGGCAGGGAAAGGCGTCCTCAGCCGCTGCAGGAATTCCTGAACGATGTCGGCGGTCTGATGTTGTCGGCCGACGCCCCTGCCGTCGCCAGTTTCGTCGCGGGCAAGGTTCTGCAGAAACTGCTCAAAACCGGCAAGGTGCGCCCCGTGGAGGGCGCGCCTCTTCCCGGCGCGCCCGAAGGGCTTGATGACGCCATCGGCCATCTTGCGAAATCAGGACGGAAATACGAGGCGATCGCCGGCCAATTCAGAAGTCTTGCCGACAGCTTGCTCTGGCGGCGCGGCCGCTCGGGTCCGTTTGCAAGCCTGAATTTCGGCAATACGCATTCTCATGCCGTCGTGGTCGGCCCCGGCGGCATGGAGGAGCGCGCCGATCTCAGGGTCGGCGTGATCTATATGGACCGCTACACCCGGTTTCCCGATCATGTTCAGACGCAGCCGCGGGCCTTTATTCTGCTGTCGCCCGGAGAAATCTGCCTTGGCAATTCCCAGTGGTTTTCTGCTGCGATCGGCACTGTTTTCGCAAACGATGCCGGGCAATCATTCGCGATAAGATGCACGGCAAGGCCGCTTCTTGCGGTCTGGTGCCAGGTTGAGCCCGAGACGTGAGGGTCAGCTATCGGCGAAGGCCGATGAGAGGCCAGCCTATCGAATTATCTAGCAGTCAGAATTTAATTTCAGAGGAAGGATATCAAAATGGACGTTCGCGCCGCCGTAGCCGTTGCCGCCGGAAAACCGCTCGAAGTGATGACCGTGCAGTTGGAAGGCCCGAGGGCCGGCGAAGTGCTGGTCGAGGTCAAGGCGACCGGCATCTGCCACACCGACGACTTCACGCTGTCCGGCGCCGATCCGGAGGGCCTGTTCCCGGCGATCCTCGGCCATGAGGGTGCCGGCATCGTCGTCGATATCGGCCCCGGTGTCACCTCGGTCAAGAAGGGCGACCACGTCATCCCGCTCTACACGCCGGAATGCCGGGAATGCTATTCCTGCCTGTCGCGCAAGACCAATCTCTGCACCGCCATCCGCTCGACCCAGGGCCAGGGTGTGATGCCGGATGGCACCTCGCGCTTCTCGATCGGCAAGGACAAGATCCATCACTATATGGGCTGCTCGACCTTCGCCAATTTCACCGTGCTGCCGGAGATCGCCCTTGCCAAGGTCAATCCCGACGCGCCGTTCGACAAGATCTGCTACATCGGCTGCGGGGTGACCACCGGCATCGGCGCGGTGATCAACACCGCCAAGGTCGAGATCGGCTCGACGGCCATCGTCTTCGGTCTCGGCGGCATCGGCCTCAACGTCTTGCAGGGCCTGCGGCTCGCCGGCGCCGACATGATCATCGGCGTCGACATCAACAATGACCGCAAGGCCTGGGGCGAGAAGTTCGGCATGACGCATTTCGTCAATCCGAAGGAGGTCGGCGACGACATCGTGCCGCATCTCGTCAATCTGACCAAGCGCAATGGCGACTTGATCGGCGGCGCCGATTACACCTTCGACTGCACCGGCAACACCAAGGTGATGCGCCAGGCGCTTGAGGCCTCCCACCGCGGCTGGGGCAAGTCGATCATCATCGGCGTTGCCGGCGCCGGCCAGGAGATCTCCACCCGGCCGTTCCAGCTGGTCACCGGCCGCAACTGGATGGGCACCGCCTTCGGCGGCGCGCGCGGGCGTACCGACGTGCCGAAGATCGTCGACTGGTACATGCAGGGCAAGATCCAGATCGACCCGATGATCACCCACACCATGCCGCTCGACGATATCAACAAGGGCTTCGACATGATGCACAAGGGCGAAAGCATCCGCGGCGTGGTGGTCTATTGAGCCATGAAAACCATCTCGACCGAGAAGTCTTACGGCGGCACTCAAGGCGTCTACGTCAATCGCTCGCAGGCCTGCGACTGTGACATGACCTTTGCGGTCTACGTGCCGCCGCAGGCGGCCGAGGGCAATTGCCCGGTTCTGTGGTACCTCTCCGGCCTGACCTGCACGCATGCCAATGTCATGGACAAGGGCGAGTATCGGCGGCTTGCCGCCGAACTCGGACTGATCATCGTCTGCGCGGATACCAGCCCTCGCGGCGACCATGTTGCCGACGAGCCCGACAACTGGCAGTTCGGCAAGGGCGCCGGCTTTTACGTCGACGCTACAGAGCCGCCCTATTCGGCGAATTATCGCATGTACAGCTACATCGTCGACGAGTTGCCGCGGCTCATCGCCGAACATTTCCCCGTCGACATGGACCGCCAGGGGATCTTCGGTCACTCGATGGGCGGCCATGGTGCGATCACCATCGCGCTCAAGAATCCTGACCGCTTCCGGAGCTGCTCAGCCTTCGCGCCGATCAGCCATCCCTCGGTCTCCGGCTGGTCGAAGCCGGCCTTGCGGAAATATCTCGGCGCGGACGAGGCGACCTGGCGGGCCTATGACGCCTGCTCGCTGATCGAGGACGGGCATCGGTTCCCCGAACTGTTCGTCGATCAGGGAACGGCGGACAGCTTCCTGGAGGATGGCTTGCGTCCCGACGAGCTCCGGCAGGCCTGCGAAGCGGCGGGCATTCCGCTCAAGCTGCGCATGCAGCAAGGCTACGGCCACTCCTACTTTTTCATTTCGACTTTCATGGAGGACCATCTGCGCTGGCACGCGCAGAGGCTGGGAAATTGATTGCAGAGCTTGGCCGGGCATAACGCAAACGGCCAGGGAGGGAAGGAGAACATCAATGAGCATAGCCATTCATCCGGCAGTGGATTCAGGTTTTCGAGCGACTGACGCCGCCTTTTCAGGCGGGACGCTGGTGTGCAAATGCACGAGCAACCCCGTCAAGGTCAGGATCAAGGGCGATATCGCCCATAATCACGCCTGCGGCTGCACCAAGTGCTGGAAGCCTGCGGGTGCTACCTTTTCTGTCGTGGCGGTTGCGCCGACCAAAAACGTCGAAGTCCTGGAGAACGGCGACAAGCTCGCCGTCGTCGATCCTGCTGCCCTGATCCAGCGGCACGCTTGCAAGGAATGCGGCGTGCATATGTATGGGCCGGTCGAGCGCGAACATCCCTTCCAGGGATTGTCGTTCGTCCATCCGGAGCGCTTCCAGGAAAGCGGCTGGGCAAAGCCCGGCTTTGCGGCCTTCGTCTCGTCGATCATCGAAAGCGGCTTCGATCCTGGCAAGATGGACGCCGTCAGAGCGCAGTTGAAGGCATCCGGTATCGAGCCGTACGATTGTCTCAACCCCGGCCTGATGGACGCTATCGCGACCTGGACCGCCAAGAAGAGCGGCGTGCTCGCCTCGTAATCCACCGGGGAGCGCCGGCTTCGGCGCTCCCCGGCCACCCGCCGCTGTCCGGATGTCGACATATTCCGCGGTGGCCGCGCACCGCCGACTTGCCGGCGCCCACGCTTCGGACGCCTGATGATCGACTTGGATGCAAAAGCGCATCGATGTCGACTGCAGAGAATTCTCACCCCACGATAAACCGCCTGACGAGAAATCCGTGGTGCCGCCGCGGAGCTTTTCGCTGTGGATGTCTGCTCACCCGTCAGCCCCGCCAGTCTCCCGCCTTCGAGAGAGCTGCTTTCCTCTCACGTCCGCGCTATTGTGTATCTTGGGAATAATAATTGTGTACGCAAAGTACACAATTATTGACTCCTCCGAAAAGGCATGCCATCTTCAGGGCGTAGAGCAACAAATGGCCGGAGATCGACGATGGCGAAGACACCGAAGAGCAATCTCTACGACGACCTGAAACGCCAGATTTTGACGATGGAACTCGATCCGGACGCCGATCTGGATGAGGCCAGTTTGAGCGAGCGGTATGGGCTTTCCCGGACGCCGGTGCGCGATATCTTCCGTCGCCTTGCTGGCGAGGGTTATATCGACATCCGCGAGAACAGGGGTGCGCGGGTCATCCCGATGAACCACTCCACGCTTCGCAATTTCTTTCTCGTCGCACCGATGATCTATGCGGCGATCGGCCGTCTCGCGGTGCAGAACTTCAAGCCGGCTCAACTGGCGGATCTGAAGCAGACGCAGGAGCGGTTCCGCGCTGCCAGCAAGAACATGGACGCCTTGGCGATGGTTCTTGAGAACAATCGCTTTCACGAGATCTTCGGAGAGATGTCGGGCAACGTCTATCTGCAGCCGAGCCTCGGCCGGCTGCTGATCGATCACGCGCGCATCGGCCACACGTTCTTCCGGCCGAGGAACGAGGACATGAAGCGGCGGCTGCAGGTGGCGGTCGACCACCATGACGGCTTTATCGCAGCGCTTGGCGCTCACGACGAGAATGCCGTCGTCGATCTCGTTTTCGAACACTGGGAATTGTCCCGCGAGAACATGGAGATGTTCATCGCTCCGCAAGGCCTGAAAGCGGACGCCTTCCTCGGCGGTCCGGCCACGCAAGTATTGGAGAAGTCGTCGTGAAGTTTGAGGGGATCTATACGCCGGCGGTGACGCCGCTCGACAAGAATGGTCAGATCGACCGGACCGGATTTGCCGCCGTGCTCGAGTCGCTGATCGAGGCGGGCGTCCACGGCATCATCGTCGGCGGCTCGACGGGCGAATATTACGCCCAGAGCAGCCAGGAACGTTACGAACTTGCGGCCTATGCGAAGGACGTCATCGGCACGCGGCTGCCGCTGATCATCGGCACCGGCGCCACGCGCACCGAAGATTCGGTCGAATATGCCAAGGCTGCGAAGGAAATCGGCGCGGATGCAATCCTGGTGTCATCGCCGCCATACGCATTGCCGACCGAACGCGAGAATGCGGTCCATGCGCTGACGGTCGATCGCGCCGCCAATCTGCCGATCATGCTCTACAACTATCCCGCCCGCATGGGCGTGGTGATGGGCGAGGAGTATTTCTCGCGGGTCGGCAAGTCGAAGAACGTGATCGCCATCAAGGAAAGCTCCGGCGACATGGGCAACCTTCACCGGCTCGCCCGCAAGTTTCCGCATATCGCGCTGTCCTGCGGCTGGGACGATCAGGCGCTCGAATTCTTCGCCTGGGGTGCGAAGAGCTGGGTCTGCGCCGGCTCCAACTTCCTGCCGCGCGAGCATGTCGCCCTCTACGAGGCCTGCGTCCTCGACAAGAACTTCGACAAGGGCCGCGCGATCATGAGCGCGATGCTGCCGCTGATGGACTTCCTCGAATGCGGCAAGTTCGTCCAATCAATCAAGCACGGCTGCGAGATCATCGGCCTCAAAGCCGGTCCGGTGCGGGCGCCGCTACGCGGACTGAACTCCGAAGAGAAAAGAACCCTTGAGACCGTCGTTTCTACGTTGAAGCGCACGGTCGCCCAGATCACGTCGGGAGCCAACCATGCATGAACCCTTGACCGCCGCCGAATACAAGGCGATTGCCGCTGGCCTCCAGCTTCCGACGAACGCCTTTGTCGATGGCGCATTCCGCCCGGCCAATTCCGGCAAGACTTTCACCTCCACGAACCCTGCGACGGGCGAGGTTCTCGCCGAAATCGCCGCCTGCGATTCCAGCGATGTCGACTTTGCCGTTGAGAAGGCGAAGCAAGCGTTCGATGACGGGCGTTGGCGGCTGCGCTCGCCGGGCGAGCGCAAGGAAGTGCTTCTCAAACTTGCCAAGCTTCTGGAGCGCAACAGGCACGAGCTCGCCGTCATGGAGAGCATCGACAGCGGTAAGCCGGTGCGGGAGTGCCAGACGGTCGACGTTCCCGATACCATTCATACGCTGCGCTGGCATGCCGAGCTGATCGACAAGCTTTATGACAACACCGCCCCGGTCGGCGCCAATGCGCTGACGATGATCGTGCGCGAGCCGATCGGCGTCGTCGGATGCGTGCTGCCGTGGAATTTCCCGCTGCTGATGCTGGCCTGGAAGATCGGCCCGGCGCTTGCCGCCGGCTGCTCGGTCATCGTCAAGCCGGCGCAGGAAACGACGCTGACCACGCTGCGCGTCGCCGAACTCGCCCATGAAGCCGGTATTCCGGCTGGTGTCTTCAACGTCGTCACCGGCTCCGGCCGGGAGGTCGGCGAACCGATCGGCCTGCACAATGATGTCGACATGGTGGCCTTCACCGGCTCGACGCCGACCGGCCGCCGCTTCCTGCGGTATGCCGCGGACTCCAACCTCAAGAAGGTCGTGCTCGAATGCGGCGGCAAGAACCCCGCGGTCGTTCTCGACGATGCCGAAGACTTGGATCTCGTTGCCGAGCAGGTCGTCAATGGCGCCTTCTGGAACATGGGCGAGAATTGCTCGGCCACGTCGCGTCTCATCGTCCATGCCAAGGTCAAGGATGAATTGATGAAGCGCATCGGCGCCTATATGCGCGAATGGAAGACGGGCGACCCGCTCGATCCCGAAAACCGCATCGGCGCGCTCGTCAGCAAGTCGCATTTCGAAAAGGTGAAATCCTTCCTCGACGACGCCAAGACGGAGAAGCTGTCCGTCACCCAAGGCGGTGAAACCTATAACGGCATCTTCATCGAGCCGACGTTGGTCGAGGGTGTGACGCCGGCCAGCCGCCTGTTCCAGGAAGAAATCTTCGGGCCGATCCTGTCGGTTACGACGTTCAACACGCTCGCCGAGGCAACCGCTTTGGCCAACGACACCAATTACGGCCTGACGGCCTCCGTCTATACCGGCAGCCTGCGCAATGCGATCCGGCTGACCCGCGACATCAGGGCCGGCCTGATCACCGTTAACTGCTTCGGTGAGGGTGACGCCACCACGCCGTTCGGCGGCTATAAGGAGTCCGGTTTCGGCGGTCGCGACAAGTCGGTCTTCGCCCATGACAATTACTGCGAACTCAAGACCATCTGGATCGATATCTCGGAGCGGTCGGTCGACGAGACGATCCGATGAGCCGCCATGTGATCAAGCACCTGCCGACCGATACCGGCGTTTCGGGATGGGAGGCGACCAGCGAGCGCGCCTTTCCCGTAACGGCGCTTGAACACGACATTACCGCCGACTGGCTGATCATCGGCGGCGGATTTGCCGGCCTGTCGGCGGCCCGCCGCCTCTCGCAATCGCGGCCTGAGGACAAGATCGTCGTCCTGGAGGCCCGCGAACTCGCCAAGGGCCCGGCCGGAAGGAATTCCGGCTTCATGATCGACGTGCCGCACAACCTGTCCTCGGGCGAGTATTCGGTCGCCGACGAAACGGCGACCAAGGACGAGATCCGGCAGAACCGCCTGGCGATTTCCTTTGCTGCCGACGTCGCGGCCGAATACGGCCTGTCCCGGGAAACCTTCGATCCCTCCGGCAAGGTAAACGCCGCGGCCTCCGACCGGGGCATGGGTCTCAACGACAATTACAGGAAGTCGCTTGAGAAGATCGGCGAGGAGCATCGCGTTCTCGATGCCGATCAGATGCGGGAGATGACCGGCTCGCACTATTATCGCGGCGGCCTCTACACGCCGGGCGCGGTGATGATCCAGCCGGCCGACTATATCAGGGGCTTGGCGCGCGGGCTCCATTCGCAGGTTGCCATCCACGAGCACTCGCCGGTGCTGGAGCTTTCGCGCGAAGGCAGAAACTGGAAGGCTAAGACCGCCCGCGGCTCCGTTTCGGCGCCGAAGGTCATTCTCGGTGTGAACGGCCACATCCAAAGCTTCGGTCATTTCCGCGGAAGGCTGATGCATATCTTCACCTATGCGTCGATGACCTCAGCCTTTTCGCAGAACGAATTCGCAGGCGATGTCACCGGTGTGGATCGCTGGGCGCTGCTGCCGGCCGATCCGATGGGTGCGACGGTGCGCAAGATCACCAAGGACGGGCTTTCGAGGATCGTCGTCAGGACGAGGTTCACCTATGACCCGAGCCTGAAAGTGTCGGAGAAGCGCGTCGCCGGAATCGCTGCCGAACAGCGGCGGTCGTTCGATGCCCGTTTTCCGGGGATGGAGCGCCTGCCGATGGAATATAGCTGGGCGGGCGCGCTCTGCCTCTCCAGAAACCATGTGCCGGCATTCGGCGAGGTCGAAGAGGGGCTCTTTTCCGCCTGCTGCGAGAATGGTCTCGGCACCGTCAAGAGCACCTTTGCCGGCATGATGGCCGCCGATCTCGCGACCGGCGCCGCCAGCCCTGAGCTTGAGAAATACAAAAACCAGCCGGAGCCGACCAGGCTGCCGCCCGAACCCATTGCATGGCTCGGCGTCAACTCGGTCATCCGCTTCCAGGAATTGCGGGCAGGCCGCGAGGGATGATCCCTCGGCCGCGCAATGTGAAGACTGCCGCCTGCAGACTTCGATGAGTACGGGAACGAAAACCAGGAGTAAGAACAATGAAGATTTTGTGGAAGGCGCTTTGCGCCGCTGCGGTGATCGGGATGAGCATTCTTCCTGCTCGCGCTGAGGAAAAGACGATCACTCTCGGCACGATGTCGTGGGAAGATCTGACGCCCATCACCGGCATTACCAAGAAGGTTCTCGAAGATGCCGGCTACACCGTCAAGGTGACCGAGTTCTCCGAATGGGGCATTGCCTATGCCGCTCTTGCCAAGGGCGATATCCAGGCTCTCACCTCGCAGACCGACTACGTCGCCCAGGACTATTGGGACAAGAACAAGAATCGTCTCGAAAAGATTTCCCCGGTTTCGCACGGCCTCTATCAGGGTGTCGCCGTTCCGAAATACGTTCCGATCGACTCGCTCGAACAGCTCAATGAAAACGCCGACAAGTTCGGCGGCAAGATCATCGGCATCGAACCGGGTGCGGGCCTGATGCGCGATACGGCGAATGCGGTCAAGGATTACGGCCTGAAACTCCAGCTCGTCGAAGGCAGCACCGCCGCGATGACGGCGGCGCTGAAGTCTGCCTACGACCGCCAGGAATGGATCGCGGTCACGATCTGGGAGCCGTCGTGGATGGTCCAGAAGTACGAGGTCAAGTACCTCAAGGATCCGAAGGGCGTCTTCCCGCCGCCGCAGAGCTACTACTGGATCGGCCATAAGGGCTTCTCGGAAGAATATCCGCATGCCCGCGAAGTCATGGCCAGCGTCTACGTGCCGATCGCCGACATCACCACCATCAACGGTGCAGTCAAGGACGGCAAGACCATGGATCAGGCTGTGCAGGATTGGATCGGCAGCCATGCCGACCTGATCAAGCGCTGGGAAAACATCAAGAAGAAGTAATCGCGTCCTGGCCGCCCGATCCGTCGGGCGGCCACCTTCAATCCTAATGAAGAAGCCAGCGCCATTGGCTCAAAGGGGATCGCTATGAAAACCGCCAATATCGATGCCAAGGATGTTCTGATCGACTGCCAATCCCTCTGGAAGGTCTTCGGGGGCAAATCCGCCGCCGCGATGAAATCGATCAAGGAGCGCGGCCTCGGCAAGACAGAGGTCCTCAAGGAATTCAACTGCGTCGTCGGCGTCTCCGATGCGAGCATCGAAGTCCGGCGCGGCGAAATCTTCTGCATCATGGGACTGTCGGGAAGCGGAAAATCGACGCTCATCCGCCTTCTCAACAAGCTGATTACACCGAGCTCCGGCAAGGTCCTCGTCAAGGGGCGCGACCTCGCAAGCCTGTCGCCGGTCGATCTCAGGCAGATGCGCGCCAAGAACATCGGCATGGTGTTTCAGAGCGTCGCGCTGCTGCCGCACCGGACGGTGCTCGAAAACGCGGCCTTCGGCCTCGAGGTCCAGGGCATTGCAAAGGCGGAGCGGAACAAGACCGCCGCTGCCGCCCTTGAGAAGGTCGGCCTCGCCGACTGGCTGAGCCGCTATCCCAGTGAGCTTTCCGGCGGCATGCAGCAACGCGTCGGGCTTGCCCGCGCGCTCGCCTCCGACCCCGAAATCATCCTGATGGACGAGCCCTTCAGCGCGCTCGACCCGCTGATCCGGCGCCAGCTCCAGGATGAATTCCGCCAGCTGACCAAAGCTCTCGGCAAATCCGCCGTCTTCATCACCCATGATCTCGACGAGGCGATCCGCATCGGCGACCGCATCGCGATCATGAAGGACGGCGTCATCATCCAGACCGGCACGGCCGAAGAAATCATCCTCAACCCGGCGGACGCCTATGTCGCCGAATTCGTCGCTGGTATCTCTCGCCTTCATTTGATCAAGGCGCATTCCGTCATGCGCAGCGTTGCCGAATTCCAGCAGGGCGCGCCGAACTTCGACATCGCCTCGCTGGCGCGCACGACGCCGGACGCCGATATCGACGAGCTCATCTCTTTGACGATGCAGTCGGAGCGCGACGCTATCGCCGTCGTCGACAATGATCAAGTCGTCGGCGTGGTCACGCCGCGCAGCCTGCTGATGGGCGTCAAGGGAACCTCCGCCCACGATCTCACCGCGGCGTGACCCCAACTGGAGGTGATTGACATGGATAGTTCAGCCTTCACCGATGTTTTCGACGAATGGACGGACGCAGCACTCGAATGGGTGAGCGACAACGGAGAGTTCCTCTTCGACTATATCAGACAGGTTCTCGAAGGGCTTTATGACGGCATCCTCTGGTTGCTGCAGCTTCCGCCATTCTACGTGATCACTCTGGTCGTGGCGCTGATCGGCTGGCGGCTGGTCAATGTCTGGTTCGCCCTCTTGAGCGGCGTCGCCCTGGCGCTTTGTTTTTCGATGGGGCTCTGGCCGGAGACGATGAGCACGCTCGCTCTGGTCCTGACCGCGACTGTGATTGCCTTGGCGATCGGTATCCCGATCGGCATCGCCGCCGGCTTCTTCACCGCCTTCGATCGCTTCATGGAGCCGGGTCTCGATCTGATCCAGACGCTTCCACCCTATATCTACCTGCTGCCGGCGATCGCCCTGCTCGGCTACGGACCGGCGACGGCGCTGATTGCGACCGTGATCGTCGCAGTGCCGCCGGCCATCCGCCTGACCTCGCTCGGCATCCGCATGACTCCCAAGGAATTCATCGAACTTGGAGAGGCGCTCGGCATGACGCCGGCAAGAATGTTCTTCAAGATCCGTCTTCCCTTCGCGCTGCCGAGCATCATGGCAGGCATCAATCAGAGTCTGATGATGGCCTTCGGCATGGTTGTCATCGCCGGCATCGTCGGTTCCGGCGGGCTCGGAGAAACGATCTACGGCGCGATCAGGACACTCGACATCGCCACCTCAATCAATGGAGCGATCGCTATCGTGGTATTGACCATGGTGATTGACCGGATAACCCAGAGTGCCGCTCGCTTGGGAACAGGGAGGAAAGCATGAATCTTTCGACCTTGCAGTTTTCGCCCGGCGCCTTCCTGGCTCCATCGGTCGATTGGCTCAACACCAATCTTCACCCGCTGTTTGCGGCCATCAGCTATCTGGTGGAAACGGTGCTTTCGGCAATCGAGGCGGCGCTGCTCTTCGTGCCGCCCTATGCGTTGATCGCGATTGTCGTCGTCCTGGCGTTCTTTGCCGTCAGCCTGCGCGCCGCGATCCTTGCGGGGCTCTGCCTCGGTTTCTGCCTGCTTGTCGGGCTGTGGACGGCATCGATGCAGACCCTTGCACTGGTCAGCGTCGCCGTCATGATCTCGGTGCTCATCGCCTTTCCGGTCGGCGTCCTGTGCTCGCGGCACAAGACTCTGGAGGCTGTGGTTCGTCCGATCCTCGACGTGATGCAGACCGTGCCGCCCTGGGTCTATCTCATTCCCGCGGTGATGATCTTCAGCCTTGGGCGCGTGCCGGCGATCATCGCCACCATCGTCTACGGCATTCCGCCGATGCTGCGCCTGACGACGCTGGCTTTCAACCAGGTGCCGAAGGTCTTCATCGAACTCGGCAGCGCCATCGGCGCGCCGCCGCGCTCGATCCTCTGGAAGATCGAAATCCCTCTGGCCAAGCAGACGCTGCTGGTCGGGCTCAACCAGTGCATTCTTCTGTCGCTGGCAATGGTCGTGCTGGCCGGCCTCGTCGGCGCAGGCGGGCTCGGCGCCGAGGTGACGCGCGGCCTGACGCGCATGGAGATGGGACTTGGCCTGAGAGCAGGCCTGGCGATCGTCGCGGTCGCCCTTCTGCTCGACCGGTTGTCCCGTGGCCTGCTCGACCGCGACAGGCTGCCGAAGGCGAGATGAGCAAGGATACGAGGATGAGAAACAACTTCTTCTGCATCGATGCGCATACCTGCGGCAACCCCGTCCGCCTCGTTGCCGGCGGCGGTCCGCTGCTTCCGCACGTGCCGATGGGCGAGCGCCGGGAAATCTTCGTCCGCGACCACGATTGGGTCCGCAGGGCGCTGATGTTCGAGCCGAGGGGGCATGACATCATGTCGGGTTCGATCATCTATCCCCCCTATCG
Source organism: Rhizobium sp. N122 (assembly GCF_002211295.1). Classification (NCBI taxonomy): domain Bacteria; kingdom Pseudomonadati; phylum Pseudomonadota; class Alphaproteobacteria; order Hyphomicrobiales; family Rhizobiaceae; genus Rhizobium; species Rhizobium sp. N122. Next base: position 277,501 of record NZ_LOKU01000001.1, on the reverse strand, counting down.
GGAAGACTGCGATTTCGCCGTTCTTTTCATCGAGGTCAGCGGCTGCCTGCCGATGTGCGGCGCCGGCACGATCGGCACCGTGACCGCTGCGATCGAGGAGGGGCTGGTCAAGCCGCGCAAACCCGGCAGGGTCGCCATCGAAACGCCGGCGGGCAGAGTTGATGTGACCTATGAGGAGAAGGGCGGCTATGTCGATTCCGTTCGTCTCCACAATGTGGCGAGCTATCTCCATGAGGCCGATGTCGAGGTCGATGTGCCCGGTATGGGCCGTCTGCGCGTCGATATTTCCTATGGCGGCAACTACTATGCAGTTGTCGAGCCGCAAGAGAACTGGAGCGGGCTCGACGGCATGTCGGCATCCGATATCGTCGGCTGCAGCCAGAAGCTGAGATCAGCGCTTGCCGATGTCTGCGATCCCGTCCATCCCGACGATGCCAGGATCCGCGGCGTGCATCATGCGATCTGGTGCGACCGTCCCGTCAACGACGTCTCGGACGGACGCTGTGCGGTCTTCTACGGCGACAAGGCCATCGATCGGTCGCCGGGCGGCACCGGCACTTCGGCGCGCATGGCTCAGCTCCATGGCAAGGGGCGGCTCGATGTCGGGTCGAAATACCGTCACGAAAGCCTGATCGGAACCATTTTCGAGGGCCGGGTCGAAGCCGAGGCGAGGGTCGGACCTTATCGCGGCATTCTTCCAAGCATTGGCGGCTGGGCACGGGTCATCGGCCACAACACCATTTTTGTTGACGACCGTGATCCGCTGGCACACGGTTTTCAAATTCGATGAGCGCATTTTCCGAGTTTTGGGAGGCGGCAAGGAGATGACTATGCGACCGGAGCAGCATCGGCAGGGAGACGGCGCCGCGAAACCCGGTGCTCGGCTTAAAGTGGGATTCGTGCTGTCGCGGTCATTTACGCTGTCGGCCTTCGCACTCTTCATCGACACGCTGCGGCTTGCCAGCGACGAGCAGGATCGCTCCGGGAGGGTGCTTGCAGATTGGCAGGTGATCGGCAGCACGCGGCATCTGATCACCTCGAGCTGCGGCGTTCAGGTTGCCCCGACCTCCGATTTCGTCGATCCGTTGAAGTTCGATTACATCGTGGTCGTCGGCGGGCTTCTGACGGTGGAGAACCCTGTCGACCAACAGACCATCACCTTCCTGAGGCAAGCGGATGCCAAGAAGGTGCCGCTGATCGGCGTTTGCACGGGCTCGTTCATTCTTGCGGCCGCTGGCCTGATGAAGCGGCACGAGTCCTGCGTGAGCTGGCTGCATTACAAGGAGTTTCGCGAGCGGTTTCCCGATCATGGCGTTCGCTCCGACCGGCTTTTCAATCTCGACCGTCAACGCGGATCCTGCGCCGGCGGCAGCAGTGCGGCCGACATGGCGGCGTTGCTGGTCAGGAAATATATCAGCCGGGATGCCGAGCGAAATGCGCTTGAGGTGCTTCAGATCGAGAAGGCCCGGGCGCCGGCGGATATCCAGCCCCGCCGTCCGCTGTATGACGATTATGACGACGCCCGCGTCAAGGCGGCGATGATTACGATGGAACAGTTCGTCGACGGCAGCATATCGATCCAGAAGCTCGCCGGCATGGTTGGCCTGTCGAGGCGGCAGTTGGAGAGAATTTTCATCGACAAGACGGGAATGTCTCCTGCCAAGGCCTATAATCGGGTTCGCATGGAGCGGGCAAAATCCATTCTGGTCCAGTCGAAGGCGCCGCTGATCGAGATCGCGCTTGATGTCGGCTTCGAGAATGCCTCGCAGTTCACGCGAACCTTCAAGCGGACTTTCGGGCAGACGCCGTCACAGCATCGCGCAGCCGCTTTGAGAGCGCACTAAAGCGCTTCGCGATCTTTCAGATTCGCTCCTTGCGCTTTAGGTCTTTGTTTTTTCGCATGTCGTTGCCGCAAAACCGCAGCACACTTTTGCGCGACATGCTTTAAACGCACCTCAGATCTCTTCCCACGGAAAGGTGTCCAGCCGCTCCGCGCCCTTTGATGTGATCAGGGCCTGGGTCTCCAGCTTGATGCTCTCCGATCCGGCTTCGGCGATCAGGCTTTCGACGTTGAGCACCATGTTCTCCTCGATGATGCCGCTGAAATCGGGATCGAAATCCGGATGCAAGAGCACGCCCGGCCATTCGTCCGCCATGCCGGTGCCGTGCAGGGCGAGCGTGTAGCGATAGGGCTGATATTTTTCCGGGATCTGCCACGACAATTCGTTGAATTCGCGGAACGTCATGCCGGGCCGGATGACCGACAGATTGTGTTCGATCTGATCTCTGGCTGCCGCGTAAAGCTCCTTCTGTTTGGCATTCATCGCGACATGGCTACAGGTCCATGAGCGCGAGAGGTCGGCGCAATAGCCGTAGGGGCCGATCATATCGGTGTCGAAGGATATCATCTCGCCGCGCTTGATGATGTAATCGGAACATTCCTGATACCAGGGATTGGTTCTCGCGCCCCCGGTCAGCAGCTTGGTTTCCAGCCATTCGCCGCCGCTGCGGGCATTTTCGAAGTGCAGCTCGGCCCAGATTTCCCGCTCGGTGCGGCCTGGTTCGGAAACCTCGTACATCCGCGCCATGCCCGCTTCGCAAACGCGGATCGTCCAGCGCATCAAATCGATTTCATCGGCGCTCTTGATCGACCGAGCACGTTCAGCCAGTTCCTGGCCGTCGAGCAGCGTAAAGCCGCGTTCCGTCAGTTCGAAGGCGCCTGATGGTTCGAGCCGGTCGATCGCAATGCGCCTGTTGCGGCCATTGCCCTTGACGAGGTCGTCGATCTCGTCTGCCCAGGCCTTCAGGCGCGGCTCCACGAGATTGCCTGCCGTGAAGAAGATCCAGGATTTCGACGGCCGGATCTCGTCGATGCCGGGCAGCCCGTCATTGACATGTTCGGCGCCTTCGAATTCGAACATGATGGCTGGGCCGTCGGCCAGGATCAGCGCGTAACGCGACGGATTATGCATCGTCCAGATGCTCATATTCGACGAGTCGAAGGCATAGCGGATGTTGACGGGATCGTAGAGCAGCAGGGCGCCGCAATCCCATTCGCGCATCTTCATGCGCAGCCGCCCCAGCCGGTAGCGGCGTGCCCGGTCGAGTGTGGCCGCCGTCACCGGACTGATGAGGGGCCGGTCCGCGCCATCGGGATTGAGGTAGGCCTGCTTTCGCTCATCCTTGAAGACGGTCGAGCCGCTCAGCTCGACGGAATCGTTGTCGTCTCGCAGCATCCGCGTGATTCCTGTTGTTGGTGATTGACGCGGTGTCGCTCAGCGTTCGATGACGAGATCGCTGAGCGGCTTCGAGCAGCAGGGCAGGAAAAAGCCGGCGTCGATTTCCCGCTGGCGGATGCCGCCATTATGGTTCATGTCGACCGTGCCTGACGTGAGCTTCGACTTGCAGGTGCCGCAGACGCCGTTGGCGCAGGAGGATGGAATCCTGACACCTGACTTCTTCGCACAGGAGAGCACGCTCTGGTCGCCTGTTACCTCGATGCTGCGGGCCTGCTTCGAGAAAGTGACCTGAAAGACCTTGGCGGCCGCTTCCTGAATCGCCGGGATTTCAGGCTCGTCGATGACCGCGGCGTCGAAGCTTTCCTCCAGATAGTGCGCGCCGGGAACGCCGAGCTCCGCGGAAATGCTGCGTGCGGCCGCCATGAACGGGGCGGGGCCGCAGCACATCACCGTCCGCTCGGCGATATCGGGAACCGCAAGCCTGACATAGTCTGCCGAAATACGCCCGGTGAGACCCGGCCAGGACGCCTCGCCCGCAACGGTCTCCGGCAGGAAGTGGAGCCGAAGGCCCTTCAATCTACGGGCGATGCAGGCGAGTTCGTCGCGGAAGATCAGATCCTGCGGCGTGCGCGCCGCATGCATGAAGACAACGTCGGCGGGTTCGCAGCTGTCGGCAAGTTCCCGCAGAATGGACATGACCGGGGTGATGCCGGAGCCACCCGAGAGCAGCAGAAGTTTTGGCTTCGACGCCTCCGACCGGACGAAATGGCCGAGCGGGCCGTTCGCCTTGACGGACGCGCCCGGAACCAGCGTATCGTGCAGCCAGTTGGAGATCTTGCCGCCCGGAACGCGCTTCACCGTGACGGAGAAGGCGTTCGTGCGATGCGGCGAAGAGGAGATGCTGTAGCACCGGCTTTCCGCCTCTCCATTGTGCTCGAGGTCGAAGAGAAAATACTGGCCGGCCTTGAAGGCGAAGCGCTTGCCGTTAGGGGAGGCGAAGGTGAAGGTCTTGACGTCGTGGGTCTCCTGCTGGACGTCGAGGCAGACGAGCGCATCGTCTTCCTCAGGATTCCAGACGTCGTGACGGGCGGCCTTTGCGAGCAGCACTTGCGGGGTCCTAGTATCCATGAGCGCGCATCCGGTCGATGTACCAGGTGGCGAACTTGTCGAGGTTCGTCTCGGAAAAGCGGGAATAGGGGCCTGGCCGATAGGCGGGATCGAGAGCCCCGGCATGGGAACGGGCGACGAGATCGGCGTCCTGGTCCGTCGTTGCAACCCAGACATCCGTCAGCTTGTCAAGATCGTAATCGACCCCTTCGACGGCGTCCTTGTGCACCAGCCACTTGGTTCTCACCAGCGTCTTGCCGGCCGAGAGCGGGATGACGGTTGCCACGACGGCATGGTCGCCCATGAAGTGGTTCCAGCTGTTATGACCCCAGAGATGCGTGTCGCCGAGATCCTTACGGATCATCTGCCCGAGGAGCTTCGACGAAGCGGCGGTGGCGTCGTGGGTCTGGGATTCGCCTGCGCCCGATATGATCAGCCGTTGCGTGCGGAAATTCGTGGCGCAGTCGGAAAGCTGCTCGACGGCAGCCGACGGGAAGCCATCGGCTTCCCATGCCTGCGTGCGCGCCTCGTAAAGCCGGAAATGCTCCTCGGCCTGTTCGCGATCTTCCGGGCTCAGCGTTTCGGGATCGAAGCCGAAGTCGAGATCGACGAAGGAGACGCAAAGCTCCGGATGGTTGGCGGAGCAGTGATAGCACTCGCGATTGTTCTCCATCGTCAGCTTCCAGTTGCCGTCCTCGATGACGTCGGTCTGGTGGGCGATCTTGGCATTGCGGATATCGTAGGGCGCGAGGCGCTCGACCATTGCCTGTTCGAGGCCGGCAATGTCCTCGGGTGGATTGTCGGACAGGCAGACGTAAATCAGGCCGCCGATCGATTTGAAGGTAACGGGCTTCAGACCGTGACAATCCTTGTCGAATTCCTTGCCCATATGGGGGGCGTAGCTGAGCTCGCCCGTCAGCTCGTAGGTCCAGGTGTGATAGGGACAGACGAGCTTCGAAACGATCGTCTTGCCCGGGTTGAGAAGACGGGAACCGCGATGGCGGCAGACATTGTGCAGCACGCGGATTTCGCCGTCGTCGTCGCGCAGCAGGATCAGGCTCGTCTTGCCGATATCGACGACCGTAGCGTCGCCGGGTTCGGGAACATCGCAGTCGAGGCCGACGCAGATCCAGTGCTTGTGGAAAAAGACCTCGATATCCGCTTCGAACACGTCTTCGCGGATGTAGAGGCCGGCCGGCAGCGAATGGCCTTCCGAGCGGGAGTCGAGCAACGCTGAAATCGTGGATGGAAGCCTGTTTAGCATGAGAACCTCTTATGTGAGAGTTTCCCTAGATTGCTCTTGCAGCATCGGGCTTTCAACGGCATAAAAAATCACGTTCGCATAATCTTTTCTCATGTGAAAAGGCCATCACGATGCAATTTCGAAGACGGCTTCCGTCGCTGACGGCGCTGGTGACCCTGGAGGCGGTGCTGCGCAGGAAAAGCTTCACCAGGGCCGCGAGTGAACTCGGCGTCACCCAGGCGGCGGTCAGCAGGCAGATTGCGCTGCTGGAGGAGGAGTTCGGCCAGGCGCTGTTTGTGCGCAAACACCGGGCGATCGAACCGACGGCGGCGTGCATCAGCCTCGGCGCAACGCTCGCAAAGAGCTTGGCCGATATTGCCGAGAGTGTGGAGGCGATGCAGTCGCGTAGCCAGGACGTGGTGACGATCGGCGCGACCGTCGCCTTCTCTTCCTTCTGGCTGCTGCCGCGGCTTGCCGAATTCCGCCGGGCCAATCCCGGCATTCTGGTGCGGGTGATCTCCCAGGACAGCCCGATTGCGCTCGACGGCGGAGAGGTCGATGTGGCGATCCGCTACGGCCTGCCGCCCTTCAGCGACGGGACCGTCATCGCCTCGCGCGGCGACGTCATTTCCCCCGTCTGCTCTCCCGATTATCTCAGGCGCCGAGGAGATGGGCGGCTCGGCTCGGCCGACGAATTCATCGAAACGGACGTTGTCGATCGGTCCTGGTACAACTGGTCGCAATGGGTTTCGCTGATTGGCGCGAATATCGACGTCAAGCCATCGCTTCGGTTCAACCACTATACCGAAACCATCGCCGCCGCCCGCGCCGGGCAGGGGGTCGCGCTGGGATGGCGCATGCTGGTCGGCACGTTTTTGGAGGACGGAACCCTGGTGCAGGCCGACAGCAGCGAGCTTGCCGCCGAAGGCCGTTACAATGTCATCGTGCCCGTCAAGGCCAAGCGAACCAATGCGCGCGACCTTGCTGCCGCTTGGCTGACGGCATCATTGCACGGTTGATCGAAAAGGCCAAAGCTACAAGCCCAACCCCGGAGTTGCCGTCCGGTGTACACCCTTCGGCACGAAGACGAAGCGATCCGACAGGCCGAGAAAATCGGCCGCCAGGTGAATGACCGAAAGCCACATTTCCGTGCCCTGCAAGCTCGGTTCACCACCGTTGGCGAAGGGGAATCCTTCGCCATCCCGCCATCTATCCGGGGCTCGCGAAATGAGATTGCGGGCAATCGCCTCGCCATCGGCCCGCCGGTAATCGGTCTGCCGGGCAATCAGCAGCAACGGATGGATCGTGTCGAGCAGGTTGCAGGCATTGTATTTCTGAGCAACGAAGCCCGTGTGATTGCGATAATTGAGATGAACCGTTTCGAGCGCGGCATGCGGGTGGGGGAGCGGCATGCCGAACTGCGCGTAGGTGCCACGCGTCAGTCGGTAAAAGCCGTTCACCGGCTGGAGCCATCCTTCGAGCGCAGTCGGTTCGCCCCATAGCCCAGAGATTCTGTTGGCATTGCGGCTCAGCCACTCGAACAACTGCTGGCGTGAATCCCTGATGCCGAAATACTTGGCATTGAAATAGATGGCCGTTCCGATGGCGTCGACCACGCTGCCGGCGTGCCATGCCCGGCTCGACCAGGGTAGGGCGCCTAACCACTGGTCCAGCTCGTCAGCATTGAGTTGCACCGCTGGGATGGGATGCCGTGGCCCGGAGCCGAGCAGTTCAAGCGCATAGCCGACCGAAAGCACATTGTAGAGCGCTTTCGGATCCTCCCTCAACGTCCGGCCATGCACCTGCGAACGCTCTTCCGGGAAAAAGCCTGTCTCCTCGTCCTGGAGACCTTGGAGAAGCTCGATGGTCTCCGACCGATCGAGCCCGGGCGGCATATGGCCGAAGCCGGCTGCGATCTCGATTGCATCGCAGAGATGCCGGATCGCCGGTCTCCTGACACCGTCCGCTTCCAGTGATTCATAGGCCTCAGGTGTTTTCCAGCGTGCGAGAATGTCCGGCCATTGCTCTTTCGCTTTCTGGCCAAGCCTGAGCAGCTGATCTTCGATATCCGCAGCGCCGGATTTCCTGGCCGCCGCACCGCGGCGCCGCAGCACCTTTGCCGGCACGCCGCCGGCAATCGACAAGGCGGGGATGTCCTGCGTGACCACAGCCCCGGCGGCGATCACCGCGCCATTTCCAATGGTGACACCATCGAGGATCACGCAATTGGCGCCGATCCAGACATCGTCGCCGATGACGATGCCGATGCTGACGACGCCCTGGCGATGGATAGGTCGATCAGGATCGTCGAAGCCATGATTGAAACCAACGATCGACGCATGCGAGGCGATCCGTACGCCATTGCCGCAGGTCACCTTGCCGGAAACGCAGGCATAGGGGTTGATCGAGCAATCGTCGCCGAGGATCACATCACCCCGAACCAGCGCGTGCCCCGCAATCCAGGACCGCTCGCCCACCGTCAGGCTTTCGGTGAAGATCGCGGCCTGTTCGGCTATATAGGACGTCTCGGCCAATTCGGCGCTGCATGAGCGTCTGAGCTCCGCCTTGCGGGCGAGGTGAGCGGGATGATCGAGATCTGCCGCGATGCGCTCCCAGGGAAGAAATTGAAGCCTGCGCGCTTCCCGTTGCTCGTTCGCCGATGCTTGCGGGCCGTTGGCGTGATCCATCTGTTCCTCAATATCGATGTCGACCGCCGACCGTCCGTCTGGCTTCAGCGACCCTGCCTTGCAGTGCATCAGATGGTGTGATTCGTGCGAAAGCAAGACCGGATCGAGCGGTCGATCGGACAAAGGGGCGCAACCTATTGCGCCCCTAGATCACCGGCCATTAGCGAGCGCTGTCGATGATGGCGCCGCCGTCCGGGGTAAGGCTGTAGCCGGTGATGAACTGCGAATCTTTGCTGGCAAGGAACAGGACGACCGGTGCAATGTCCTCTTCCGGCGAGCCGAAACGAGCCAGGGCATTCGCTGGCGGAGGAACCTCCTTTTCGGCAGCGCCCCAGGTGTCCGCGATCGGCAGGACGTTATTCACCGTGATCTTGTCGGCACCCCATTCGCGTGCCGCCGTGCGGGTCAGCGCGCGCACTGCCTCCTTGGCCATGTTGTAAGGGCCATAACCGGCCAGTCCGCTGGTGGCCGCCATGGAGCCGAAGTTGATGATACGGCCTTCTCCGCTTTCCCTCAGGTGAGGATAGCAAGCCTGCATGAAGCGCACATAGGCGATCGGCCCGGTGTGGAAGTTCCGTTGCAACTGCTCGACCGAGAGGTCGACAACCGAAGACAAGACCGCGGAACCATCGAAAGCGTTGTTTACGAGAATGTCGATGCGGCCATATACGGCGACAACCTTGTCCACCGCGGCCGTGATCCGGTCGGTCTCTCCGACGTCGCAGATGACGCCGAGTGCCGCGCCGCCCGCTTCGACGATCTCTGCGACGACACGTTCGACGCCTTCTGATGTTCGCGAGAGAATTGCGACCTTCGCGCCTTCGGAGGCAAAGAGCTTAGCAGTGGCGCGGCCAATGCCGCGGCTTGCGCCTGTGACGATGGCAACTTTTCCATTGAGTCGACCCATCTCTATCTCCTTGATTGGGGTTGGGGTTATTGGGCGTCAGCGCATAGCGGCGTGAACGTAGGGGGAGGGGACCATGCGGGCGTCGTTCTGCGTCATGAACGAGGTGACGAGCAGCGCCAGGCCGATCGCCGCGGGCAGGGCGCCGGCGGGTTTTCGAACGCCGATATGCGCGAGGCCCGAGAGCAGCAGGTGGAAGAAGATGCCGGCATAGGCGAGATCGCTGAGCGGCATGCTGACGCGTGAAAGGATCGCGACCGGGCCGAGAACCTTGATGACGATCATGAATGGAATGAGATAGGAAGCCTTGTATCCGAGTTCCGCCAGAACCTGGCGAACCCAGTCTCGCTTGGTGACATAGATGGTGGCTGAGGCGAGGTAGAGCGCGGACAGAAGTGCCGTGCTGATCCAGTAGACGTAATATTCAGGCATGAGTTCATCTCTGTCGCTGCCCACGCAGCAACATTCCTCTCGTCGAGTCTGTCGGTTTGTTTTGAGAAGCGGTTTTCCTGCGCCCTCTTGTGCGTGCAGAGAAATGTCGTCTAACATTTATATTTGCAAGTAGGATGATTTACTTGCTGTTAGTATGGAAAAGCAGACCATGGCCGAAGGCGAAGTCAATATGCATGAAGAGATGCGGCGGGCCTTCGCGCTGCTCTCCGGCAAATGGAAGCTGGAAGTCATGTGGCTGCTTAATCAGCGGGTCTATCGGTTCGGCGAATTGAGAAAGGCTATTCCCGGCATCACCCAACACATGCTGACGGCGCAACTTCGCGAACTCGAAGCGGACGGTTTGGTATCCCGCACCATCTTTGCGGAGGTTCCTCCGCGCGTCGAATATGAGATCACGCAAAAAGCGCGGGGCCTCGGCCCCACGATGGAAGCTTTGACCGCATGGTGGAACGAGTACGGCAAAAGCGTGCCGGTGAAGCCGAGCGCACGCGGGCGGAAAGCGAGAGATCGCTGAACTGCTTCACAATCACGAAAGGCTCGAACCGAATTTGTCCCAGCCTTCCTTGATCGTCTCCATCGCCACATTCGTCGAGGTGTTGGCAACGTGGGGCAGCGTCGAGATCCGTTCGCCCAGCACGCGGCGGTAGCGGCCGATGTCGCGGGTGCGGATCTTCAGGAGATAGTCGAACCGGCCGGCGATCATATGGCATTCCTCGACTTCCCGGATCTTCTTGATGGCCTCGTTGAAGCTTTTCAGCGCATCCTCGCGGGTGTCGGAAAGCTTCACCTCGACGAAGGCGATGTGGTCGAGCTGCATTTTCGACGGATTGAGAACCGCCTTGAAGCCTTCGATATAGCCGTCGCTGATCAGTCGTTTGAAGCGAATCTGGCATGGTGTCTTCGAAAGCCCGACGCGCGCGGCGAGATCGGTGATCGACAGCCTGCCGTCCTCGGCGAGTGCCGCGAGGATCTTTCTGTCGAACTGGTCTAATTCACTAAAGACGTCGGTTTCTGTGGCCATTTTAACTCTCAGTTATCTGTTTATAGGTTCATACAGGTTGAAAACCGTTGAAATCAAGTGAGATCGTGATTTGCGACTGTGTTAGATTATGCGTCGGCACTGGGAGGAAGGGCGCAGCCGCTTGGCGCATTGCCAGGCCCGGTAGCTGCGACGCGCAAACAGGGGGCATAGATGCACGAGAGAAAAGCCGATGGCGATCAAAAACCCGATCTGCTCGCTCACTACCGGCCGGTGGCGATAAGAGCGGTCGCAGCCGCATTCACCCTCAAGCGCGACAAGCCCCATGCGCGTCCGCTTCACGAGACGGAATATTCCGGCCCGATTTTTACGGATAGTGACACCTGGGACGACGAGCCCGGTGTTCCATTTATCCGTTAGACGCAACATTCACTAATCAGGGACTCCCATGTTGAACGCAGCGATCGACCCCGCTTCCTCCCAAGAACCCGCTGGCGGCGCGCCCTTCGCCGCCTTTGCCCCGCCGATCCGGCCGCAATCGGACCTTCGCCAGGCGATCACGGCAGCCTATCGCCGTCCGGAAACCGAATGCCTGCCGCCGCTCGTTGCGGCCGCGCGCGTTTCCGAGGCGAAACGTTATGACATCCGCAGCACCGCCCGCACTCTGATCGAGGCGCTGCGCGCCAAGCATAAGGGCACCGGCGTCGAAGGGCTGGTGCAGGAATATTCGCTGTCCAGCCAGGAAGGCGTGGCGCTGATGTGCCTTGCAGAAGCGCTGCTGCGTATTCCCGATACCGACACCCGCGACGCGCTGATCCGCGACAAGATCGCCGAGGGCAACTGGACCTCCCATATCGGCGGCGGCAAATCGATGTTCGTCAACGCTGCCACCTGGGGCCTCGTCGTCACCGGCAAGCTGACCTCGACGGTCAACGACCGCAGCCTGTCGGCGGCGCTGACGCGGCTGATTGCGCGCGCCGGCGAGCCGGTCATCCGCCGCGGCGTCGATATGGCGATGCGCATGATGGGCGAGCAGTTCGTCACCGGCGAGACGATCGAGGAGGCGCTGAAGCGCGCCCGGCCGCTCGAAGCGCGGGGCTTCCGCTATTCCTATGACATGCTGGGCGAGGCTGCGACGACCGCTGCCGACGCTGAACGTTATTTCAAGGACTACGAAAAGGCGATCCATGCCATCGGCAAGGCGTCGGACGGACGCGGCATCTATGACGGCCCTGGCATTTCGATCAAGCTTTCGGCCTTGCATCCCCGTTACGTCAGGGCGCAGGCCGGCCGGGTGATGGGTGAGCTGCTGCCGAAGGTCAAGGCGCTCGCCGTTCTCGCCAAGTCCTACGATATCGGCCTCAATATCGATGCGGAAGAGGCCGACCGGCTGGAGCTTTCGCTCGATCTGCTCGAGGACCTTTGCTTTGCCGCTGATCTCGCAGGCTGGAACGGCCTTGGATTCGTCGTCCAGGCCTATGGCAAGCGCTGCCCCTTCGTGCTCGACTATGTCATCGACCTCGCCCGACGCTCCGGGCGCCGGATGATGGTCCGTCTGGTCAAGGGCGCCTATTGGGATGCGGAGATCAAGCGCGCCCAGCTCGACGGTCTCGACGATTATCCGGTCTATACCCGCAAGATCTATACCGACGTTGCCTATATCGCCTGCGCGCGCAAGCTGCTAAACGCACCCGATGCCGTCTTCCCGCAGTTTGCCAGCCATAATGCGCAGACGCTGGCGACGATCTATCATCTCGCCGGTCCCGATTTTGCGGTCGGCAAATACGAGTTCCAGTGCCTGCACGGCATGGGCGAACCACTCTATGACGAAGTCGTCGGCAAGGAAAAGCTCGATCGGCCCTGCCGCATCTATGCGCCTGTCGGAACACATGAGACGCTGCTCGCCTATCTGGTGCGGCGTCTTCTGGAAAACGGCGCCAATTCCTCCTTCGTGCACCGCATCTCCGATCCACACGTCTCGGTCGAGGCGCTGATTGCCGATCCCGCCGAGACCGTTGCCGCCATGCCGGTCGTCGGCGCACCTCACGTGCAGATCGCCGCGCCGAAGGCGCTTTACGGCAGCGCCCGCGCCAATTCTGACGGTCTCGATCTCTCGAACGAGACGACGCTTTCCGACCTGGCTGAGACGCTCGCCGCCTCGGCTGCCAGCCCATGGCACGCGCTTCCGATCCTTGCCGATGGCTCCACGGATGGGGTGACGCGTGATGTCCTCAATCCTGCCGATCATGGCGATGTCGTCGGCACGGTCACCGAACTGAAGGTCGAAGAGGCGGCCCGTATCGTTGCGATGGCGGCCGAGTACGCGCCGCAATGGGCCTCGGTGCCGCCGGCTGAGCGTGCGGCCTGCCTGGAGCGGGCGGCCGACATCATGCAGGCCCGCATCAAGACGCTGATGGGCATCATCATGCGCGAGGCCGGCAAATCCGCCGCCAATGCCGTCGGCGAGGTGCGGGAGGCAATCGACTTCCTACGTTATTACGCCGAACAGGCGCGCAAGACGCTCGGGCCGTCCCATGCGCCCCTCGGGCCAATCGTCTGCATCAGCCCGTGGAATTTCCCGCTGGCGATCTTCACCGGGCAGGTGGCCGCCGCATTGGTGGCCGGCAATCCCGTGCTTGCCAAACCCGCCGGCGTCACGCCGATCATCGCCTCGGAGAGCGTCAAGATCCTCCACGAGGCGGGCGTGCCAGTGGCCGCCCTGCAATTCGTGCCCGGCAGCGGCCGCCTCGGCGCCGGCATGGTGGGTGCTGCGGAAACGGCAGGCGTCATGTTTACCGGCTCGACCGAAGTCGCTCGGATGATCCAGGCGCAGCTGGCCGAACGGCTGTCTTCATCAGGCAAGCCGATCCCGCTGATTGCCGAAACCGGCGGCCAGAACGGCATGATCGTCGATTCCTCGGCTCTGGCCGAGCAGGTGGTGGCCGACGTCATTGCCTCGGCTTTCGACAGCGCCGGCCAGCGCTGCTCGGCGCTCCGCGTGCTCTGCCTGCAGGACGATGTGGCCGACCGGACGCTCAACATGCTGAAGGGCGCATTCCGCGAGCTGACGATCGGCCGTACCGACCGGCTGAGCATCGATGTCGGGCCTGTCATCAACGATGGCGCAAAGGCCGAGATTGACCAGCATATCGAGCAAATGCGCGGCGCCGGCCGCAAGGTGGATCAGCTGCGGCTGCCCGAAAGTGCTGCCGCCGGAACCTTCGTTCCACCGACGATCATCGAGATCAAGTCCCTGTCGGACCTGACGCGGGAAATCTTCGGACCGGTCCTGCATGTCGTCCGCTTCAAGCGAAACGGGCTCGACCGCCTGATCGACGACATCAATGCATCGGGTTACGGCCTCACCTTCGGCCTTCACACCCGCCTCGACGAGACGATCGCGCATGTGACGAGCCGCATCAAGGCCGGCAACCTCTACGTCAACCGCAACATCATCGGCGCCGTGGTCGGGGTGCAGCCTTTCGGCGGACGCGGCCTGTCGGGAACCGGTCCGAAGGCAGGCGGTCCACTCTATATCGGGCGTCTGGTGCAGCGCGCGCCGGTGCCGCCGCAGCAGGATTCCGTTCACACGGACCTTGCCCTTCGCGACTATATCGTCTGGCTCGACAAGAAGGGCTTGCCGGGCGAGGGCGAGGCGGCGCGCGGCTATGCGAGCCGCTCGGCGCTCGGGCTTGAGCGCGAACTCACCGGCCCGGTCGGCGAGCGAAATCTCTACGCGCTCCATCCCCGCGGCCGCATTCTTGCCGTGCCGCAGACCGAAAGCGGGCTCCATCGCCAGATCGCCGCAGCCCTGTCGACCGGCAACCACGTCGTCGTGGATGCGGGCTCCTTAGCGAAATCGGTCCTGGCGGACCTGCCGGCGGCCGTCGCCGGCCGGGTTTCCTGGACGTCGGATTGGGAAAAGGACGGGCCGTTCTCCGGCGCACTGGTCGAAGGCGATCGCGACAGGGTTCTGGTCGTCAACCGGAAGATTGCTGCTCTGCCGGGGCCGCTTCTGCTGGTCCAGGCAGCGACGAGCGAGGAACTGACGAGCGATTCCGAGGCCTATTGCCTGAATTGGCTGCTGGAGGAGGTGTCCACGTCGATCAACACCGCCGCAGCCGGCGGCAATGCCAGCTTGATGGCGATCGGCTGAGAAAACGAGACGACGGCGCGCAAATGCGCCCTCGGTCGCCGTTTCGCATGTCCCGAAAAACTCGACACTATTGACCATTTTTTTAAGAGTTCTGGCTATCGTCACGATCTGGCGCGACGACTGCCAATCGTGGTCACTCCGACTTGACCGCCGTGGCTGTATGTCGATGTGATTGGTCGCGCCGGAGAAGCAGGCAATTTGCTGGGGTGGGGGCTTCCTTATGGCGTTGATTGACCGACTGTTGCAGCGTATGCGGATCGTGACGAAGGTGCTCTTCTTCGTGGTGCCGCTGATCGTACTGATCGCCGGCATCGGTCTTTTCGGTTATTTCACCGCCGGTACGCTCAACGGCCAGATGACGCTGACCCGGCAGACGATCGATACGCTTTCCAGTTTTCAGCAGCTGCGATCTGCGCTGACTGCCTTTACCGATCTTCCCAGTGCGGCCACGCGCGATCGATTGATCGCCAGCATCTCCGATCAGCAGAAGGGCGCGGCAACGCTCGATGCCATGCTGATCGATCCTGCGCAAAAGCAGCAGATCGCCGCGGTGCGCGAACTCGGGCCTAAGATGCAAGGCGGCGCCGACGCGCTTTGGGCCGTGTCGCAGGAGCGCGTCAGTACAGAACAGGCGATCGACGACGCAGTGGCCGGGCTGTTTAAGGAAAGCCAGACGGCGCGCAAACAGCTCGACGTTCTCCAGGATCAGGCGAATGGCAAAGAGGCCTTCGTCCGAGCGCTTCTTCTCGATGCCTCGGCCTATAAGAATCTCGCGGGACGCATTGCGAAACTGCGCAAGGCGACCGCAGCGGTAGCCGACCCTCAGAAGCTCGGCCAGGCTATCGGCAGCCTTCTGCCGCCGCTCGTCAAAGAGGTCGCCGACAGCGGGGCGCTTGCCTCCGACAAGGCCCAGAGCCAGATTGCTGCGCTGAAGCCGGTCCTGGACAAGCTCGCCCCCATGGCCAAGGACAGCAACCTGACGCTCGAAGCTTACGCTGCCGTCGATCAGGATCTGCAGGGCCTTCAGGAGCAATTTGCAAAACTCGCTTCCGGCAATGCGGACACGGCGATCGAGCGCTTTACCGGCATGGACGCGAGCATATCGACACTTCGTTCGATGGTGGCGATCGTCAATGCCGCCTTCAAATCGATCGACGATCTGCGCCTGCACCTCAGCGAACTGAACAGGCGGGTGGATGCCGCGTCGCGGGATGCGGTTCTCGCCGATCTAAAGGCATTGCGCGATAGCGCTGCAAAGCTTGTCCCCCTGAGCGGGAAGAATGCCGCGCTGCAGGATCTTGCCAAGAAGATCGAACCGTCTCTTGCGACGATCGAGAAGGACACGTCGCTGCTGATATCGATTGCCGACCGGTGGCGCGTGGACAAGGAGGCGGCGACCGCGCTTGTGGCCGACGCAAGCCACACGCTGGAACAATTCGTCAGCACGGCGCAGGAGAGCGGCAGGGAAATCAGCCAGCGCTCGGCGACGATGTCGCTCGCGGCGATGATCGCCGGCACTGTGCTTGCGATCATCGGCGGCCTCATGCTGATCGAAACTCTGCGCGGGCCGCTGAAGCGGATCACCCAGACGATGATGCGGCTTGCCGACGGCGATCTGAATGTTCCGATCGGCGACGGCAAGCGCGGCGACGAGATCGGCGACATGATCCGCTCGGTGACTGTCTTCCGCGACCAGGCGCTTGAGAAGACCCGGCTGGAAGAGGTCGCCGAGACGAACAGGGCGCGCGACGAACGGGAGCAGTCCCGCCGCGCCGCCGAGCAGGCGCGCATCGAGGCGGAGCAGAGTGAGGCCCTGAACGCGCTCTCCGACATGCTCGGCAAGCTCGCCAATGGCAACCTCGCCGCCGAGATGAGCGAGGATCTCGCCGCCGACTACGTCGCCATGGCCCGCACCTACAATCACGCCATCGATGCGCTGCGGCTGACGCTCGCCGAGGTTCGCAACACCACCTACGAGATCGCAGAGGGCAGCACCAATCTTTCAGGAGCCGCCGACGATCTGGCGCGGCGCACGGAACAGCAGGCCGCAGCCCTTGAGGAAAGCTCGCGCGTGCTCGGCGAACTGACCGACAGCGTGCGGACGACCGCCGAAAACGCCCGCCAGACATCGCTTTCGGTCGCGGAAGCCCACCGCCAGGCGGAGCATTCCGCAGCCGTCGTCGCCAAAGCCGTCGACGCCATGGGCGCCATCAACCGGTCATCCGAGAAAGTCACCAGCATCATCGGCGTGATCGACGAAATCGCCTTCCAGACCAATCTTCTGGCCCTGAATGCGGGCGTGGAAGCGGCGCGCGCAGGAGAGGCCGGCAGAGGTTTCGCCGTCGTCGCCCAAGAGGTGCGCGAGCTTGCCCAGCGCTGCGCCAAGGCGGCCCGCGAGATCAAGGATCTCATCTCCAACAGCGCATCGCAGGTCGGCGCCGGCGTCACGCTCGTCGAGGAAACCGGCCATGCGCTTTCTGCCATCATGAAGCACTTCACCTCGATCAACGGTCTGGTGCAGGTCATCTCGGCTTCGACGACCACCCAGTACAAGGGCATCGACGAGGTGAACAACGCCGTTCGCGACGTCGAGCACATCACCCAGCACAACGCCGCCATGGTGGAGGAAAACACCGCGGAAATTCATCGGCTTCGGCAGCAGGTGGAACTATTGAACGAAAGAATTTCCCACTTTCAGACTGTTGCCGCCGATGGCCGCAGGGCCTCCTTCGCCAGCAGCCCCCGGATGTCCGTGGCCTCCTGAACAAGTGCTGCCCGGTTTTTTTGAGGGGACAAGGCGCTCACGCCAGGTGCGTTCTCCTTCGTCCGCGCCGTATCTAAAAATCCGCCACTTTGCCCCAGGCGGATTTCCCGAAGCGGTCCGGGTGATAGGGCCGGGGGTCGACGATCGGCTCATCGCCCGTGACGATATCGGCAATCAGATGACCGGCGCCCGGTCCGATGCCGAAGCCATGGCCGCTGAAGCCCGCGGCGAGGATGAAACCCGGAAGCGTGGCGATCTCGCCGATCCCCGGCACACCATCGGGCGTGCTGTCGATATAGCCAGCCCAGGTCGCGTTGATACCGGTTTTCTTCAAGGCGGGTAGAAGCTCGAGCGCCCGCGCATGCGTCAGGCGGATGGTGGCCTGGTTGATTGCCGGGTCGAGGATGCGCATACGCTCCATCGGCGTCGGCCTGTCGAGGCGCCAGCGTGCAAGAGACTCGTGACCGGAACGAAATCCCTCCAAGCCGCCGGGTGCGAGACTGCGCCACCGCCGGGCGAACATCGGCAGGAATTGTGGTGCGAAGCGGAACTGCTGCGCGGTGGGATCGACACGGCCGCGGCCGCTGATCGCCAGCGTGTAGCCGCCATTGCTGCGGCGTGTGACGGAGACCGCGGATGTGTGCAGCGCATCCGGCAGGCCGGCGGCACCCGGCGAAACGGAAAGGATCGACGAACGGATCGATGCCTGCGGAAATCGAATGCCGAGCTGGCGGCAGAAGGAGGAAGCCCAGGCACCGCCGGCCAGGATCGCAAATTTTGTCCGGATCGTGCCGTGTTCGGTGACGACGCCGGCGATCCGGCCGCCTTCGATGTCGATGCCGCGGGCCGCACAGGATTGATGCACCGTGCCGCCGAGCTTCAGGATGGCCCGCGCGACGGCCGGTGCTGCACGGGCCGGATCGGCGGTGCCGTCGGTCGGCGAAAACACTCCGCCTTTCCACGAGGCGCCGGTGGCGCGCCCGCGTTCGGTTGCCTCTGCGCTGCTCAGCATATGCGTCGTGACGCCGACCGACCGCGCGAAATCGCGCCAGCGCGCCCAGCCGGCCAGTTCCTCGTCGTTATTGCTGAGATAGAAGAGGCCGCAGCGGCGAAAACCGGTATCCTCATCAGTCTCGGCAGCGAAGCGCTCCCACAGATCGAGGCTCTTCGTCGACATCGGCAGCTCACGGGCGTCGCGGTTCTGCTGCCGGCACCAGCCCCAGTTGCGGCTCGATTGTTCCGCCCCGACAAGACCTTTCTCGACGAGGGCAACCTTCAATCCGCGCCGGGCAAGATAATAGGCCGCGAAAATGCCGACGATACCGCCGCCGATCACCACCGCATCGGCGGCAGCGGGGAGCTCCGGCGTGGTATCGACGCGATCGAGCGGTGCAGGCATGGCGGTGTCTCCGTTTCATACTCTAGAGCGGTTCAGCCTTTCACCGAAGCGCAGAACCTCTCTAACATTTTGTTTTTACGTGATTCCGGGGCGGAACGTTGTCGGACAAACGATCACCACGGTAACCTCATTGCCGACAATAGGCCCGCACCAGTTCAGGATCCTGCTGGAGACTGTCGAGCCAAGCCGGATCGAGCGTCGGCACCGAGGAGAAGAGCAGCTGCGAATAGGGGTGCGTCGGCGCCTTCACCGTCGAGGGCGTGATTTCCTCGACCTTCCGGCCGCCATACATCACGACGATCTCGTCGCAAATCGCCTCCACGACCGAGAGGTCATGGCTGATGAAGATGTAGGAGAGGCCGAGTTCGCGCTGCAATTCCTTGAGCAGGTCGATGACCGCGGCCGCGACCACCGTGTCGAGCGCCGAGGTGATCTCGTCGCAGAGGATCAGCTTCGGATCGGCGGCGAGTGCGCGAGCGAAGTTGACGCGCTGCTTCTGGCCGCCCGAGAGTTCTCCCGGCCGGCGATGGCGCAGGCTGCGGGGCAGGCGCACCATGTCGAGCAGCTGATCGATCCGGGCGTTTCGCGCCTGCCGGTCCATGCGGTGGTAGAAAACCAGGGGCCTGGCGAGGATGTCCTCCACCGATTTTGCCGGGTTGAGAGCGGTATCGGCATATTGGAAAACGATCTGCATCTCGCGCAACTGGTTGCGCGAGCGCTCGCGGGCGCTGCGGCGCAGTTCGGTGCCGTCGAAGACGATCTTGCCGATTGCGGCCGGCAGGATGCCGGCGATGGTGCGGGCAAGCGTCGACTTGCCGCAACCGGATTCGCCGATAATGCCGAGGTTTCGCCCTTTCTCCACCTTCAGGCTGACATGCTCGACGGCGCGAACGAGAGGCAGGCCGTCGGCCTGGAGCTGTCCATAGCCGGCGACGAGATCTTCGATTTTCAGAAGCGGCGCCGTCACATTTGCGGCCAGTTCGGCTGCGCCGCGCGATTTCGGCTCAAAGGCTGCGAGCAGCTCTCTGGTGTAGGGATGCTTCGCGTTGTTGAGTATCTCGTTGGTGGTGCCGGTTTCCTGGGTTTCCCCGCCTTTCAACACGACGATGCGATCGGCGATCTGGGCGACGACGGCAAGGTCGTGCGAGACGTAGACGCCCGCTATGCCGCCCTTCTTCATCACCGACTTGAAAGCGCGCAGAACTTCGATCTGGGTGGTCACATCGAGCGCCGTCGTCGGCTCGTCGAAGATGACGAGGGTGGGGTCGCCGATCAGCGCCATGGCGGCGGCCAGGCGCTGTAGCTGGCCGCCGGACACCTGATGCGGATAGCGGCTGCCGATCGTCTCAGGTTCCGGCAGCGACAGCGCCCGGAAGAGCTCGACTGCCCGGGCGCGTGCATCGTCCGGCGACATCAGCCGATGAATCCGTGTGACTTCGATCACCTGGTCCATGATCGTCGTCGCCGGGTTGAAGGCGGCGGCGGCGGATTGCGGGACATAGGCGACTTTGGTGCCGCGCACCTTGGCGCGCTGCTTCTCGCTGAGCGTGACCATGTCCTTGCCGCCGACCGAAACGCTGCCGCCGGTGATGCGGCAGCCCGCGCGGGTATGGCCCATCAGGGTCAGAGCGATGGTTGTCTTGCCCGAGCCGCTCTCACCGATCAGTGCGACGATCTCGCCCTCGGCAACGTCGAGGCTGACACCTTTGATGATCTCGACACGCCGGCCGGAATCGGTGGTGGCCTCGATCTTCAGGTCGCGGATTTCAATGAAATTGCTCATGACACGCTCCGGTCGCGAATCTTCTGCGGCAGGTTGTCTATCAGCAGGTTGACGCTGATCGTCAGACTAGCGATCGCCAGCGAGGGAAACATCACCGCCGGCGCGCCGAACGGCAGCCCGCCGATATTCTCGCGCACCAGCGCTCCCCAATCGGCATAGGGCGGCTGCACGCCGAGGCCCAGGAAGGAAAGCCCGGAAAGGAGCAGAACGATGAAGACGAAGCGAATTCCGAGGTCGGCTAGCACCGGCCCGACGATGTTGGGCAGGATTTCCGAGCGGATGAGATAGAGGGTGCTTTCGCCGCGGATGCGCGCGACCGTGATGAAATCCATCGCATTGATGTTGACGGCGAGCGCCCGGGCGAAGCGATAGGCGCCGGGAATGTAGATCACCGACAGCGTCAGGACCAGGACCGGGACCGAGGAACCGACGGCCGCGACCACCACCAGGCCGAACAGCTTGCTCGGAATGGAATTGAGGGCATCGAGGAAGCGGCTGAGGATCGTGTCCGGCCAGCCGCCGGCGACCGCGGCGATCATGCCGAGCACGACACCGCTGAAGCAGGCGATCGTCACCGCCGCCAGCGAGATGCCAACCGTGTACCGCGCGCCCATCAGAATCCGCGAGAGCATGTCGCGGCCGAGATAGTCGGAGCCGAGCCAGAGTTGCCGGCTCATCGGGCCGAAATAGTCGAGATCGACAATCTCGCCGACAGGGTAGGGGATGATCAACGGCGCGAAGATCGCGACGAGCGCCCAGGAGAGGATGACGGCAAGCCCGATCGCGCCGACGATGTTGAAGCGATAGCCGAACGAGGTTCCGGACAGCCGGCCGGAGGTGGTTTCGGATGTGCTCATGGTCATCGGAGCCTCGGATTGGAAAGGATGGCGATGATATCGGCGATGGTGATCAAGAGCAGATAGCCCAGGCAGAAGATCATCGCGCAGCTCTGGATCAGCGGCAGGTCGCGGGTGGCGACGGCATCCAGCATCAGCTTGGCGATACCGGGATAATTGAAAATCGTCTCGACGATGATGACGCCTCCGAGCAGATAGGACAGGGACAGTGCGACGGCATTGACGATCGGGCCCAGCGCATTGGGCAGTGCATGGCGAAAGACGATGCGCGGCCGGGAGGCTCCCTTCAGCAACGCCATTTCGACATAGGGTGTGTTGAGCGTCTCGATGACGGCCGCGCGCGTCATGCGGATCATCTGCGCCGAGACGACGAAGGTGAGGGTGATCACCGGCATGGCATAGACACGCAACATGTCGGCCAGGCTGTGTATTTCATTGGCGAAAGACAGCGCCGGCAGCCATTTCAGATAGACGGCGAAGATCAGCGCGGCGGAGGTCGCGACCATGAACTCCGGTACGGAGATGACGCCGATGGTGATCACGGTGACGATCCGGTCGTAAAGCGTGCCGCGCAGCATTGCCGCGGTGATCCCGAGCGTCAGCGCGATCGGCACGGAGAAGAGCGCGGTGACGCCGGCGAGCTTCAGCGTATTGACGAAGCGGCCGGCAATAAGATCGGCGATCGGCATCTGGTTGGCGTAGGAGGTGCCAAGGTCGCCCTGCAGCAGTCCGACGGACCAGCGCAGGAAACGAAAGAGCGCCGGCTCGTCGAGATGCATCGCCTTGCGAAGACCTTCGACGGCTTCCGGCGTGGCCGCCTGGCCAAGCAGGATCGCCGCGGTGTCTCCCGGCAGCAGCGTTGTCGCGAAGAACACGGCGAAGGAGACGATCACCAGGGTGATCAGGGCGATGAGCAATCTGCCCAGCACAAGGGATAAGACCTGGTTGTTCACGCGCGGCTCCCTTTTGGCGTTCGAGTTGAGCTTCAGCGATCAAATGGCGGAGCCGGGGCGCGATTGCAGCCCCGGCCACCATGCTTATCAGGCTTCGAGCCAGACATATTCGGCGAACGCGTACCCCATCTGGCCGCCAAGCGTGCTGGGTAGCAAGCCCTTGAGCTTCGCCGTGGTGGCATCGACATTCGATATATAGGCCGGAATGATGGTGCCGGCTTCCTGAGCGACCATAACCTGCATATCGTTGTAGATCGCCTTGCGCTTCTCCTGATCGAGCGAACCGCGCGCTTCGATCAGCATCTTGTCGAATTTCTCCGACTTGTATTGGCTTTCGTTCCACGGAGCATCCGACGAGTAGAGCAGCGAAAACAGGATATCAGGAGTGGGCCGTGGGTTGATATTGCCGAAGTGGATCGGCGCCTTCAGCCAGTAATTGTCCCAGTAACCGTCGGACGGCACGCGCTGGACATCGAGCTTCATGCCGATTTCAGCGCCGGCGGCCTGGATGATCATGGCCATGTCGATCGACGAGTTCGCCGCATCCGAAGCGATGATCGGAATCGATTGGCCGAGGACGCCTGCTTTTTCGAAGTGGAACTTTGCCTTTTCGGGATCGAAGCCTCGCGCTTTCAAGTCCGCGTCATGATAGAAGTTCGCCGGTGAAATGGGCTGGTCGTTGCCGACCTCGCCGAGACCGCGCAGCGCCGACTTGACGATCTGTTCACGGTTGACGAGGGACTTCATGCCTTCGACGAAATCCCGCTTGTTGCCGGGCTCCATATCCATCCGCATATTGAGGTTGGTATAGTTGCCGGAGGTCGTCTTCGACAGGGTGAATCCGTCTCCCTGAGCCTCGATGAGGCGCATCGAGCGCGGATTGATCGAGGCTGCGAGGTGGATATCGCCGGCAAGCAGGGCGTTGACGCGGGCATTGTCGTCGCTGATCGCGAAATATTCGAAAGAATCGACGTTCGGCCCCGATTTCCAGTAGTTCTTGTTCTTGATCCCAACCGAGCGCACGCCGGGTTCGAAGACCTCCTTGACGAAAGCGCCGGTGCCGTTCGCCTTCGAAAAGTCGGTCGTTCCGTCGGCAACGATCATGAAGTGATGGATCGCCAGGATGGTCGGCAAGTCGGCATTTGCGTTGGCGAGCGTGATCTCGGCGGTCTGTTTGTCGATCGCCTTGATGCCGGTCATCTGAGCGGCGATCTTGGCGACCTTCGAGCCGACGGCGGGATCGAGGTGGCGCTTCAGAGAGAAGACCACGTCGTCGGATGTCAGCGGCTTGCCGTCGTGAAATGTGACGCCGCTTTTCAGCTTCACCGTCCAGGTCTTGGCATCCTTGGATTCGATCGCCTCGGCAAGCTCCATCTGCGGCTTGCCGGTTTGGTCGAGGATTGTGAGGCGGTTATAGAAGGAGCAGCACCGGACATAGTCGGTGGAGAGCGAAGCCTTGGCGGGGTCGAGCGTATCGGCCGTCGAGGACGACCAGCCGGCTGCCTTGAGCGATCCGCCGGAAACCGGCGTCGCCGCAAGCGCCTTGCCGGCGCGGCCGAGCACGAGCCCGCCGGCCGACATGGCCACGCCGCCCGCGAGCAGCATATGCAGCAGCTCGCGGCGGGTCGCGCCACGACGGATGGCGGTTTCGATCATGGCGTCGTCGGAGCTGGTCCAATTGGTAATCTTGCTGTTCATCTCATTCCCCTTTTCTTCTGTGGCGGTTTTAAAGTCAGGCGCGTGCAGCAGCCACGGCATCCGTAAGGCCTGCCATGGACGTGAAATGGAAATCGGGTTTGGTGAACTCGAGCGGCTCGATCGTGCCGCCGTAACCCTTCTGGGCATGACGCCGCTCGATCCAGCAATTGGCCAGCCCGAGTTCCCTGGAAATGCCGATGTCGTGGTACTGGCTCTGGGCAACATGCAGGATGTCGGCCTTCGAATGGCCTTCCGCGGCAACGTAGGCGAAAACCCTCTCGAAGAAGGCGGGATCGGGTTTTTCGGTGCCGGTATCGTCGGCGGTGAAGGCGGCATAAAAGGGGTTGCCGAGTTCCTTCTCGAACAAATCGAAGGCCCAGCGGCGGGCATTGGTCATCGCAACGAGGCGGTAATCCTTCGCAAGTCTGGCCAGCGCTGCGGCGCTGTCGGCGAAACCCTTCCAGCTCTTGGCCGAGTCCCGCAGCCGTTCGCCATATTTTGGATCGGCGGGCAGACCGAGCGTCGGCGCGATCGCGAGATAGACGCGCACGAGGTCGTCGGGAAAGAGGCCGGCATCCTCGGCATAGCGGGCTGCGCGGTAGAGGCTCAGCGCCTGCTCGCCGTCGACGGTGCCTCCCGCCTCCGCCGCGATCTCGGCGAGGCAGTTCTTCAGGCCGCTCTCGAAGTCGATGAGCGTGCCGACGACATCGAATGTCATGTATTTGAATTCCGGAAGGCTCTTGCTCACGCGAATTCCCCAGTGTTCGGCCCCAGTGGGAGCACGGTTCTCGAAGAAGAATATTCTGTTCCGCAGGCGAGATCGTTGTCCCGCTCTTCTATGGAAGGCCTCGCATTGCCGGGATCCGAGCCCTTCAGTGACCGTAGTTTGTCACCGGCACCGCGCCGGATTCTCCTGAAAGGCGCCATATGGCGGCACAAAATACCGAATCTGACCGTTTCGCGATATTCTGAGGCCTGCTTCGCCCACGCGCCTGCCTGCACTGTTCGTGTTTTGTTCAAGTAACTTGGAGCGCGCTCGACGATCTTGCCTATCGTTTCGGCGCAGTACGCGGCAGCGCATGACAAGGAGGTTATGGCTGAATGCGGGGGATGACGAGGTCAAAGGCTGCGCATTCAAGCGCCGCGCTGAGATCGGCGGTGGTGGCGGGCTCCGTTTCCGTCGGCACTTCCGCCAAGCTGGAGATAGGTCAGTGCATCATCGCCAGCGCTGCCGCAAAGAAATCTTCGCCTCCAAAGTTGCCTGATTTCAACGCCAGAAGCATGTCGCCCTGGGCATTGCCGACCGTGCGCAGCACCGGCACGCCGGCCGCAATCTCCGGTCCGATCAAGAAGGCCGGAATGGCGAGCCTGTCGACTGCCGCTCCCGACGTTTCGCCGCCTGCGACGACCAGGCGCCGCACGCCTCTTGCCACCAGTTCGGCTGCGATGATCGACGTTGCGGTCTCGATCGCGTGGCCGGAGGCCTCCCGTCCATAAAGGGATTGCAGCCGGGTCACGGTTTCGGGGGCAGCGCTTGCGGCGACCACCACGGGGCCGGCGGCGATCCGGTCTCCGGCCCAGGAAATCGCGGCGGCGAGCTCATCCGGACCGGCAAGCAGCCGCTCCGGATCGAGCCGCAGCACGGGCATCGATCGTTCAGCGACGTCGAGCTGGCGCAGCGTTGCCTTGGAGCAGCTGCCGGCAACGATCGCGGAGAGCCCACCGACCGGCCGAATGGCATCGGCCGGCGCTGTCCCACTGGGCGATATCCGACCGGAGCGGACGAGCGCGCGGGCAAGGCCGAGGCCGAGCCCGGACGCGCCGGTGGAGACCGGTGTTTCCAATGCGATCTCGCCGAGCGTTTCCAAATCCCGCTCGAAAATCGCATCGGCGACGGCAGCTCTGACGCCTGCCGCGCGCAGCGCCTCGAGCCTCGTTTTGACGGCGCCGGGGCCGGCCGCGATGGCCGTGAGATCGATCAGCCCGACGGCGCCATGCGATTGCCGGGCGAGAACCCGCACGAGATTGGCATCGTGCATCGGATTGAGCGGGTGGTCCTTGAGCGGGCTTTCGTTCAACGGCTGCCCGCCGACGAAGAGATGACCAAGATAGACGGTGCGACCCGTTTCCGGGAAGGCTGGTGTCACCAGCACGATGCCGCCGCCCGCAGCGTGGCTCAATGCTTCGGTCACCGGTCCGATATTGCCGGCATCGGTAGAATCGAAGGTCGAACAGATCTTGTAGAGCACATGGCTCGCGCCCCGCCGGCGCAGCCATCGTTCGGCGCTCGTTGCAGCCGTTACGGCGTCTGTCGCCGGAACGGAACGGATCTTTAGGGAAACGACGACGGCGTCGACCTCAGGCAGCGCCAGCGACGGATCGGGGATGCCGACCGTCTGCACCGTCCGCAGACCGTTCTTCGTCAGCGTGTTGGCGAGGTCCGACGCGCCTGTATAGTCGTCAGCGATTGATCCGAGCAAAATAGCCATTGTCTAGCTCCGTGCAAAAGGTCTGAACCAGCCGAGGCCGTCCAGTGTATGGCCGCGCGGGACGTATTCGCAGCCGATGAACCCGTCATAACCCAGGTGGTCGATTTCACCGAACAGATAGGGATAGTTCAGTTCCTCCCCGTCCGGCTCGTTGCGGGACGGCACGCTGGCGATCTGGATATGGCCGGTAATCGGCAGCAGGCGCCGCAACGCCATCGTGACGTCGCCATGGATGATCTGGCGATGATAGATGTCGAACTGGAGTTTCAGGTTGGGCAGGCCGCATTCGGCAATCAGCCTTTCGGCGGCGCCGAAGTCGTTGAGGAAATATCCCGGCATGTTCCGGCCGTTGATCGGTTCGAGCACGAGATCGATGCCTTTGTCCGCAAGCCGAGCGGCAGCATAAGTAACGGAGCGCCGATAAGAGGCGGCGGCGGTTTCGTCATGAGGGTCGGCGATGCCTGCCATCAGGTGCAGCCGCCTGACGCCGGTCGCCGCCGCATAGTCGAGTGCCCGCTCGACATCCGCCTTCAGCGCATCGAAGCGTCCGGGAAGGGCTGCGATGCCGCGCTCGCCTGCCGCCCAGTCGCCCGGCGGCAGGTTGAACAAGGCCTGCTGCAGATTATTGCGGGCAAGCCGTTCGGCGATTGCCTCCGGCGCGGCTTCATAGGGAAAAAGATATTCGACGGCGGCGAAGCCGGCGTCGGCTGCGGCGTCGAAGCGGTCGAGGAATGTCCATTCGTTGAACATCATCGTCAAATTGGCGGCGAAAACCGGCATGGCTAGCGTTCCCCTTTGTTGGAACCGGGCAATTCGGCGCCGGAAAGCTGGGCATAGAGCCGTGCGAGCGAGGAATCGTCATCACGGCCCATGCCGGCGCCGGCGGCGGCCAGATACATCTGCAGCGCCGCTGCCGCGAGCGGCACCGGATAACGCTCGGAACGGGCCATGTCCTGAACGATGCCGAGATCCTTGACGAAAATCTCGATGCTGCTCAGCGGCGTATAGTCTCCGGCCAGCACATGCGGCACGCGGTTTTCGAACATCCACGAATTGCCGGCCGAGGCGGTGATCACCTCATAGACCTTGTCGAGGTCGAGGCCTTGCTTGGCGGCAAAGGTTATGGCTTCGCAGGCGGCTGCGATGTGCACGCCGGCGAGAAGCTGGTTGATCATCTTGAAGGCCGCGCCTGCTCCGGCGGCGTCGCCGAGTTCGTAGACCTTGCCGGCCATGGCGTTGAGACCCGCGCGGGCGGTGGCGAAAGCCTGTCTGGAGCCGGACGCCATGATCGTCAGTTCGCCGCGCGCCGCCTTGGCCGCGCCACCCGAAATCGGCGCGTCGAGATAAAGCAGGCCGAGTGTCTCCACCCTTTGTGCCAGATCGCGGGCGACGGCGGGATCCATGGTTGCCGACGAGATGAACACCGCTCCGGGTTTCATCGCCTGCGCGACGCCGTCAGGCCCGAACAACACGGCCTCGGTCTGCGCGCCGTTGACGACGACGGAGACGACGATGTCGGCCTCCTTCGCCGCGCCGGCCGGGGTCGCCGCCCCACGTCCGCCATCGGCGATGAACCGGTCTACGGCTGCCGGCCTGATGTCATATCCAACGACATCGAGCCCGGCGTGCTTCATCGACCGGGCCATTCCGAGCCCCATGGAACCAAGACCGATGACGGCAGCAACGACGGCAGGCCCCGAATTTTCAGCAAGCGGTGACATGAGGAGGTTCTCCAGTCTTGTGAGAAAAACTCTGTGCCCCTCCGGGTGCAATCCCGGAGGGGCTTTAGAGCGCCGTGCGTCTACAAGACGCGCTAAGGACGCTCTAACATTTTGAATTTGCGCATAATCCTTTCCGAAAATCGATTCCGATTTTCGGGGTTATGCGCGAGTTCAGCGATTGACGGTTTTCGCAGGAACCGTCAGCACGGCCAGCGAACCAATGATCAAGGCAGCCGCCAGCAGATACATGCCGGCGCTGTTGGTGCCGGTGAAGTCCTTCAGATAGCCTACCAAAAACGGCCCGAGGAACCCGGCAAGATTGCCGACCGAATTGATCCAGGCAATGCCGGCCGCCGCACCCGTGCCGGCAAGAAAAGCTGTCGGAAGCGACCAGAAGAGCGGCGCGCAACTGATGGCGCCTGCGGCCGCCAGCGAGAGGCAGGCGATCGAGACCGCCGTGCTGGTCGCCATCGTCGCCGCGACAAAACCACCCGCAGCGACGACGGCCGGGATGACGAGGTGCCAGCGGCGTTCGCGCAGCCTGTCGGCAGAGCGCCCGAGCGCCAGCATGACGACGAATGTGCAGATATAGGGAATAGCGGAAATCAGGCCGATATTGAAGTTTCCGCTGACGCCTGAGGCTTTCACGATTGAAGGCATCCAGAAATTCAGGCCGTATTGCCCGAGCACGAAGCAGAAATAGATCAGGCACATCAGCCAGACGCGGCGGTCGGTCAGCGTCGCCGCAATGCTGTGCGGGCTTGTCGTCTTGACCCGGTTCTCCGCCTCGATATTGGCGGTCAGCACGCGCTTTTCCTCATCGTTCAGCCATTTCGCGTCTCGGATCGTATCATCAAGATAGAAGAAGGTGGCGATCCCGAAAAGAATGGCCGGAATGGCTTCGATCAGGAACATCCACTGCCAGCCGGAAAGGCCGTGCGTACCGTGGAAACTGTCCATCAGGAGGCCCGAAAGCGGGTTGCCGAAAATCGCCGATATCGGGATCGCGGACATGAAGGTGGTGATGATCCTGGCGCGGCGATCGGCCGGATACCACGCCGTCAGATAGAGAATGATGCCGGGAAAAAATCCGGCTTCGGCAACGCCCAGCAGGAAACGCAGCAGATAGAAGACGGTTTCCGACGAGGTGAACATAAAGGCGGCGGAAATGATGCCCCAGGTGACCATAATGCGGGCGATCCACATCCGCGCGCCAACCCTGTTCATGATGACGTTGCTCGGCACCTCGAACAGAAAATAGCCGATGAAGAAAATTCCTGCGCCGATGCCATAGGCGGCTTCGGACAGACCGAGTTCGCTCGACATCTGCAGCTTGGCGAAGCCGACATTGACGCGATCGAGATAGGCGACCACGTAACACAGCATCAGGAATGGCACGATGCGCCAGAACACCTTGGCATAGGCGCGGTCTTCCGCCGTCCGGGCGGGATGTGCGCCAATGGGTGGCGCCTGCGTCTGTAGAGTCATGATTTTCTCCTCCAATTGTTGCCGCGGTCTCCAGTCGATCCTCCCGCAGCACGCCAAGCCACTTTTGGCAGCGCTGCCATTGTCAATAATCTATTTTGGCAGCGCTGCCAATGGCAAATTGGTAGCGCTGCCAAAAAATCCTTGCTTCTTCGCGAGAGCGGTGAAAAATGGTGGCAGCGCGGCGGGTTGCTGGCGGATATGCCGGCAGCCATTCCAAAAAAAGAGCTCGGGTTCAAACATAAGATGGAATTCAAACAGCAGGTGACGGTAACGCTTGCCGAGGTCGCGGACGCGGCCGGTGTCGGCGAGAGCACGGTGTCACGCGTGCTGCGCAATCACGGTTCGTTTTCCGGCAAGACGCGGGAGCGGGTGATGGCTGCCGTCGAGCGGTTGGGCTATGTGCCGAACCGGATCGCCGGAGCGCTGGCCTCCACCGGTTCGCGTCTTGTTGCCTTCGTCATTCCCTCGCTGTCCAATATCGTCTTCCCCGATGTGCTGCGCGGCGCCAGCGCCGTCCTGGAGGAAAACCGGTACCAGGCGGTGTTCTCGGTCACCGACTATGATCCGGGCAAGGAGGAGGCGCTCGCTGCTGCGATGCTCGCCTGGCGGCCGGCGGCGGTCATGCTGGCGGGATACGAGCACACCGAAGGGACAATGAAAATGCTGCGTGCCAGCGGATGCCGGGTCGTGGAACTGCTCGATCTCGACGGAGATGCGCTCGACATCGCGGTCGGTTTCTCGAACCGCGCGGCCGGGCGGGAGAGCGCTGCATTCCTGCTGAAGCGGGGCTATCGCCGGATCGGCTATGTCGGTCACGATCTCAACCGTGATGCCCGCGCCGGCAAGCGGTTTTCCAGTTTCTGCGAAACGCTGGAGGCCGGCGGCGCGCCTCTCGTCGCGCGTGAAATTCTTGCCGGCGCTTCATCCGTGGAAAACGGCAGGCTGGGGTTGGAGCGTCTGCTTGCCCGGGCGGCGGATCTCGATGCGGTTTATTTTTCCAACGACGATATGGCGCTGGGCGGTTACTTCCACTGTCTGGCCGAGAGCATCGCTATCCCCTCGAAGCTCGCCATTTTTGGCTATAACGGCCTCGATATCGGCCGGGCAATGCCGCAGCCCTTGTCGACCATCCGAACGCCGCGTGTGGCGACCGGACAGATCGCCGCGCAGCTGGTCGTCGCCAACGCGCCGCCCCAGGCCGTCGATCTCGGTTTCGAACTGATCGAAGGCGCAACCGCGTAATCTTGGAGGAAATGTCATGTCCGACGCGCGCCAGCGTGAAGAAATCTGCCGATACGGCCGCTCGCTGTTCGAGCGCGGGCTCACACCCGGTTCGTCGGGCAATATATCGTTGCGGCTCGAAGACGGTGGCTGGCTGGTGACACCGACCAACGCCTCGCTCGGTTTTCTCGATCCGGCCCGGATCTCCAGGCTCGATGCGGACGGCCGGCGGCTCTCCGGCGACAAGCCGACCAAGGAAATTCCGCTGCACACCGCCCTCTACGATACACGCGGCAGCGCCCGCGCCATCGTCCATCTTCACTCCACCCACGCGGTGGCGCTAACGATGCTGCCGGAGATCGATCCGCGCGCCGTCCTGCCGCCGATGACCCCCTATTATCTGATGCGCGCCGGCGAAACCGCTCTGGTGCCCTATTATCGTCCCGGCGATCCTGATGTGGCAGATGCCATCCGCGGGCTGGCGGGCAAGTATTCGTCGGTGCTTCTGGCCAATCACGGACCCGTCGTCGCTGGCGACAGCCTGGAAGCGGCGGTCTTTGCGACCGAGGAACTGGAGGAAACGGCAAAGCTCTATCTGCTGCTGCGCAACCTCAATCCCCGTTACCTCAGCCCGGGACAAGTGGCCGATCTGGCCGACACGTTCGGCCTCGACCTTCCATCGCATCACGACCACGACGACCATTGAACGGCCAAGACAGGTTCAGGTCGGGCGGCCAAACCCGCACACTTTGTCGGCGTCATGTCCTAATCGAGCGCCGACAACACCGATGCCGTGATCGCGTCCGTCTTGTCCCTGCCGGGACTCGCGCCGATGCCGCCTGCCGTCGTCGCCTCGATCGCGGCCATCACTTTTCCGGCGGCAGCCGTTTCTCCCAGGTGCTCCAGCATCATTGCGCCCGACCAGATGGCGGCGATCGGATTGGCGATGCCGAGATGGGCGATATCCGGCGCGGAACCGTGGACGGGCTCGAACATCGACGGCGCCGAGCGATCGGGATTGATGTTGGCGGAGGCTGCAAAGCCGAGCCCACCCTGAATGGCGGCGCCAAGGTCCGTCAGGATGTCGCCGAACAGGTTGGAAGCGACGACCACATCGAGGCTCTCCGGCGCCATGACCATGCGGGCGGCCATGGCGTCGATATGATAGCTGGTCACCTCGACATCGGGATAGTCGGCGGACAGCCTCTCGGTGATCTCGTCCCAGAAAACCATCGAATATTTCTGCGCGTTGGACTTTGTCACCGAGGCAAGCTTGCCGCGCCGCGCCCGCGCTTGTTCGAAGCCGAAACGCAGGATGCGCTCGACGCCCTTGCGGGTGAAGATCGAGGTTTCTACGGCCACCTCGCTGTCGGTCCCCTGGTGGACGCGGCCGCCGGCGCCCGAATATTCGCCTTCGGTATTCTCACGGATACAAAGGATGTCGAAGTTCTCCGACCGCAACGGGCCCTGCACACCCGGCAGCAGCCGGTGCGGGCGGATATTGGCATACTGCACGAAAGCCTTGCGGATCGGCAGCAGAAGCCCGTGCAGCGACTCGGAATCGGGCACTTTGCGAGGCCACCCGACAGCGCCGAGCAGAATGGCATCGAAGGTGCGCAGCGTTTCGATGCCATCACTGGGCATCATGCTGCCGTTCTCCAGATAGAAGTCGCAGGACCAGGGATAGCTGGTCGTCGCAAGCGAAAATCCGTTTCGTGCCGCCGCCTTTTCGAGCACGGCCTTGGCTGCCTCCGTTACATCGCGGCCGATGCCGTCTCCTGGCAAAAGGGCGATCTTATAGGTCTTCATGGCAGGTCCTCTCAGCGGCTGATCAGCACATTCTGGCTCTGCGGGTTGCGCCGTGCGGGAATGACTGTAGAGGAGGGCTCCGACTTTATTTGCCGAAAGCGGCCGGGATTTGGTCGATTGTTGGGTTTGCGCCGGCATCGCCAGTGCATTCTCTCGAACAATCTGGATTGACGGAGATCGATTGGGCGGGATCCTCGGCTGCCGGATTTAAGCGCCGGGATAGACGGGCCTGGAGGCCAGGGCCTGCCGGCGCTCGGATTCGGGGCGGAACGAGCGGTATTGCCAAAGACCGTCCGGAGATTGCCGCCGGTAGACGGTCTCAAGCCAGAACACGGTGTCGTCGATCGGCAAGACCGGATGCCAGGCATACCATTCAGACCAGATCTTGCCGGCCTGTTTGCTCTCCATGGTCATCGTTCTACTCCGCATGCTTGGAGGCGTTCATGAGATCGAAAAGCAGGCGGTGAGGTTGCTGCTGTCGCCGCTCACGGAACGCTTCTTCTCGTTTGATGGCCCCCCCCCTGATTCCCTCAGTTGAGTTATTCCTCAATGAAGAATAACAATGAAAAATCATTCTTCAATAGAGATTGTTTTCCCGCGCCGCGTGAAATTCCTTGGCTGGATCGCGGCGCGTTACGGCTGTCCCATCAGATCAGGAAGCACCTCGCCGGCTCTCAAACCGGCTCTCGCAGCGCCTCTTGAAATTATATCGTAATACGATATATTCAAAGGGCGCCGATCGTTGAGGAGTGAGCTTGATGGAACGCCGATTGCATCCCGCATTGCCCCGCCCCGTGCCTTATCCCGCCGATGAGGCGTTTGAAAATCTCAGGCAGAAGGTTCATGCCTTGCTTGATAGTGGAGACGCAGATCGCTGGGAGCTTTTGCGGGCGGAGTGGCGGTATGATGTGGCGCTGCTCACGAATGATTTTCGTCTTTGGATGCAGCATCTCGACAGAGGCTTCGATATCGCCAAATAGGCGAGTGTTCGATCGTCGCCTGGAAAAGCCGAATGGCTCAGTTGATCGAACGAAAGCCGAGATAGACCGCTAGGCTGATGGCGGAGAGGGCGATCGTCAGTTTGGGTCGGGCATCGTCGAACATGGCCGCCAGCAGCAGGCCGAGCGCCAGGATAGCGGATGTCGCCCAGAGATTCTGATCGGAGACGGTAAAGGCCAGCGCCCCCAGAAAAACGGCGCTTGCGACAATCGTCACGGGCGCGGACTTCTCGGCGAGATCGCCGCCCGGGAGATAGGGCAGGAGAAAGCGTCGCATGCTCAGGCCGGAAGCGATGCTGAGAAGAAGACAGGTCAAGACAAGATGCGCCATGGGGTCGTCGCCGATCGATCTACGGATGGAATTGCCGTTGCAAACGCCGTGCCAGCTGCAAACGGTGTATTTTCCCCCTGAGTGGCGGCAATATCGGCCGCCCGTGGCTATTTCCTCGGCGCCGCGTTGCTTTTTTCGGCAACTGTTACCTCTTCGCTAACGCCGGAAAATTATATCGCAATACGACTTGAGTGGCGGCGATGATTTTTGTATGGAGAATTATCTTTCTCCATAATTCCGGAAACGAGATCTTTCATTGGACCTTTCGTCGCTCGAAATATTCCTCGCTGTCGCCGGCGATCGCAGCGTTACCAAGGCTGCCAAGGCGGTCGGTCGGGTGCCGTCGAATGTGACGACGCGCATCCGGCAGTTGGAGGACGATCTCGGTGTTTCCCTGTTCAGCCGTGACGGCAAGAAGATGACGTTGACGCGGGAGGGGGAGACGTTCCTGGCCTACGCCAACCGGCTGATGGCGCTTGCGCTCGAAGCGCGCCAGGCCGTGCGGCCTCTCGCCCCGTCGGGAACATTGCGCGTCGGCACGATGGAAAGCACGGCGGCGAGCCGGCTGCCGGCGGCGCTGACGCAATTCAACCGGATGTGGCCTGATGTGTCGCTTCATCTCACAATGGGCGCATCCCGCGACCTCGCCCGCGCCGTTGTGGCCGATGCACTCGACTGCGCGCTGATTGCCCGCCCGCCGAAGACGATGCGCGGGGAAGACGCGGGTTTCGAGGCCGAGCTCAAGGCGCTGGAGATGGAGCCAGCCTTTGTCGAAGACCTGTTGATCGTGCTGCCATCCGGGCATCCCGCGGTCAAATCCGCTGCCGACCTGCGTGTCGGGTCGATTGCCGCTTTGGAGCCTGGCTGCACCTATCGCCGGATCGCCGAAAACTGGGCGCGCAAATCGACCGCCCTGCCGACGAGCGAGCATGGCTCCTACCATGCGATCCTGGCGAGCGTGGCGACCGGCAATACTGCCGGCGTCATGCCGAGATCCGTTCTCGACCTCATGCACTGGCCGACATCCGTCCAGACCCATCAACTGGGGCTCGTGGAGACGCTGCTGGTCTACCGCAAGAACGATCGCCCCAGCGCTTTCAACGCATTCCACGAAGTCCTCAGCGCGACAAAAGGCAGGGATGCCAGACTGGCAATGAACTAGCCCGCCCCTCGTCTTCCCTCATCGCCGGATAATCCTCGCTTCAAATTGGTCTTGTCATGCAATCTCCCGTTTCCCCGAAGTTGGGACCGAGCCGCTTCCGCCGCTTTCGGCTGTTTTCACCGATCCTGGCCGGCGCGACCTTACGAGAGCGCCTGATCGCATGTCTCGGCGCTTTGCTGGCCATTGGCCTCACCGGCGTCCTCAGCGGCTATCTGTTCGGGCAGGGGCCGCATCTTCCCCTGATCGTCGCGCCGATGGGCGCGTCTGCGGTGCTGCTTTTTGCGGTGCCGGCGAGCCCGCTTGCGCAGCCTTGGTCAATCATCGGCGGCAATACGATTTCCGCTCTGATGGGTATCATTGCCGCCTATTTCATCCGCGACCCGATCATCGCGACCGGCGTCGGCGTCTCGCTTGCCATCGGCGCGATGTCCTTTACGCGGTGCCTTCATCCGCCTGGCGGAGCTGCAGCGCTCACCGCCGTGCTCGGCGGTCCGGTCGTTGCCGGCTGGGGGTTTCTTTTTCCCTTCGTGCCCGTCGCTTTGAACTCCTGCATCCTCGTCGGCCTTGGTCTGCTGTTCCACAAGCTTTCCAAGCGGAATTATCCGCACGTGGTTCCAAGGCCGGCTGAGAATACCCATCAGACGATCGACATGCCGTCGGCCGTGCGGGTGGGTTTTCGCGAAGAGGATGTCGATGCGGCCCTCGCAGCGCTCGATGAAACCTTCGATATCGACCGGGGCGATCTCGCCCGACTGCTGCAGCAGGTCGAGCTGCAAGCCGCCATCCGCTCAAACGACAAGATCAGCTGTGCCGATATCATGTCGCGTGACGTGATCGCCATCGGCGAAGCTGCGGAACCGGCTGCGGCGCGGCATCTTCTCCTGAAGCACAATATCCGAACGCTGCCGGTGAAGGATCCGGAGGGGCGTCTCATCGGCACCGTCGGCTTGCGGGAATTGTCCGAAGGCGCGGAGACCATCGCGCACGCGATCTCAAAACCGGCGGTAGCGAGATCTTCTGATGCGGCCCTATCGCTATTGCCCGTTCTGACCGATGGTCGTACGCATGCCGTCATCATTGTCGATGACGACTACCGCATTCTCGGGCTGATATCGCAGACCGATCTCTTAAGCGCGGTGGCGCGGCTGCTGCCGAACGACAGCGCCCCGATCTCGGCCGTGGCCTGAGCGGTAGTCGTGGATTGTCAAGCAGCGAGGAAATGAGCCGGTGTTGATCGAGTGCGATCCGAATGGGGATTTTATCCTGGATTCATCCGAACTTGCGGAACGGTTCGGCCTGTCGCTGACCGATCTCCGTCGTCATATGCGACATGGCTCCCTCGTCAGCACCGTGGAAATCGGCACCGCTGAACACGAGGGCACCAAGCGGGTGTCGCTTCGGCTCGGCAACAGGCTTTGGCGCGCGGTGCTGAATGATGCGAATGAGGTTCAGCACGAGCAAATGACCGTGCTTCGGGGGAAGTCGGCCTGATGATGCACGGCCGACATCATTGATGCTTCGCCGCCGATTGCATGCTGGAGTTTTCCGTTTCTCCCCGAGGTACAGAAACACTGTATGGTCAGTTAGGCCGCTTGTGAGTGATCATGCGATCGATGATCTGCAATGGATGCGGGATGCGCTTTCCGTCGATTTCCTTCACCTGAGAACGGCACGAATAGCCGGTGGCCATGAGGACATCGGCTTCGCCGGCCGCATCAAGCTCGGGCTTCCAGCTCATTGCGTAGAGACGTTCGGAGATCGGCCGGTTGCGGGCCTCGTGGCCGAAGGTTCCGGCCATGCCGCAACAGCCGGTTTGCGCTGCCCGAAGGTCGATGCCGAGGCTTGAGAATATCTTTTGCCATTGTGCGACGGAGGCAGGCGCATTGGTGCGCTCGGTGCAATGGGCCATCAGCCGAAAGCTTTTGCCTTCGGCAGCGGAAGGCGAGGCTGCAAGTCGGTCAAGATTGGCGATCAGCCATTCCTGTGGGAGCAGGACATTCGCCTTCAACATCCCCTTGTATTCGCTGCGAAAGGCGAGCGTCATCGATGGATCGAGCCCGACGAGCGCCACGCCTGTCTCGTCCAGTCGCTGGAGATAACGTGCGGTCTGCTTGGCTGCAGCCTCGAAGCGTCCGAGATAGCCATGAACATGCAGGGCTTTGCCATTGATATGGGAGGCAGCAAGAAAGGGCGTCAGTCCCATTTTTCGAGCGAGCCCGATGGCGGCGAGCGCGACATCCGGATCGAAGTGGGCGGTGAAGGCATCGGCGACGAAAACTGCGCTGCGCTGCCTTGCCTCGCGCGACAGGGCTTCGATTGTCTGAGCGGTCGCAAGCGGCACGCCGAGGCGTGCCGCTTCTCTTGCCAGCGAGATTTGCGGCAGACGCGGCAGGGAGGTCAGCCCGGTCATGCGCATCATCGTCCTGCCGGCGCGCGTGCCGACAATGAGGTTATAGGCCGGCCGGATGCGTCGGACGAGCGGCAGGGTGGTTTCGATCGCCGCGACCAGCGGATCCTTCAGCGGGCGGAGATAGCGTCCATAATAGAGTTCCAGGAATTTCGAGCGGAAGGCCGGAACGCTGACCTTCACCGGACATTGCCCCGCGCAGGCCTTGCAGGCGAGACATGTGTCCATTGCCGCGCGCACCTCGTGGGAAAAGTCGTCCCGATTGGCCGGGTTCAGCGAATTGAAGGCGCGCCGCGCGAGGCTGGCAAGCGGAATGCTTCGCCGCAGGCGCGCCGCCTCCTGGCGGGGATCGATGCCCTTTTCCGCAAGGAGCCTCAGCCATTCCCGCATCAGGGCGGCGCGGCCCTTGGGTGAAAAGCGCCGGTCGCGCGTCGCCTTGTAGGAGGGGCACATCGGGCTCGTTTCGTCGAAATCGAAACAGGCGCCGTTGCCGTTGCAATAGGCGGCGTTGTCGAAGGCGGAGCGGATCTCGTTGCCGATGATGCGATCGATATCTCCGCGCAACGGAACATCGTCGATCTTCGTCAGCACTTCCGCGGAAGGGGTTGCGATCTTGCCGGGATTGAGCCGATTCTGAGGATCGAAAGCCCGCTTGATCTCCTGCAGGCTGGGATAAAGATCGCCGAAAAATTCCGGCACATATTCCGAACGCACGCCCTTGCCGTGCTCTCCCCAAAGCACGCCGCCATATTTGCGGGTGAGCGCCACGACGGCGTCGCTGATGTCGCGCACCAGCCTAATGTGGTCGTCGCGGGTGAGGTCGAGCGCTGGCCGCACGTGCAGGACGCCGGCATCGACATGGCCGAACATGCCGTAGGAAAGGCCCGCGCCATCGAGAAGCGCACGGAAGTCGCGAATATACGCCGCCAGGTTTTCCGGCGGCACGGCCGTATCCTCGACGAAGGCGACGGGCCTGACCGGCCCTTCCACATTTCCGAGCAGGCCGACCGCCCGCTTGCGCATCGACCAGATCGCTTCAGCGTCGGCATGGCCCCGGGCGATCGTATAGCCGGCATGGCGGGCATTCGCATCCGTGTCGAGGGCGGCGGTCACCTCCGCAAGCTTGCGTTCGAGTTCCTCTTCATCATCGGCGAGCACTTCGGCAATGTTGATGCCGTTGGTCGCTCTGCCCGGATCGTCGGGAAAGAAGCGGGCAATGCCGGTCCAGACGATATCGCCTTTCGCGAGGCCGAGCACTTTCTCGTCGACCGTTTCCACCGAGGCGACCTTCAGCGCCACCAGGCTGCGGGCATCCTCCAGGGCGGTGTTGAAGTCGCCGTAGCGGATGTTGATCAGCGCCGCATGGGCGGGGATCGGCAGAAGGTTGAGCTCGGCTTCGGCGATCATCGCCAGCGTTCCCTCCGAGCCGCAGAGAACGGCATTGAGGTCGAAGCATCCGTCGCCGCGCCTGACATGGGCGAGGTCGTAGCCGGTCATGTAGCGGTTGAGCTTCGGGAAAATTTCGGCGATGCGTTCATGTTTTTCCCGGGCGATCCGTTCGACCGTCCTGTGAACATCAACGACGCGGCCCTCACGCGCGGCGATCTCCTCGAACGCCTCCGCGTCCAGCGGGCGCGACCAGAAGTCGGAACCGTCGGTAAGCACGATACGCAATCCGAGGACGTGGTTACTGGTCTTACCGTAGAGGCAGGAACCTTGGCCGCAGGCGTCGGTGGAGATCATGCCGCCGATGGTGGCGCGGTTGGAGGTGGAGAGTTCGGGCGCGAAGAACAGACCGTAGGGCTTCAGCGCCCGGTTCAGCTCATCCTTGACGACGCCGGCCTGGACGCGCGCAACCCTTCGGACCGGATCGATTTCCAGAATGGACGTCATGTGCCGCGAACAGTCAACCACGACACCCGATGTCAGGGACTGACCGTTCGTGCCGGTGCCGCCGCCGCGCGGTGCGATGCTTGTCCCCCGGAAGGCTGGTTCCGACAGCACGGCCGCCACCAGTTGGAGGTCTTCGACGCTCCTTGGAAAAAGAATGCCGGCCGGCTCGACCTGATAGATGGAATTGTCGGTTGAAAATACGGTTCGGCTGGCTGCGCCGGTTTCGATATCGCCCGTAAACCCCGCCTCGATAAGTTGCTGGAAGAAACCAGCGGGCGGAAGAGGGGTGGAAGCTTTGGGCTGGAGGCGTGGGATCATTTCGAAACTTTCAGAATGCCCTGGAGCTTTGCCAAACTTGACACACGGCCAAATAACGAGGTGGTTCTTCGAAGAACCAGATCGCGATCATCGTTGGCGGTTCTTCCGGGTTCGGAGTGACGACCGCGAAGCTCATGATCTCGCATGGGCCACCGAGATCGATCGCAATGAGGAACTGCTTAGTTCGTCCGTTTCGACGCATCGCGGCGTCATGGGGTCGCCGGGGCGGGTCGTCAACGTGACCTTGGTCGATGCTTTCAAGGCCCACCCCAAAACGCCCATTATGCCGTCGCCAAGGCGGCCGCCGTCAGCCTGACGAAATCCTTCGCCCAGGAATGCGCTAAGGATCAGATCTTTGTCAATTCCGTCACGCCGCTGGCTTTGCGGCGGGCCAAGCAAAACAACTCGGATTCGCCGACGATGAACGAGCCGTCCGCTCCGGCATTTCGGTTATCCAGCGCCTTGATCGCACGGCAAACGATGCCGGCGCCGAGGCGCGAGTCTCGCCCCTCCAGGGAACCGAAGCGCGGCTCCGGCGTTCGACATGAAAGACGATGATTCCCACGTCTTTCCGGAGCGCCTGTCATGGAAGAGAAGACCAATATAATCAAAGACCTGAGCGTGGAGGAGCGCGAGGAGATCTTCGTCGACATCGCCCGTACACTGGAAGACACGGCACGTGAGGCCCTCGTTGAGGGCGATGCGCAATTTGCAGAACTTTCCATCAACATGGCTGAAGCAATCCGCGTCAGCGCCGATGAACTCGCCCGTGACGATCCCGAGAATGCCGAGCGCGTGCTGCTGCGGGCGACGGCGATGATCTCGCAGTTCGAGGCCGTGCACCCCTATCGCATGGTGAGCATGGCCGTACATTGATGGCTGGGCGCTCCGGCTCCAGCCTCCACTCAAATCATGGCCATCGGCGGGAACTCTTGCAACTCGCGAGGGTTATCGAATCGCAACATCTGTGGATGGGTTGGAAGGATAACCGGTATGATGTCCAAATCCGCTATACCTCCGGAAAGCGGCACTGACGACGCACGCTCCGCCGACACACAACAGGCGGCGGATGATCGTCGCAGGACGTTGGAGAAGGCCCGCAGCAATGCACGCGCGGTGATAGACGGCGGCGACACCGAAACCCCCAGCCTGAAACTTGCGACGGAATATCTCAGACTCGGTGGCCGCCGCCGGTCCAAAATTGACGACAACATCACCGAAGTCCGCCAATGGGATCAGGATCCGCCGGAGGCCGAGAGGTTCTGGAAGGAGCGGGTGGAGACGCTTTCAAAAGATGAGCGTAAACAGGTGGAGGATTTTCTTCCAACCATCAACACGCCCTGAGCGGCTCATTCAAATGTGCTTGGAGAAGATCATGGCTATAGACAAGCACGAGCAGATACGTCGCCGTGCCTACGAAATCTGGGAGGCCGAGGGCCGCCCGGATGGAGCGGACCAGCGCCATTGGCTGCAAGCCTGCGATGAACTGGCCGGCGAGGATGAGCATGAGACCCTGCAGGATCTGCTCGATGAAGACGACAGGGATGATGCGGCGCTGCTTCAGGGCGCCGGTGAGAGCGGCGATTTCGATCGGCGGTCGCCAAAGCGCGGCCAGGTTGCCAAGGTTCCTTCCGTGCCGGATTTGGAAATGACGACGGGCGAAAAGCCGTCCCAGCGGAAGATCAGGAAGACCGAGGGGCCGTAATCCCATGCAGCATCTCGACCACGCCATCCAAATCGCTCTCGAAGCGCATGAAGGGCAGGCTGATAAGACCGACCGGCCGTACTTCGAGCACTGCCAGCGGGTAGCACTTCTCGTTTCCGGCGACGAGATACGAACGGTCGCCTACCTTCACGACGTTGTCGAGAAGGCAAGCGGGTGGACGCTCGACAGGCTGAGGGAGGAAGGCTTTCCGCCGGCGATCGTCGCCGCGGTCGATGCTCTGACACGGCGGCCGGACGAGATGGAGGACGACTTCGTCAAGCGTGCGGCTTCAAACCCGCTTGCCCTGCCGGTCAAGCAAGCCGACCTCGAAGATAATCTCCGTCAGGCCGAACAAGCCGGCAAGAAAACGGAAAAATATCAGCGCGGCCTGGATCTCCTGCACGATTTGAGGAGCGTGCAGTAAGGGCGCTCGGCAGAGCGCGAGCTCCGCCGCCTTCATCTCATGCGCCGGACGGCGGCAGCTTAGCCTCCACTGCCCGCTGCGGTCGTTGGGCTATTTCACGCTTTATTGGCAAACCACACGATCGGAGTCCCGAGTACCCCTCCCTTGCGCATCGCTGCCTTCAGCTCTTCCAGCTTACTGAAAGCCTGAGCCGCTTCCAGCGTGGCAAACTCGTGCGTTACGGTAATGTCGTTCGGGTTGTCCGTGGCCCGGTAGACGGCTTCCGCCGTAACGCCATTGGCCTTTTGCACCTGATGAAACGCATCATAGATCTTGCGCCAGGTGGCGTAGTCGGAGACCTCGTGCCTCACGAATAGAGTCGTCATATCATCCTCCCGCGTTGCCCGTAGAGATGTGTGCTACGATTGCACCAGGATCATCATGGTCTCCGGCAGCACGCCATCACTCGCCATCGCATCGGCCGCGGCCTTGGTCTGCATGAAGGCCATCAACTTTTGCATGTCTGCAACCTCCATCACCAAGCCAACGCGGTTGGGCGTTTGAGGGTCTGTGAAGGTGCGAATATTCGTGACGCCGACGGGTTCCAGTACTTGCTTGCGAACAGGCGAGACGAGCCAGTGTTTCGTGTCTTTGACGTCGTGACAGACCATTACGGTAGGCATTGCATCCTCCTCTCATGGCTCCAAAGTGAAATCAGAGTATACCATCGGGATTGGCCGGATTTCACTTAAGTAATATTGCACCGAAAGAATGTTAAGTTATGCAATTGAATGGTTAGTATGATTGCTACTGGTAATCATAACATATTAATGGCGCGTGAGAAGATAAGCACATCAAGCTCGGCAAATCTGAAGGATCGGGACGCACCTTAGGGTACGATGGCAATATCAGTCGACGTACCATCGACAATCGAAGCTGCGCACGAAAGGTTCAGCAATGATCGAACGGCTGCCATTTGATCTCAAGGCCTATGTGCGCCGCATTGAAACAAGGCGATGTTTTATCTGCGGCTTGGTCAAGAACGACCCCACTTGCTTTCATCATCGCATTTTCGAGGACGATGAGACCATCATCTTTCTGAGCAAATATCCGACTCTTCCGGGTTATTGCCTTGTCAGTCCGAAGGAGCACCGCGAGGATCTGGCGCGAGATATATCGACAGACGAATATCTTCGATTGCAGGAGAAGGTTCACATCTTGTCGCGCGCCCTCAAAAGAGTGTTCGATGCCGAGCGAATTTATGTGCTTTCACTCGGCAGTCAGCAAGCCAATAGCCATTTACATTTTCACGTCGTTCCCTTGCCTTCGGGCGTGCCGCTTGAAAAGCAGCAATACCACGCGTTGATGGCTGAGCATGGCGTTCTGCAGATACCGGACGATCAAATGGCAGAATTGGCGGAACGGATTGCCGAGGCGTACGAGACTGAACGGACCGGATCATAGCTGAACGGCGTACATGGGGTCGACGCCGCCGC
Organism: Rhizobium sp. N122; assembly: GCF_002211295.1. Taxonomy (NCBI): domain Bacteria; kingdom Pseudomonadati; phylum Pseudomonadota; class Alphaproteobacteria; order Hyphomicrobiales; family Rhizobiaceae; genus Rhizobium; species Rhizobium sp. N122. Next base: position 233,838 of record NZ_LOKU01000001.1, on the reverse strand, counting down.
TTTAATTGGGGGGGCGCTGCCCGTTGTCACAGGGGCTGTTCGACGAGGTCAAGCGCCGTTTTGTTGATCTGGCGCGCGGACGACGTCATCGCGCCACTCCTCGCAGCGAATGATTGTGCCGCTGCAATGGGCCGCGAAGGACGCTCTAACCCTACGCTAAGACTGGAGAGCAAAGGCCGCCACGCGCACGCCGTGTTCACGAAAGTGCCGCCCCAGTTCGTCAAGATCCGGGCAAACCGGCGGATTGGCGAGCGCCTCCGCCCAATTCCCGTGGCTCGGCAGCGCCATCGCCGCGGTGACCAGCACGGTGGTTCCCGGGCCGATTTCGCCGCGCAGCTGCGGCAGCAGGGTCTTGGCGTGGATGAGGTTGGTGTTCGGTATGGGGCTCATCGCGTGGCCGGCCCTCGAATTGGACGACAGGTCCACAATCGCGCTGACATCCTTCTGTCCGTACCAGACAGCCCGGCGTTCAGCCTGTTCGGAGCGATCGGCGTTGAAATCGGCCCGTTCGATCGCAAAACCGCCCTCGATGGTACTGAGCGGATGCGGCGTGGCGATCCGGTGGATGCGGATGTGCCAGGGGTTTGCGGGAATAAGCCAGGTCTCGATCGTGACGTCATTCCAGGGGCGCCACCGGGAATAGAGCCGGTCGCCTGCTATCAGTGCCTCTTCGAGGCTTTCGCGCATGCGAAAGTGGGTGCCGTCGTCGGAGAGGCCGAGCATGCCGTCGAAGCTTGCGGCGGCAAAATTGCGGTCGTCGGCTTCGATGTTGAAGGCATAGCGGGTGGAGTAGGCGAATTTCGAATATTTCTCGTTTGCGCCGCGCATCTTGTCGTGCTGCTGGCCAGAGGAGAGCACGACGACATTTCCGGGCGTATGCATGGCGACCATGCCGGCCTGCTTCAAAGCCACCGGCTCTGAGAATTCCGGCTGCGGCGCCTCTTCGGCGGTCCAGAAGGGGTGATCCTGAGGGAGGGCGAGCGGCAGGAAGAATTTCAGCGCCCAATAGGGCGAGCCGGGAGAGTTATAGCTCTCGCTCATCAGAAGGTTCGGATAGCCGTAGCCGATGGAGAGAACGCCATCGCGGTCGGCGATCGGCAGTGCCGACCACCAGCGGATATGGCGCATGTAATAGCCCTTGATCTCGGCCCAGGTCAGCGCTTCGAGGCCGGCAAAGGCAATCGCGCCCCAGAAGCCGCCAGCCGCAAAGCGGTAGGTCTGGCTGCGACCGAAGGCAAGGGCGGCCCCGTCGGGGCCGAACCAGTGGCGGATATCCCGCGCGAAGGTCCGAGCGCGCTCGCGGAAGCGGTTCTTGCGCGCCTCGTCGCCGCGTGCCAGCACGGTATGGATCAGGCCGTAGAAATGCATGGCGAAGGGGATGTAGTGATCGACCCGCCGCACCGGTCCGTCGCGATACCAGCCTTCGCCGAGATCGAAAGCTTCCAACTCGTCGAGATAGGCGATGGTTTTCCCATGGTCGAATGCAATACCCACGCGCTCCAGCCCGAGATCGATGAGGACGCGGAAGAATTTCCAGTTGTTGTCGATGAATTCCAAGTTCCGTGCCTGGAGAAGATAGGCGGAGACCGTCTTCTTGTCGCTATCGCTCAACGGCTCCCAGATATGTTCCGGCACCAGCGCCAGCGCAAAGCCGACGGCGGCGAGTTCGACCAGCCGCTGGTTGCGGTCGGCGAGATCGCCCCAATATTCGGGATGATCAGAATTGGTCCCGTTCGCCAGCCCGCGCCGATAAAGATCCCAATGCGGGAAATGGCCGCCACCGGCGGCAAGGGGAACGATGCCCCAGAGCGGCCGCGCAAATCCCTCCAGATCCGCCGCTGCCCGGTCGAAGATCGCACCTGTGGCACCGAGCCGCACACGCGCGCCGCCTTCGGAGAAATAGGGCAGAAGGGGCTCGAAAAGGTCGATGACGGCCTTTGCCAGATCGTCGCGCGTCTTCAGGGGATTACCGCAAAGCGGGTTGGCCCTGCTGGGATCGTAAATCATTGTCGGCTCTGGTTTTTCTAAAACAGGATCGGCCGCGGGCCATCTGCTGGTCCGCGGCCGTCAGCATCTCGCAAGGTCTACTTGATGGCCTTCACGCCTTCGGTCATTTCCTTCAGCCCGTCGTCGATAGGGGTGTTGTCGGTCATGATCGCGTCGTGGACGCGGTTGAGCACGACCTCGATCTTGGCCGCGTTCGGGTTGACCGCCATTTCCAGATAGGCTTTGGCCGGTATCAGCGCCTCCTTGCTGGCCGCGTCTTCAGGGAAGCCGGGTGTGGCCGCGATCTTTGCGCTGACGTCGGCGGTCTTAAGCGCCGGGAAGGTGCCCGTCGACGCGATGACCGCCGCGCCCTCCGGACCGGTAACGAACTTGATGAAGTCGAGGGCGGCATCCTTGTGCTCGGAATTGGCGTTGACGGCGAGGCCCGAGATCTGAGCAGCCGTCGTGCCGGCCGGTACGCCGTCCGGATGCGGAAACTTCACGATGCCCCAGTTCTTGCTCTTCGATTCACCCGATTTGACCTTGGCGATCTGAGTGCCGACGAACCAGGTGCCCATCGGCAGCATGCCGATCGTGCCGTTGAAGAAGAGCGCCGAATAATGCGTGTTCGACGTCTTCAGGAAGGCATAAGAGGGGATGGCGCCATCCTTCTGCAGGGTAAGCGCGCGCTCGTACCAAGGCTTCAGGAAGGCGTAGTCGCCGTCGACCAGCGTGTGTTTTCCGTCGAGGATGCCGGGTAGCTGGACCGTCGAGCGCCAGGTATGCAGCAGCGCACCATAGGTCTTGTTGGTGCCCATGCCGCCGGCAAGCTTCTCGGCGGCCGCGTCGAACTGCGCCCAGGTCATGTCGTTGGTGGGGTAGGCGACGCCGGCTTTGTCGAAGATGTCCTTGTTGTAATAAACGATCCAGAAGTCGGAGCGGAACGGCAGCGAATAGACCTTGCCGTCGACGGTCAGTTCCTCGATCAGACCGCCATAGGGCGCCGGATCGATCTTCTGATCCTTCACGAAGCCGCTGAGATCGGCGATGTTGCCGGCACGCACCAGATTGGTATAGCCCGGCACGTCCTTGATGGTGACGATGTCGATGTCTTTCGAGCCGCCGGTCAACTGCGTCGAAATCATCTGCTGGTAGTCCTGCGAGCCGAGGTCCATCGGCTCGAACTTCACGTTCGGGTGCTTGGCCTGATAGGCCTCGATCAGCGGCTTGTAATAGGCGGTCTTGTCCCAGTCCCACAAAGCCCACTTCAGCGTCACTGCGTCTTGAGCGAGCGCCGCGCCTGATGTCGTTGCGGCCAGAGTGAAACCTGCCACGGCAAGTTTCATCGTCCTCCCGAATTTGCCCAAATACATTCCTGCTCTCCTTCCCTGGATCGTCTCTGGATCAGCTATTTTTAAAGTGTCGGTGCGGCTGCATTGCCTCTGGCAGGTCCAGAACCAACACCACCGCCCGATGGACGCCGAATGCGACGGCGAACATTCCGAGTGAAAAATTGAAGGTCGCCGGCATGAACACGGAAACCGGATAGAAGAGGATGTGCGCCAGCCACAGGGCGGCGTTGACGGCGAGCGCGGCAAGCGCCGGCAGCGGGCGGGCGACGGAGGCGAGCGCGGCGAGCCGCAGGAGCCGCAGCGCCGGCAGGTCGCGCATCACCATCAGCACGATGAGATGGCAAGCGGTGACCGCAAGGAAGGCGGTGGCGACAAGCGCGACCGCCAGCGGTGCGGCGAGCATCAGCTTGTCACGCGCGCCGGCTGCATAGCTGAAGATTGCATAGATGCCGAGTGCGAGCCCGACCGTCAGCGCCAGACCCCAGGCGGTGGCGCGCCAGAAATAGTGCAGGAATGCTTCGGTGAAGTCGCGCAGGAGATAGGTGTTGCGATCCTCGACGAAGGCCACCGAGACCCGGGCCGTGGCGGCGATTGCCGCCGGCAGGGTTACGACGGGGAGGCAGGCGAGGATGAACAGGATGTTGAGCTTGACCATCTCCCACCATTCGCGGGCGAGGATGTCGGCGAAGAGGGCAAGGCCGGTCTTCGCAGGCGCATCCTTCGGAATGCCCGGCCCCTCCTGCGTCCACATGTCCCGCAACCACTGCATGGCCGTCTCCCCAGGCGCTCAGTAGAGAATCGATCGTTCCGTTTCCTTGTCGAACAGCTGCGCATTGCTCATGTCGGCGACAAGCGTCGCCTCGTCGCCGATGTCAGGCCGGAAGCGCGGCGACACGCGGGCGATGAGATTGCGACCGCCGGCCACCATATTCAGATGCACCTCAGAGCCCATCGGTTCGGCAAGCTCGACCACTGCCTTAACCGGCGCGAGATTTTCGGCCGGGATGTCGGCCGGCGGCAGTTCGTGGAAGTTCTCCGGGCGGATGCCGAGCACCAGTTCGCGGCCCTCGTAGGGGCCGATCCTGCTCTTGTCGAAATGCGCAGGCAGCGGCAATTCGCGGCCGTCGAAGATGGCGACGTAGCCGTCACCCCGGCGCTGAATGGTCGAGGGCAGCATGTTCATCTGCGGCGCGCCTATGAAGCCGGCGACGAACATGTTGACGGGGCGGTCGTAAAGGTTCTGCGGCGTGTCGACCTGCTGGATATGGCCGTCCTTCATGACGACGATGCGGTCGGCCATCGTCATGGCTTCCACCTGGTCGTGGGTGACGTAGATGAAGGTGGCGTTGAGGCGCTTGTGCAGCTTGGTGATTTCCGAGCGCATCGTGCCGCGCAGCTTGGCGTCGAGATTGGACAGCGGCTCGTCGAGGAGGAAAACGGCCGGGTTGCGCACCATGGCGCGGCCGAGCGCGACGCGCTGGCGCTGCCCACCCGAAAGCGCTTTCGGCTTGCGGTTCAGGAGATGGGTGATGTCGAGGATCTTGGCCGCATCCTGCACCTGCTTGTCGATGAAATCACGCGACACTTTGCGCAGCTGCAGGCCGAAAGCCATGTTCTTGTAAACGGTCATATGCGGGTAGAGCGCATAATTCTGGAAAACCATGGCGATATCCCGGTCCTTGGAGGGGACGTCATTCATGACGTCGCCGCCGATCTTGAGTTCTCCGCCGGAGATCTCCTCGAGGCCGGCGATCATCCTGAGCGTCGTCGATTTGCCGCAGCCGGAGGGGCCGACCAGGATGATGAATTCCTTGTCTGATATTTCGAGGTCGATATCGTGGACGACGGTGAGCGCGCCGTAGGATTTGTTCAGCTCTTTAAGCGAAATGCTGGCCATCGGGTTCTCCTGACCTCACCAATAGGAAGACCAGCGGCGCGAAAGACGCGTCAAAGCTTCCATATAATAATAATCTCCCCAGGAGACGCACTCATCGACGCCCTCGCCGCGGCATGTGTTGAACGGCGATTTCTTCGAATAGGTCGCATGCAGCACCAGGCCGTTGGAGACGGTTGGATCCTTGACCGCATAGTGATCGGCAAGGCTCTTCACCATGCGCCGCGCCAGCACGCGGTAGCGCTCGGCGGTGTCGGCGTCGACGAGCTCGGCCATCTCAAGCAGGCCGCAGGCGGTGATCGAGGCCGACGAGCTGTCGCGCGGCTCGCCGTCGCCATCGGAAAAAACGAGATCCCAATAGGGCACCATGTCGGCCGGCAGCCGGTTGAGGTAGAAGGCGAGCAGCCGGTCGAAGCTCCGGCGATATTCCTCGATTGGCTCGTAGCGATAGGAGATCGCCATGCCCGCTATGCCCCATGCCTGCCCGCGCGCCCAGAAACTGTCGTCCCGGTAGCCCTGCTTGGTAGCGCCGCGCACCGGCGCGCCGGTGACGGGGTCCATGTAAAAGGTGTGATAGGTGGAATCGTCAGGCCGCACCGAATGGGCAAGCGTCGTGCGGGCATGGGCGAGCGCGATCTCGCGATATTTCGGATCGCCGGTCTCGCGGCTTGCCCAGTAGAGCAGCGGCAGGTTCAACAGGCAGTCGATGATGTAGCGGTATTCCTCCGGCTTGCCTTTATGGCCCCAGGCCTGGATGAACTGGCCGATTGGCTGGAAGCGCTCGATCAGCTGGTCGGCGGCCAGGATCGCCGCCTTGCGGCCATCCTCGTCCCCGACGAGTTTCCAGGCGGCGATGCAGGAGGGCGAATAGAGAAAGCCCATATCATGATGATCGGTCTCGATGCGGTTGACGATCCGATGCAGGAAGGATTGGACCTGGATCTGCGCGGCATGGCGGAACACCGGATCGCCGCTATGCTCGAAGGCCAGCCACAGCTCGCCCGGCCAGAAGCCGGCGGTCCATTGGTCGTTCGCCACGGCGGGATAGATATTGTTCACGCTCGAATGGTTCTGCGCGGCATGGGTGAACTCGGGGAGATTGCGCCTGATCTGCGCGACGGCGAGATCGAGCGCGGCTTGGACCTCGTCGTCGGTGATCGGTAGCGGGGCGACGGATGACACGGCGTTCATGGATTTACCCCTTCAGTCCCGTCGAGGCGATGCCCTCGACGAAGAAGCGCTGCAGCGCGAGGAAGACGATGAGAACCGGGATGAGAGCGACGACGGAAGCCGCCATGATCAGCCCGTATTCGGCCGAATACTGCGAGATGAACATGCGCAGGCCGATCTGGACGGTCTTCAGCTCGGTCTTGGTGAGATAGATCATCGGCCCGAGGAAATCATTCCAGGTGCTGACGAAGGTGAAGATCGTCAGCGTCGAGAGCGCCGGCTTCGAGAGCGGCAGCATGATGCGCGCCCAGATCTGATATTCGTTCATGCCGTCGATGCGGGCCGCCTCGCAGAGCTCGGTCGGGATCGACATGTAGAACTGCCGCATCAGGAAAACGCCGAAGGCGGTGAAGGCCTGCAGGCAGATCAGCGCCAGATGCGTGTTGTTGAGGCCGAACTCGCGCATCAGCAGGAATTGCGGCACCATATAGACCTGCCAGGGCATGGCGATGGTGGCGATATAGCCGAGGAACAGCGTGTTCTTATAGGGGAAATTCAGCTTGGCGAAGGCATAGGCGGCAAAGCTGGAGGTCAGGAGCTGCAGCAGCGTGACGATGATCGTCAGCTTCGAGGTGTTGTAGATGAAGAGCGCAAGCGGGATCTTCGTCCAGATGTCGACGTAGTTCTGCCATTGCGGCTGAGACGGTATCCACTCGATCGGGAAGGCGAAGACGTCGCGGCTGAGCTTCAGGGATGCCGAGAGCATCCAGGCGAAGGGCATCAGCATCACCACCGTCACCGTGATGACGATGGCATAGAGGAGGACCGTTTTGACGGTGATCTTGTGCCCGACGATCCTCATGCCTCGTCCTCCCTCTGGCGGCGGAACTGAAAGACCGTGACCGCGAGCACGAGGAAGAACAGCACCAGCGAAATCATGCTGGAATAGCCGAGATCCCAGGAAATGAACGCCTCGTTGTAGATGTGGTAGACGAGGACGAGAGTCGATGTGCCGGGGCCGCCCTGGGTGATCATGAAGATCTGGTCGAACACTTTGAAGGACTGGATCGTCAGCATGACGGTGACGAAAAAGGTCGTCGGCCCGAGCTGGGGGACGGTCACGTGGATGAATTTCTGCCAGGAATTGGCGCCATCGAGATCAGCGGCCTCATAGAGTTCGGCATTGATCCCCTGCAGCCCGGCCAAATAGATGACCATGTAGTAGCCCATGTTCTTCCAGATGCCGAACAGGATCACCGTCACCATCGCCCAGTGGCGGTCGGCCGCCCATCCCGGCATGTTCTTCGGGTCGAGGCCGAGCGTGTAGAGGATCATGTTCACCGGTCCCATCTCGGGATTGAAGATCATGTTCCAGACGACGGCGACGGCGACCAGCGAGGCGACATAGGGGAAGAACATCGCCGTGCGGAAGAAATTTCGCCCGACGATTTTCTGGTTGAGGAGAACGGCGAGGCCGAGCGCGCAGAGCAGTGTCGCCGGGACCGAGGCGGCCGTATAGATGATCGTGTTCCAGAAGGCGGCGATGAACGCCTTGTCGTCGAAGAGCCGCCAGAAATTGTCCAGCCCCGCGAATGTGATCGCATTCGAGCCGTCCCAATGCATGAAGGCGAGGGCGAAGGCGAACAGGATCGGGCCGAGCGTGAAGACCGCGAAGCCGAGGAAATTCGGGGCGATGAAGGAATAAGCGACGAGCGCATTGCGGATCTTGCGCTGCCGCTTGGACAGGGCGGTGACCTTCCGGCGGGAAGCCGCTGGGGCGCCATCCGTCGCGATGACCGAATTCGATATGGACACCGATGCTTCCTCCTGGGCGGGCATTCTGCGGCTGGCCGCGAGATTCTTAGATCCTAAAATCCGGGCGGCCGAATGCCGCCAGTTCTTCCTCCTGCCAAGGACATAGCACATCTCCGGTATTGGTCAAACAAGTTCTGAATAGGTCATACAAATTTTATGGAAAGCGCCGAAAACATATGATAGGTGAGGACGAAGGCTAAGCGCCGTCAATGCTTTTCCAATGCGGGGAGGGACATGTTCAGCGAGATTTCAGGCGAGCTGCCGGATGTCCTGGGTGATTTTTTACCGGGTGCCGTCTGCTCCGATCGCGCCAGATGGAATGCTGTGCCCCCGGCGACGCGCGATCTGGTCGTGCGCGAAGCCGAAGCCACACTTGCGCGGCCCTGGCCCCTTATCATCGCTTCGGATTACCGGCAGTACACCGAGACCGGCAATCGTTCGCGCTTCGAGGAGCTTTATTTCACGCGCCGCCGGATGCTGAACAATCTGGTGCTGGGCGAACTCGTCGAAGCCGGCGGCCGCTTCCTGTCTGCGATCGTCGATGGCATCTTTCTGATCGCCGAGGAAAGCGGCTGGCAGCTTCCGGCGCATAATGCTTATGAACGCAGCGGTGCGCGGCTGCCGCTTCCCGACAATTCGCAGCCCGTCGTCGATCTCTTCGCCGCCGAAACGGCCGCCCTGCTGGCCACCGTCATCGCCTTGCTCGGCGAGGAGCTTGACGGCATCAGCCCCGAGATCGTGGCGCGTGTGGAGCGGGAGATCGAGATCCGCATCCTGACGCCCTATCTCGGCCGGCATTTCTGGTGGATGGGCCGCGGTGACGAGCGGATGAACAACTGGACGGCCTGGATAACTCAGAACGTCCTGTTGACGGTGTTCTCCCTAAAAACCGATCAGCCGTCACGTCGCGCCGTCGTCGAAAAGGCGCTCGGCAGTCTCGATGCTTTCCTGAAGGATTATGCCGAGGACGGAGCCTGCGAGGAGGGGGTGGTCTATTACCGCCACGCCGCGCTCTGTCTGCACGGCGCGCTAACCGTGCTCGATAGCGTGGCGCCCAGGCTCTTCGACAAGATCTGGCGGCAGCCGAAGATCCGCAACATGGCTGAGTTTATCGCCAATATGCATGTGACCGGACGCTATTTTTTCAACTTCGCGGATTCCTCGGCGGTGGTCGAGCCCTGCAGCGCACGGGAATATCTGTTCGGCAAGGCGGTTGGTTCCGAGATGCTGGCGGCGTTCGCCGCCGCCGACCGGGCAGCGACCGGGAGCCCGCATCTGCCCGGCGAATGGAACCTCTGGTATCGCGTGCAGGAGCTGCTGGCCGGTCATGCGATCCCCGCCGCCGGACCGCAGCCGATATCCGGGCGCGATAGCTTCTATCCCGGCACCGGCCTGTTCATCGCCCGCGACGAGCAGTTTTCGCTTGCGGTCAAGGGCGGCAACAACGGCGAAGGCCACAATCACAACGATGTCGGCAGCGTGACGCTCTACAAGAACGGCTGTCCCTTCCTGATCGATGTCGGCGTCGAGACCTATACGGCAAAGACCTTCTCGCCGCGGCGTTACGAAATATGGACGATGCAGTCGGCCTTTCACAACCTGCCGACCTTCGAAGGCGTCATGCAGTCCGCCGGCGAAGCCTTCGGCGCCCGTGACGTCGAGGTCGAATTTGGCGAGAGCGAGGCGCGCATATCCCTCGATATATCAGGTGCCTATCCCCCGGAAGCGAAGTTGCGCAGCTATCGGCGCGCAGTCTCCCTGCAACGCGGTCGCCATGTCGAGATCGTCGATACTTATGATGGGGACAGACCGGCAGTCCTGTCGCTGATGACGTGCCTGCCGCCGATCGTCGCCCCTGACAAAATCGATCTCGCCGATCTCGGCAGCATTGTCGTCGACGGCGCCGGGCCGATTGAAGTGGACCAGATCGAAGTGGATGACATCAGGCTGAGAGCGGCCTGGCCCGAGAGGCTTTACCGGCTGCGCCTGCCCTTTGCCGGCAAGTTGTTGAGATTGCGGATCGTCTGAGGAGGGCGCGCATGGAGTTGACGCTGAAGATCGTGGATGCCGATGGCTTCGTGCTGGCAAGTCATACGGGGCAGGACGAGACGTTTCTGGTCTATCGCCAGAATTATGATGAGGGCGACTGCGTCGTTGTCGAGGCTTCCGAGCCCGGACATGTCTTCCTCGCGCTGGACAATGCCATCCATCCTGGCCTCGTCTACATCAGGGAAAACGGCTATTGCCTCGCCGTGCCCTTCGGCGACAAGCGCAAGTCCTATTCGCCGAACGCCTTCAGGGGCGACATCCACCGGCTTTCAGCGCGAAGCGCGCGCCCTGACGAGATCGTCCAAAGGCGCAATCTCGCTGTCAATCCCTGGGACGATCACGCCAATCGGGCGCTTTTCCCGCATGCGCGCGCCAATGTCGAAACTCGCGGCGAAGCGGTGTTTGCCGCGCGCAACGCGATCGATGGTGAAAAGGCCAACGACAATCACGGCTTCTGGCCTTACACCAGTTGGGGCATCAATCGCGATCCCAAGGCCGCCCTGACGGTGGAATTCGGCCGACCCGTCCGGATCGATGAGATCGTCTTCTACCTCCGGGCGGATTTCCCGCATGATTCCTGGTGGGAGCAGGCGAGCGTCACCTTCTCGAATGGCGCGACCTCCTCCTTTCCGCTGGTGAAATCGGGTGCCGCGCAGGGTTTTTCCATCGAGCCCTGCATCGTCGAATGGGTGGAACTGCATGGGTTGATCAAAGCGCCGGATAGCTCGCCCTATCCGGCGCTGACGCAGATCGAAATCTGGGGAACGGAGGCGCCCGGTGCCGCAGCCGTCGAAGACGAGGCCCGGCACACCGCTCGTCCTCCTGCTCTATGAATCCACGGCCGGCCTCGGCCGTGCCGCGCTCGGCGGGCTATCGTGCAGCCGGTTCCAGGCGCGGCGCAACTGCCGGGCCGAGCCGAAGCCGGCGCGCATCGCAACGGCTTCCATATCCAGCCTCGAGCCGGCGAGCATCTCGCGGGCGAGGGCGACGCGCATGCGGTTGATGAAATCTGTCACGCTCATGCCCGTCTGCTCGTTGAACAGCCGTGAAAGATTGCGCGGGCTGGCGCCGCTGAGGCGGGCGAGCGAGGCGACCGACCAGTTCCGGGTCGGATCAGCGGCCACTGCATCCTGTGCACGGTGAATGACCGGGTGGATGTGGTTGCGACCTTCGAGCCAGGGTGAAAGCTGCGGGTCGGAGCCGCCGCGCCTGAGATAGACCACGAGATACCGCGCGACCGCGACGGCGCATGCGTGGCCGGCCGCCTCGGCGACGATATGCAACATCAGATCTATGCCGGCGGTGATGCCGGCGCTGGTCAGGCGCTCGCCATCCTCGACATAGAGCCGGTTGTCCCGGATGCGCGCGGTCGGCGCGAGCCTCGCTAGGTCCTGCATGCAGCCGTGATGGGTGGTGCATTCGCGGCCGTCGAGCATTCCGGCCTCTGCAGCGAGCAAGGCGCCGGAGCAGATCGAAACCAGCCGAAGCCCTGGACGAATGGCGCGCTTCAGCCACGCGACGATGGCGGCCTGGGCGTCGCGCTCCTGCTCGTCCCATGGACGGTTGTTTTCCATCGGAGCGTCGGCGCTGCCGGCGATGACGACAAGCGCCTTGTCGGGCAAGCACTCCGGCAGGGCGGCGACGCCGGTAACGGCGAGGCCGATCGAACTGCCGACCGTTGCCGACGGACCGATATAGGTGACGCTGAAGCGCACCGTCCGCTGTTCGAGGTTCGCCTTGCGCAGCACTTCGATCGGGCCGGCGACGTCGAGCAGCAGCACGCGCGGCGGCACGACGACGAAGACGGGGATCCCGAAGGGCTGCGCAGCGTCTATCATGCGGCGAGTTGCTCTGCAGGCCCCGCCAGCGCCTGTTCGACGGTGGCGATCCTGGCAAAACGGCCCGACAGGACCAGTTCCGTGCGGCCGCGGATTTCCTCGGCGCTCCAGGTGCGTCCCGTCGCGTCGGTCATCGGGAAGGTCAGCGTCGCTTCGCCGACATAATCGACCTGATAGCCGAGATCCGATGCGTGGCGGGTCGTGGTCTCGCAGCATTGTTCGGTGCGGATGCCTGAGACGATGATTCGACGCACGCCGTTCTCGGTCAGCCAGACGTCGAGCCCGGAGCCGACGAGCGCGCTGTGACGGCTCTTCCTGAAGGTCGCCTCGGGGGCGATCCTGAGCGGGGCGAGCGTCCTGACGAAGCCCGAGCTTTCCGAAAACGGCCCACTTCCGTCGACATGGAAGATCTGAATGACGGGTATCCCGCCGGCCTGCGCGCCGTCGATCAGAGCCTGCTGACGATCGATATAGGCGGATGCGGGGCTTTCGTCCCAATAATCGCGCTGCCGGAAGGACTCCTGAGCGTCGATGACGAGAAGGATGGTATTATGGCCGGACATTTCTTGCTCCATTATGTTGATCATGAAGCCATATTCCATCGTCTCAAGACAGAGGAAAATGCACGCGCCGGACAAATAGCGGACAATTCACGCCAGAAGATGCCAAAGGCAGAACCCGCTGGGCGGCAGGTAACATCCAGCGCCTGCCGGCCTTGCATTCCTACGCTTCCGCTTGACCCTCTGCCCATGCTAAGGGGATGCATGAGACTGCTTGTGGTGGAGGACAACAAGGATCTGGCGGCCTGGCTGGGCAAGGCCCTGCGGCAGGCCCAATACGCTATTGACATCGCTTATGACGGCGAAGATGCGGAGCATCTGCTCAAGGTGGCGGAGTATTCGGCGATGATCCTCGACCTTTCGCTGCCGAAGCTTGACGGATTGACGCTTCTCAAGCGGCTGAGACAGTCGGGGAACAAGCTCCCGGTGATTATCCTGACCGCGAATGCGAGCCTCGACGGCCGTGTGGCGGGCCTCGACAGCGGCGCCGACGATTATCTCGCCAAGCCCTTCGAAATCGCTGAACTCGAAGCGAGAATCCGCGCGGTGGTGCGCCGCGGACAGGATCGGGCATCCTCCGAGATCACCGTCGGCAACTTGCGTTTTTCCGGCGGCACACGGCAGTTTTTCGTCGAAGACGAGCCGCTGCAACTGACGCCGCGCGAATATGCCGTTCTCGAACAGCTTGTCATGAAGCTCGGCAACACGGTTTCGAAAGCCGCGCTTTCCGAAAGCGTATTCGGTTTCGACGACGAGGCGGATCCGAGCGCAATCGAAATCTACATCCACAGGCTTAGAAAGAAGCTCGAGAGCAGTTCGGTTCAGATCGCGACCTTGCGCGGGCTCGGTTATCTCCTCCGACATGTCGAATAGCGTCGTCACAAAGACCGGTGCCACGATCGCGCGGCTCAGTCAGAGCCTGAGAGTACAACTGCTCTGCTGGGTGCTGCTGACGCTGTTCGGCGCCATCGGCTTCAATCTTTACGACAGCTTCTGGACGGCGGATGCGACGGCAAAGCTGGTGACGGATCGAACCCTTCTGGCCTCGGCCCGCGTCATCGCCGAGGCCGTGCGCGTCGATGAGGGTGGCAATGTTCAGGTGGACGTGCCGCCGGCCGCACTCGAGATGTTTGACACGGGTTTCGGCGACCGCGTCTCCTATCAGGTGATCACCGCCTGGGGCAGCCTGGTGAGCGGCTTTCCCGACTTGCCGTTGCCGACTGTCCAGCGGGCCGGCGAGGATCGCGTGTTCCATGGCGCCGATGTACGCGTCATGATGCTCGACCATCCCGTTGTCGGTCTTCCCGATGACGGCACCGTCTCGGTGAGCATCGCAGTGACGCATAACAGTCAGTATGCGATGCGAAGGCAGCTGTGGCTTTCGGATTTTTCGAAGCAGTTCGTGCTCGTCTTCGTCGCCAGCCTGGTGACCATCCTCGGTCTCCAACGCGGCCTGGCGCCGGCTCTCAGGCTGCGGGACGCCGTGCGTCAGCGCGGGCGCAACCGTCTTGATCCGCTGCCGCCCGAGATGGTGCAGAGCGAACTGCGTCCGCTCGTCCATGCGCTGAACGACTATATGGAGCGTGTCCAGAACCAGATGGCGGCGCAACGGCGCTTCGTATCGAATGCCGCCCATCAGCTCAGAACACCTCTGGCGCTGATTTCGACGCAGGCGAGCGTCGCGGCTCGCGAGCGGGATGCGGCTCGCCGCGACGAGGCGCTTGTCGCTCTCCGGACCAGCACGCGGCAGATTTCGCGGCTTGCCAGCCAGTTGCTGACCTTGTCGCGCGCCGAGCCGGGAAGCAGGCGACCACGCAGCGATGCGACCGACCTCAGCAAGGCTGCCCGCGAGATCCTGGAAGTGCATGCCGAAGAGGCGCTACGGCGCAATATCGACGTCGGATTGGAGGCGGATCGACCCGTCATCGTCGAGGGCGACGGCACGATGCTGCGTGAGATGCTGGTCAATCTGATAGACAACGCGATCCGCTATGTCAGCGCGGATGGACGGGTGACCGTTGCGGTCCGGCAGGCAGATGGCAAGGCGGTCGTCACCGTCGAGGACAACGGGCCGGGCATTCCCGAGGGGGAGCGCGAACAGGTTTTTGAACGCTTCTACCGGATCATCGGGACGGAAGCGGAGGGCAGCGGCCTGGGACTTGCGATCGTCCGGGAGGTCGTGGAAGGCGCGGGAGGTTCAGTGTCGCTGGGTGATGCCGAAGGCGGCGGTCTCGTCGTGACCGTGCAACTGCCGCTGGCGTAAATCGGCGACGATCGAATGAAAGAAGGCCGGGCGTGGTTGCCCGGCCTTCGATGCGATCCGCCTTGAGAGGACGTCGATCGTATTACTGCGTATCCATGTGCTGCTGCGGCCGCCACTTCGCCAGGCGATTTTCGATCAGCGTCATGATGTATTCGGCAACGAGCGTGACGACCATGACGAGCAGGATTGCCGCGAACATTCCGGCCGCGTCGAAGGTGCCCTTGGCGATCGAGATGAGCTGGCCAATGCCGAAGCGGGCGCCGACGAATTCGCCGACGATGGCGCCGATGATCGCAAAACCGAAAGAGACGTGCAAGCTGGCGAAGATCCAGCTCATCGCCGAGGGAATGACCACCGTGCGGGTCACCTGCCAGTCCGAGGCGCCGAGGATGCGGGCATTGGCGATCATGTTGCGGTCGGCCTCGCGCACGCCCTGGAAGGCGTTGGCGAAGACAACGAAGAACACCATGATGAAGGCGAGCGCCACCTTGGACGGCAGGCCGAGACCCATGATCATGATGAAGATCGGGGCAAGCACCACACGGGGGATCGAATTGATCGCCTTGATGTAGACGGAGAAGATATCCGAGAGGAAGCGGTTGCGGCCGAGGCCGATGCCGACGAAGACGCCGGTGATCGAGCCGGCGAAGAAGCCGATCAGCGCCTCTTCCATCGTCACCCAGAGATTGTACCAGAGCGACCCTTCGGTGGTGCCTTCTGTCGCCCATTCGTAGAGGCGCTCAACGACGCCGCTTGGGCTGGAATAAAAGAAGGGATCGATCCACTGCATGTTGGAGGAGAGCTCCCACATGCCGATCACGAAGACCAGGATGGCTATCTGCCAGAAACGCACCAATAGTTTGCGCTGCCGTATTGCCTTCAGTGCCGACGCCTCAATTTCCGTGTCCGATGTGCCGGGCCGAAACATAGTGGCCGAACCGGCCTCAAGAGTCGTGTGTGCCATGATATCCTCCCTCAGGCCGCTTCGCTGGCGCGGCGGTAGCTGGTTTCGACCTCTTCGCGCAGGTCCTCCCAGATCGTCTTGCAGTAGTCGATGAAGTTCTGCTCGTAGCGGATCTCCGACACGACGCGGGGGCGGGGAAGATCGATGGTGTAGACCGACTTGACTGTCGCAGGGCCGGCGGTGAGCACATAGACCTTGTCGGCGAGCGCCACGGCCTCTTCGAGATCGTGGGTAACGAAGACAACCGAGGCCTTGCGCTCCGCCCACAGCTTCAGGAGCTCCTCATGCATGACGGTGCGGGTCTGCACGTCGAGCGCCGAGAAGGGCTCGTCCATCAGCAGGATCTCCGGCTCGTTGATGAAAGTCTGTGCCAGCGAGACGCGCTTGCGCATGCCCCCTGATAGCTGATGGGGATAGTGATGGAGAAACTTCGACAGGCCGACGCGCGCCAGCCAGTCGCGGGCCAGCTTCTCAGCTTCGGCGCGAGACTTGCCGCGGAACAGCGGCCCGGCCATGACGTTGTCGATGACGTTTTTCCAGGGAAATAGCGCGTCGGTCTGGAAGGCGAAGCCGACACGCGGATCGATGCCGGTGATCGGCCCGCCCATCAGGCGGACTTCGCCGGCGGAGGGGCGTGCGAGACCCGTCACCAGATTGAGCGTCGTCGATTTGCCGCAGCCGGTCGGGCCGACGACGGCGACGAACTCGCCGCGGGCGACCGTCATGTTGAAATCGCGCAGCGCAGTCAGGGATTTTCCGGTCGGCGAGACGAAGCGCCGGCTGACATTGATCAGCTCGATCGCCGGGATCTGTTTGTTGTCCTGTTGCATGGTGATACCTGAGGCGTGCTTGAGGGCGCGCACGCAAAGCCCATGATCGAACGGAGGCCGCTCCCGCTTGGGAGCCGGGAGCGGCGCGACTGACTACTGGACGTTCTTGACGAATTCCGTCGTGTAGGTCTTGGAAAGGTCGATCTGCTTGCCCTTGACGTTCTTGGAGAATTCCGAGAGCACGGCAAGCACGGTCTTCGGACCGTCTTCCGGCATCACGCCGTCCGGCGTGAACATGCCCTTGCCCTCGTCGAGAGCCTTGATGTAGCCGTCCTTGTCGCCGACGTAGAAGTCCTTCGGCATCTTGTCCGCGATCTCGGCGGCGGAATGCGTGTTGATGTAGCGCAGCGTTTTGACGAAGGCGTTGGCGAGCTTCTGCGCCTCGTCCTTGTGCGCGTCGACCCAGGCGGTTTCCATGTAGAGCGAGGCGGCCGGATAGGTGCCGCCGAGCGCCTTTCGGGTCGATTCGACCGTGCGCATGTCGACGAGAACGCTGGCTTCGCCCGTTTTGACGAGGCGCGAGATCGTCGGCTCCGTCGTCATGCCGGCCTGGATCTGATCCTGCTGCATGGCGGCGATGAACGTGCCGCCGGCACCGACGGGAACGGTGACGACGTCACCCGGCTGCAGGCCGGCCTTTGAGGCCATGAAGAGCGTCAGGAAGTTGGTGGACGAGCCGAGGCCGGTAACGCCGAGGGTCTTGCCCTTGAAATCGGTCGGCGATTTGATGTCAGGATGCTTGCTCGAGACCATCTCGACCTCACCCGGCGCCTGGCTGAACTGGACGAGGGATTCGACGAATTTGCCCTTGGCCTGCAGGTCTACGCAGTGATCGTAGAAGCCGACGACACCCTGGACGGCGCCTGCCAGCAACTGGTTTTCGGCATCGACGCCGGCAGCTTCGTTCAGGAGCTCGACGTCGAGACCCTCGTCCTTGAAGTAACCGAGGGATTCAGCGAGTTTGGCGGGCAGATAGATCTGCTTCTCATAGCCGCCGACCATGATGGTGATCTTGTCGGCCGCGTGGGCCGCCGTTGTGGCAAAGGATGCCGCGGTCAGCAGCGCGGAAAAAGCGACGGTGTGAAAAAGGCTGCGTGAAGAACGCATTGATATCTCCTCCTGGTGGTGTGCTGCATCGTCGTCTCGCCACTTCGACCGTGTCTCCTCCACGATGCTGCCATTTCCTATGACCTCAAAGCTTTCAGTTAGCTTTCAGCCGCAGACGGCGGTAAACAGTCCGCCATGCATCTCGGTGATGCGCGCTGGGCAGTGGCCATCACAATAAAGGCGGCTGCGTAAACCGGCCAGCAGCTTCGCTCCCCAAGCCCATGTTCAGATGGCGGGTAAGCTGGTCAATCCCGGAAAACCTGTAGCGCTGGCAGCGCTTCTGGCGGGCCTCAGCTCGTAAAGCTTCGCAGATCCTTCAGCAGGTTCCGGTATCTGGCCTGGCTGCCGACCAGATGCTCGCGCATGGCGTTGCGCGCGGCCTGATCGTCCCTGTCCGAGATGGCCATGACGATCGCTTCGTGTTCCCTGTGGATCAGCTTTCGGTAAGCGGTCTGCTCGGCGGTTCTCGTTTCCGGAACGAGCCGCGACTGCGGAATGATCACGGTTCCCTGCGATTCTAGGAAGTGCTTGAACAGCGGGTTGTTCGTCGCCTCGGCGATCGCCACATGAAGGTCGAGATCCGCCTCGCGGATGGATTCATCCGTCTCGATGCGCTGGAGGATTTTCCGGTGGCATTCGAAAATCGCCTCCTCCTGCGCCGGCGAGCGACGCAAGGCGGCAAGTCCCGCCGCCTCGATCTCGACAGGCGTTCGGATTTCGAGCACTTCCAGATCGGAGGCGACGCGGGCCTTGTCGACCTTTCGGCCTGACAGCGCCGGATCGGCGCCGATCACGAAAATGCCTGCGCCCTGACGCACCTCGACCAGTCCGTCGGAACGAAGCGCAGCAACCGCTTCGCGCACCACGGTGCGGCTGACGCTGTGCGTCTCGGTGAGTTCATGCTCGCTCGGAAGCTTGTCGCCGGCGGCATACTGGCCGCTGAGGATCGCCTGCCGAAGGCTTTCGCCGACCTGTGAGACCAGCGATCCCGTGCCTCTGCTGCGATCCTTCATCTGCATAGCCACGCCTTGACCCCCGCTCCGGCTTTGATCCGGATGCTGCCAAGATCGGTGACATGCGACATCCTGATTCATCACACATGTATGACAAATTTTCCTTTCTTTCAATGGAGGAAAAGAGCGCTGACATTCATGGGGTTCGACATTGGACATAATCGGAACCAATCACTATGATTGATCATGATTGAAAGGAGGTTTTGATGGAAACCAAAGTGCTGACTGCGCATGTTCCCCTGCCCCTTGCGCAAAAGGTCGATCAACTCGCCGCGAGGCTTGAGCGCTCGCGCGGCTGGATCGTCAAGCAGGCGCTGACGGCATGGATCGATCAGGAGGAGGAGCGTCGCCGTTTGACGCTGGAAGCGCTGGCTGATGTGGATGAAGGCAAAGTGGTAGATCATCAGTCCGTCCAGGCCTGGGCCGATAGTCTCGACAGTGACGCGCCGGTTTCGTTGCCTCGTTAATGGAACTCAAATGGACGAGCAAAGCGGTCTCGGACATTGGCCGCCTCTATGCCTTCCTCGCTCCGGTCAATCGACAGGCGGCGGCTCGGACTGTGCAGGCCTTGACGGCAGCGCCGCTGCGGCTGCTTGAGCAGCCGCGCCTTGGCGAGCGGCTGGAGGAGTTTGATCCTCGGGAGGTCCGCCGCATTCTCGTTGGTCACTACGAGCTACGTTATGAAATACGACAGTCGGCCATCTATGTATTGCGGCTCTGGCATACGCGTGAAGACCGGTAAAAACGAACAGGGGTTGAGCACGTTATTGAAAGTGTCCTCCAGACGCGCTGCCGGCTGAGAGTTGCTCAAAGCCGCCTGGTCGACTCCCCGCGCACGAATCTCGGCGTCAGGATAAAATCCTGGGGCGGCTCGGCGGCGGCCTCAGGGCTTGCGATCCGTGCCAGCAGGCGCTGGGCCGCGAGGTCGCCGAGCTTCTGGGCGTCCTGCACGACCATCGTGATGCGCGGCGTGATGACGTTGCTCCAGGGCACGTCGTCGACCATCGCCAGCGATACGTCGTCGGGGCAGCGAAAACCCATTTCCTGCATCACCTGCAGGGCCGCGAGCCCCATCATGTTGTTGGCGCCGATGATGGCGGTCGGCCGGTCGCGGCGGGTGAGCAGGCGCATCGCCTGCGCATGGCCGCCGGTCCTGGTGTAGCCGCCTTCCACCACCAGCGACGGGTCGACATCCACGCCGGCGGCCGACATCGTATCCGCAAAGCCCTTCAGGCGCTCATCGGCGGTATGCAGGCCGGAGGGGCCGGAAATGAAGCCGACGCGCCGATGGCCGAGTTGCAGCAGATGCTCGGTCAGGATGGTCGTCGTCAGCGGATTGTCGGAGCCGACGAAATCGCGTTCCGCGCCCTCCACCTTCTGGTCGAACATCACGATCGGGGTCTTGAAGTCGCGCAGGAACGCCGCGTATTCCGCGCCGTGGCCGTTTGTCGCCAGCGCGATGCCGGCGATCTTTTGCGCTTCCATCCGCTCCAGCAAGGCCCGTTCGAGTTCGGCCCGGCCGGACGAATCGGCGATCAGGACGAAATAGCCGTGGTCGAGCGCCTGGTGCTCGATCTCCCGGCGGATGTCGCCGAAGAACATGTTGCCGAGATTGGCCGAAACGAAACCGATCAGCGAACTGCGGCCGCGCGCCAGCGTCTGGGCCACCGGATCGATGCGGTAGCCGGTCGATTTGATTGCCTGCTGGATGCGGTCGAGCGTCTCGGCGCCGACACGTTTCGGGCTGTTGAGCGCGAGCGAGACGGTCGAGATCGAAACCCCCGCAAGGCGCGCGACATCTCGTATGGTCGTCATGTCTATCGAACCGGTTCTAAAGCCTTGTTATGTCAGTTTCTATGTGCCGCTGCAACAGGCTTGCCTGAAATCACCCCTCAAAGCTGGAAAATTTTTCGAAGGCAGTCGTGGCGGAATGGGCTTGACAGGTCGGGCAGCAAGGAAGATGTTCAATCACCGAACCGGTTCGATATGATGTGGAGCCGGAAAACAGGGAGGAGAAACCTGTGACGAGTTCGGAGCGCCAGCCGCAAAATCCGGTGTCGGGAGCGGGTAAGCACGCCTGGTTCAGCCATGACAGACTGGGCTTGTTCATCCATTGGGGCCTCTATGCTCTCGGAGCCCGGCACGAGTGGCTGAAAAACCGCGAAGAGCTGACCGACGAGCATTACCAGCGCTATTTCGACAATTTCGATCCCGATCTGTACGATCCCAAGGAGTGGGCGCGTCGGGCGCGTCTCGCCGGCATGAAATATGTCGTGGTGACGACCAAACATCACGAGGGCTTCTGCCTCTGGGACAGCAAGGCGACAGATTACAAGGCGCCGAACACGCCCTGCGGCAGGGATCTGCTGACGCCGCTGGTCGAAGCCTTTCGCGCCGAGGGGCTGAAGATCGGCTTCTATTATTCATTGCTCGACTGGCACCACCCGGACTTCCCGATCGACGTCCACCATCCCTTGCGCAACCATCCCGAGGCCACGGCGATGAACGCCGGCCGCAACATCGCCAATTACGCCGCCTATATGCGCGAGCAGGTGCGCGAGCTTCTGACTGGATTCGGCCGTATCGACATCATCTGGTTCGATTTCAGCTATCCCGGCCGCGAATATCACGGCCTGCCAGGCAAGGGACGCGCCGACTGGGAGAGCGAGCGGCTGATCGAGCTGGTGCGCGAGCTGCAGCCCGAAATCATCGTCAACAACCGTCTCGATCTGCCGCCGGGCAAGCTGCCCGATGTGACGACGCCGGAGCAATATACGCCGCGCGTGGCGCCTGCCATCGCCAGCCAGGGCGTGCTCTGGGAAGCCTGCCATACCTTCAGCGGCTCCTGGGGCTATCACCGCGACGAGGATAGCTGGAAGAGCCCGGAACAGATCATCCAGCTGCTGATTGATTCCGTCGCGCTCGGCGGCAACCTGCTGATGAATGTCGGCCCGACCGGGCGCGGCACCTTCGACGCGCGCGCCGTCGATGCGCTCGAAGTCTACCAGAACTGGATGGCGGTTAACGCACGCTCCATCTACGGCACCGGCCCATCCGATTTGCCGGTGCCGGCCGGATGCCGCTACACCGAGCGCGGCAACCGTCTCTATCTGCACGTCTACAACTGGCCCTACCGCCACATCCACATCGAAGGCCTCGCCGACAGGATCGCTTATGCGCAGTTCCTGCACGATGCCAGCGAAGTGCGCTGGCTCAGCCATACGAGGGATGTGGATTCCAATATCGGCGTGATGGTGCCTGAAGGCATGATCACGTTCGAACTGCCGGTCCGGCGACCTGACGTTACCGTCCCGGTGATCGAGATCGTCCTCAAGGAGTGAACTCGGTCGCATCCGCGTGTCCATTGCGTCATGGAGGGAGGAGAAACCCATGAAGGTTCTGAAGAAAACGCTTTTGCTCGCCGCAATCGGCGGCAGTCTTTTCGCAACCACCGCATCGGCCGAGCAGGTGACCCTGACCTGGCAGATGTGGACCGGTTCCGATGCCGATACGAAGGGCTGGCAGCACCTGGCCGATATGGTCACCGCCAAGTATCCCGATATCAAGGTGACGCTGACGACGACGGGCTGGGTCGACTACTGGACGAGGCTGCCGGTGTTGGCAGCGTCGGGGCAGCTTGCCGACATCGTTTCCATGCAGTCGCTGCGCATGCCGAATTTCTATTCGCTGCTTGAGCCTCTGAATGACCGGATCGCGGCCGACAAATTCGACGTCGGCGCTTTCACCCCCTCGATCATCGGCGGCATGTCCGTCGACAAGCAGCTTTACGGCCTTCCCTACGATGTCGGCCCCTGGGTCATCTATTATAACCAGGACGCGCTCGAAGCCGCCGGCATTCCGTTGCCGAAACCGGGCTGGACGCTTGCCGAATTCACCGATGCCGCCAAGAAGCTCACCAAGGACGGCAAATACGGATTCGGCATCACCCCGCAGAATTATTCGGTTCTGGCCTCGGCCTGGGGCGATAAATATGTCAACGATTCAGGCGCGCTCGACCTGACCAATCCGGGCGCCATTGCGGCGGCCGAGAAGGTGATCGGCTTTGCCGCCAAGGACAAGGTCGCGCCGCTGGTGCCGTCGAGCGCCGATGCCGGCACGGTCATCCAGGGCCGGTTCTATTCGGGCAATGTCGCCATGTATGTCGACGGACCCTGGTCGATCATCGGCATGAAGGACAAGGTCAAGTTCAAAATCGGTTCCACCTCCCTGCCGCGTGGAGAGGCGGAGCTTACGGCGGTCACGGCGGGCTCAGGTTTCGGCATCGCCACGACGAGTAAGAACAAGGATGCGGCCTGGAAGGCGATCCAGGTGCTGACCAGCCCGGAGGCATTGCAATATCTTGCCGAACAGGGCCGCGCGCTGCCGGCGCGCACCGCCTCGCAATCCTCCTGGTACAAGGTGGCGGCCAAGGACATCACCAATGGCGGCGAGGCGATCGACTATTCCCTGGCGCATTCCGTGCCCTACGTGATCACCAACAACTGGGCGGCGGTGGAAAACCTCTTCAACCAGTATTTCCCGCCGGCCTTCGGCGGCAGCGCCGACGCCAAGCAGACGATGGAGTCGATCCAGAGCCTCGCGCAGCAATAGAGCATGTCACGCAAAAATATGCGCGGATTTGCGATGACGGCGTGCGTGAAAACAAGGGCATAAAGCGCGGCAGGATTGCCGCGCACGGAGGAAGATATGTCGCAAAGCGCCGTCGCCGAAATTCCCCTGCAGCCCGGCCGGCCGCGGCGCTTTCTGAAACCTGAGACGCAGACGGCCATGCTGTTCCTGCTGCCGAGCTTTCTCGGCTTCATGATCTTCATGGCCCTGCCGATCCTGGCGTCGCTGGCGCTCTCCTTCACCAACTGGCAACTGATCTCGACGCCGTCCTTCGTCGGTTTTCAGAATTATATCAAGCTCTTCACCGTCGATCCGGCCTTCTACACCATCTTGCGGAACACGCTGTTCTTCGCTGTCGAGTATCTGGCTGTAAACATCATCGTCTCGCTGACTCTGGCTGTGTGGATATCCAGCCTGAAACGCGGCAAGGCGATCTTCCGGGTGATCTTCTTCCTGCCGACCTTCACCCCGACGATCGCAGCCTCTGTGGTGTGGCTGCTGATCTTCACGCCGGACGGACTGGCCGACACCATCATCCGCGCGCTCGGCCTCGGCCTGCCGAATTTCCTGCTGAGTTCGAGCTGGGCGATGCAGGCGGTCGTGCTCGTCACACTCTGGGCCAATGTCGGCTACAACGTCGTGATGTTCAACGCCGCCCTCGATCTGGTGCCGAAGCACTATCTCGAAGCGGCGACGATCGACGGCGCCAACGCCTGGCAGCGCTTCTGGCGCATCCGTCTGCCGCTGATCTCGCCGACCGTCTTCTTTGCGACCGTGATGACGGCGATCACCTCGCTGCAGGTCTTCGACGAAATCTTCGCCATGACGCGCGGCGGCCCGGGCTCGGCGACGGCGACCCTCGGCTTTGCCATCTACCAGAAGGGCTTCACCAACTTCCAGATGGGTTATGCCTCCGCTCTCGCCTGGGTGATGTTCGTCATGATCATGGCGCTCACCATCCTCCAGTTCCACATGCAGCGCAAATGGGTGCATTATGACGACTGACCCGACCTCACGGCATCCGCATTCCGTCTCGGCGGATCGGCGTCGCATCCTGCGGCGCATCGGCAGCTTTTTGAGTTATGCGGGACTTTCGCTGATCGCGCTGCTTTTCCTCTTTCCCTTTTTCTGGATGGTGTCGAATGCGGTGCGCTCCAACGCCGAGGTGATGGCCGTGCCGGTCCGCATCTTCCCCGAGGAATATCAGTGGGGCACCTTCGTCGAAGCCCTGGTCTCCCTGCCGTTCGGCACCTTCCTGTTGAATTCCATCATCGTCGCCTGCGGGGTCACGGCGATCGTGATTGCAGTGTCCTGCCTTTCCGCCTACGCCTTCGCCCGGCTCAGGTTTCCCGGCCGCGAGGGACTGCTGCTCACCTATCTCAGCACGCTGATGATCCCGCAGGTGATGCTGGTCATCCCGCTCTTCCTCGTCGTCAGCAAGCTCGGCTGGATCAACACCTATCACGGCATGATCTTGCCGGTCGCCTTCTCTTCCTTCGGCACCTTCCTGCTGCGGCAGTTCATCCTCGGCATTCCCAAGGATCTCGACGAGGCGGCGATGATGGACGGTGCCTCGCGCCTGCGCATTCTCGTCACCGTCATCGTGCCGCTTGCCATGCCGGCGATCGGTCTTTTGTCGCTCTTCACCTTCATCGCCCAGTGGAAGAGTTTCCTGTGGCCGTTGATCGCCACCAGCGGGGTGGAAAAAGCCACGCTTCCGCTCGGGCTCACTCTGTTCCAGACCCAGCAGGGCACGGCGTGGAACTACATCATGGCGGGCGCGACGATCTCCATGCTGCCGGGTGTCGTCCTGGCCATCGTGCTGCAAAGGGTGATCTATAGAGGCATCACCGTCAGCTCCGGCTTCGGCGGAAGATAGTTTACATAAAAACAGAGATTTAAGTGCATCGCGCGAAGTTCGAGGCGAAGCCGGTCAAGGTCGGCTGCTCGCCGCCGAAGAAGGCGCTTCCGCGCCGCAAGATCATATCCTCGTGTTTAACGTTCGCTTCCTCACGAAAAGTAAAATTTAACCAAAATTTGAAATAACGCGTCCAAATCGAATTGCGCAGGGGAATTCATGAAAACGGCCACGCTTGCATCCATCGCCTTGACGATATCGGTCTCTGTTGCCAATGCACAGACGATCGGGGTTTCGATGACCAATCTCGACAAGTTCAGACAGATGCTTGTGAACGGCGTCGTCTCGCACGGGAAGACGATATCAGGCCTCAAGCTTGTCACCCAGAACGCCAATGGCGACAATGAACTGCAGAAGAAGCAGGTTCAGCAGTTCGTTGCCGACAAGGTCGATGCCATTATCATGATGCTGTCCGATGGCGATCTCGGTCCGCAAATGACCAAGATCGCCGCGGATGCCGGCATTCCGCTGATCTACATCAATACGACGCCCTCCAATCTCTCGGACTTGCCGGACAATCAGGTCGTTGTCGCCTCCAATGAGAAAGACTCCGGTACGCTGGAGACGAAGCAGGTGTGCTCTCTCCTCAAGGGCAAGGGCCGCGTCGTCGTGCTGATGGGCGAGGTCTTCCATGTGGCCGCCCGCACCCGCACCCAGGATATATCCGATGTCATCGCGACGCCGGAATGCAAAGGCCTTGAGATCGTCGAGCAGCAAGCGGCCTATTGGTCGCGCGATTATGCCGATCAGCAGATGCAGGAATGGCTGGCGGCCGGCGTCAAGTTCGATGCTGTGATCGCCAACAACGACGAGATGGCGCTCGGTGCGATCCGCGCCATGAAGAAAGCCAATATCCCGATGAAGGACGTCGTCGTCGGCGGCGTCGACGCGACCGACGACGCGCTCGCCGCGATGGTGGCGGGCGATCTCGATGTCACCGTTCTGCAGAGCGCCGTCGGGCAGGGCGCGGCTGCGGTCGATGCCGCCATGAAGCTCATCAAAAAGGAGAAGGTGCCGCGCGAAAACAACGTTCCCTTCGAACTCGTCACCCCTGAGAATATTGCCCAATACCTGCCGAAGAGCCAGTGAGCATAAGAGGCCTATGATGTTGCATTTCTGGAATAAATTCGGCATCCGCGCGCAGATCACCGCCGGCTTCGTGCCTTTGATCCTGCTGATGAGCCTGCTCACCGTCAGCGCAATCTCCGGCATGAACGGGCTTGCCTCGATCTTCGCCTCCTACCGCGCCACGGCTGGCCAGAGTCTGGCCATCTCCGACTACAGCGACCAGCTGCACGAGATCCAGATGTCGGCGGAGGCTTTCCGCTCGACCCCGACGCAGGCTGTCGTCGACGCCTTCCGCGCCGGCGTGAAGGCATTCGAGGCGGACGATCCGCGTTTTGCCGGCAACAAGGACCTGCAGTCGGGGCTTGCAGAAATCCGCCAGGATATTGCCGCCTACGGCAAGGCCTTCGAACAGATCGTCTCCCTGCAGGCCCGGCGCGACACCTTGATCTCCAAGGTCACCGAATTCGGTCCCTGGACCAGTATCGCGCTCAATGACGTCGTGCGCAGCGCCTGGCGCCAGAACGACGTGGCGCTGCTGCAGATGACGGCGGCGACGCTGGAGGCCTTGAACCGCAGCCTCTATTTCTCCGAACGCTTCGTCCATTCCAACGATTTTGCGGCTTACGACACGGCGCAGGCGGCTCTCGCCGAAGCCGTGGCGCTCAATGATGCCGCCGCCAAGGCTGCCAAGAACGAGCTGCAGAAGAAGCGCCTGATGGGCGCCGGCCAGCTCATGCAGAACTACACCGCCCGTCTCGGCGACATGAAAGAGGTGCTGCAGGCCTCCGGCAATATTCGTCAGACGCAGCTCGGCGTGCTTGCGCCGAAGATATCAGGCGAGTTCACGGATTTGCAGGCAACGGTGACTGGCGCGCAGAAGAACCTGGATGGTTCGGTGGACGCGACGGTTGCCTCCGCGACCAGCACGACGCTCGTCATCAGCGGGCTGCTGATCGTCATCGGCCTCGTGCTTTCCTATTTCGTCGGCCGGCTGATTTCCTCGGCGGTGCGCAAGATGGCCCAGTCCATGGAGCAGCTTGCCCGCGGCGAGGAGGGAATTGCGATAACGGGTGTCGAGCATCGCCACGAACTGGGCGCCATGGCGCGTTCGCTGAAGGTTTTCCAGGAGACCGGCCGGGCCAAGCTGATCGCCGAAGCCAATGCCGAACGGGCTCGCCTGGCCGCCGAAGAAGAGCGGCTGCGCCAGGAGGCCGAGCGGCTGTCCGATGCGCAGGTGATGGAACACGCCTTCCGGCAGATCTCCGTCGGCCTCGATGCGCTGTCGAAGGGTGATCTCACCGTCCGCGTCGGCGAAGTCGACCATCGCTATGTCAGGATCCGCGATCATTTCAACAATTCGGTCGCGAGCCTTGAGGAAGCGGTCGACTCCGTCATTCGCGCGGTCGCCACCATCCGCTCCGGCCTTGCAGAAATCTCCACGGCCTCCAACGATCTCGCCCGCCGCACCGAGCAGCAGGCAGCGTCCCTGGAAGAAACGGTTGCAGCACTCGGCGACGTCACCCGCGGCGTCAACGGCACGGCGGAGGGCGCAGGCCGCGCCCAGGCTGTCGTGGCGACGGCCCGCACCAATGCCGAAAAGGGCGGCGAGATCGTCGCCCGCGCCATCGACGCGATGACGGAGATTCAAAATTCGTCGTCGAAGATCGGCAACATCATCAGCGTCATCGACGAAATCGCCTTCCAGACCAACCTCCTGGCGCTGAATGCCGGCGTCGAAGCGGCGCGCGCCGGTGAAGCCGGCAAGGGCTTTGCGGTGGTCGCCCAGGAAGTCCGCGAGCTCGCCCAGCGTTCCGCCAATGCGGCCAGAGAGATCAAGCAACTGATCTCGACCTCCTCGGCGCAGGTCAAAACCGGCGTCGAGCTGGTCGGCGAATCCGGCCTCTCGCTCGAACAGATCGTCGAGCAGGTCACCGCGATGAACGCGACCGTCGCCGAGATCGCCGTTGCCGCCCGCGAACAGGCAACGAGCCTGCGCGAGGTCTCGGCCGCCGGCGACCAGATGGACAAGGTGACGCAGCAGAATGCCGCAATGGTCGAAGAAACCACGGCGGCGGCCCAGAGCCTGACGCAGGAAACCGAAAGCCTCGCCGAGTTGCTGCGCCGCTTCAGGACGAGCAGCGCCCGGGCATCGGACCATCGCCATTACGCAATGGCGTCGTAACCCACTGCTAACGCAGCCAAGAGAACGCCGCCGCCTTGACAGGGCGGCGGTGGCGTCAGTGGCCTCCGGCTGACGGACCGTGCGGCACGCCGGCGATGCTTCGGCGCACGTGACGGACCGCGGTCCAGA
This sequence comes from Rhizobium sp. N122, assembly GCF_002211295.1. NCBI lineage: Bacteria > Pseudomonadati > Pseudomonadota > Alphaproteobacteria > Hyphomicrobiales > Rhizobiaceae > Rhizobium > Rhizobium sp. N122. The sequence continues at coordinate 205,071 of NZ_LOKU01000001.1, read as the reverse complement.
CGGCGAAGAACACGAGCGGGATAGCGCCGAGAACGGCGAGCTTCGTCACGTGCGGATCGATGCCCAGCGCGGAAATACTTTCGAGGCAGATCTTCACCAGGCCGACGGTATAGTAGGTGATGGCGATGACCGAAAATCCTTCGACCGCCTGCTGGATATGCACCTGGATGCGCGCGCGCTCTTCCATCGAGGTCAGCAGCGAGGCGTTCTGATCTTCGAGCTGAACCTGCACGGTGGTTCTGAGCAGGTCTCCGGCCAGGCTGACGCGTTCGGCCAGTTCGTCGAGCCGCCGTTCTGCCGCATAGACCGAGCGGACAGCGGGTTGGAAGCGCCGGTCGATGAAGGTGCCGAGCCTCTGTCTTTGCTCGACCCGCTCTTCTCGAAGCTCCGACAGCCTGCTCGCCACGATCTCGGCATAGGCTTTCGTCGCGCCGAAGCGGTGGCGGGCGAGTGCCGAGAAGTTGAGCACATCGGAGGAGAGCCTCGTCACCTCGGACAACAGCGCCTTGTCGACTTTGACGGCGCTCTGCATATGGACGATCAGGAGGTCGAGGCGCTGGTCAAAGGCGGAAAGCTTCGACACGGTCTCGCGCGCCATCGGCAAGGCAAGCAGCGCCATCATCCTATATGTCTCGATTTCCAGGAAACGCCGGACCATGCGGCCGGTGCGATAGGCGTTGAGGTTGCGGTTGAAGAACAGGAACTCGAGGAAGCCGCTGTCGGTCAGTCGAAAATTCGAATGCACCTCGGCATCACCGCCGCCGACCCGCGAAGCGACATAGTCGAGCTTGGGTTTTTCCAGGATGCGCCCATCCTTTTCGTCACGCACCAGCACGCGTACGGCCGCTATGACCTTTCCGCCAATCTGGCTGCAGCAGGTCCGAAAGGCTTCCGGCGGGTTGCTGCCGGGTTCGGCCGATGCCGGCACGACGAAGGTGAGGGTGAGGAACTCGGTATGGGCCTCCCATTTCAGCCGGCCGTCGCCGACGCGGCCGATGCCGTGATTGCCCTCGCCGGTCGTGGTGACATCTTCCAATCCCGGCAGGGAACCGGGCAGCGAAGGAGGGCCATTCTCGCCGACGATAGCGACATGCCAGACATCGGTGTCGCCATCGAAATACAGCGACGGCCGGGCATGCAACTCGTTGTGAAGCTCCCTGCGCAGCGGATGCTCGGAACCCATCGGCATGGAGACGCACCTCTAGACGGTAGACAGTGGCGGGTCGCCGGCGGAACGACCGGGTGCCAGCTCTTGATAATTTGATATGGCGCCTGGGGCTGGCCCAGACTGACAACGCCTATAGCCTCTCCGGAGGCTCGTGTCACGACGCCTTCGCATCAGGTATGAGCGTTGGCTAAAAAACGATCAGCCACGGCCCGTTGCGAGGCCGTGGCTGATGCAGCGCGCATTCTGCGGAGGGCGCAGGCGCGGCCGATTACTTGTTGGCGGCGAGGGCCACGTTCACCTTGTCGACGTCGGCGCTCATCGCCTTGAACGTATCGTCGAGGGAAAGTTCGCCGACGATCAACTGGCTCATGCGCTGGACGATGAGCTGGTAGATGGCGGAAGATCCCTTGAGGCGTTCCAGGTCGCGGGCGGCCTTCGGCGCGCTGTCGCGGCTTGCGAGGAAGACGGCCATGGCGTCCTTGGCGTTCTTGCTCTCGAGCTTGTACTGCGGGTCCTTGATGTCGGCGCCGGTCAGGATGACGTAGTTTTCGGCGACTTCACGCTGGACCTTTTCGGAACCGAGGAACTCGATGAAGGAGGCCACGGCCTGCGGGTACTTGGTGCGCTTGAAGCCGACGATCGCGGTGCCGCCGGGCATGGCGTAGCAACCGGCATCGCCGCAGGGCGCGCTGATCGCCGTCCAGTCGAAGGCGTCGCCGATCTTCTTCTGGAACGGATTGACCATCCAGTTGCCGGCAATATAGGTCACGACATTGCCGTTGACGAACTCGTCACCCATGTTCTTGTACTGGGTTCCACCGGCAGCACCCCACATTTCCTTGGGGAAAGAGCCGTCCTTCGTCCAGTTGTAGAGATCGGTGATGTAGCGCTTGGCGGCATCGTCGGGGAATGAGAACTTGCCGTCCTTGACGTAGTTCGAGCCGTAGGAGAAGGCAGCACCCGAGAAGCGGTGGCCCGAGCGGTCCATCGTGAAGGGGATCTGCGCGCCGGTCGCCTTGGCGACGCGGGCGGAAGCTTCGACGATGTCCTTCAGCGTGGCGGTCGGCTTCGGAAGCGGTTCTTTCGCCTGCTCGAACAGCGTCTTGTTGACGAAGGGCAGGTTGAAGGTCTGCGACGCGACATAGCCGTTGATCGAGTTCGGATCGTTGACGCCGGGGAAACGAAGCGTGTTCAGGCTGTCGCCGTGCAGTTTGGCGAAACCGTCCGGGTCTTTCATCAGCGGGCGCATGTCGAGATAGTAGGGCGCCAGCTGCCAGTCGGTGATCTTGGCGACATCGGGACCTTCTCCGACGGCGAGCTGCACCGGCAGCTGCTTGGCGACGGCATCATAACCCGACGAGACGAAATTCACCTTGATGTCGGGATGCGCGGTCTCGAATTCCTTGCTCAGCGCTTCCATTCGCTCGACGTAAGCCTGGTCGTCGTCGGTGAAGAGAAAGGTGATCGTCTGGGTTTCGGCCATGGCCACGCTGGACCATGCAAAAGAGACGGTGGCAAGCGCCAGCGCGAAAGCCCCTGAAAGATACGTTTTCATTTTCATCCTCCCATGAAAACATTTTCATCAATCGCGGCCTTGGCCATCGATATGTAAATTTCATATACTTGACATTCGTGCCGTCAAGCTATTTTCTACGCGAATAGCGATGTTTTTGAGCAATTTTCAAAAATCACGCACCCAGATGACCTAATGAAAATATTTTCATAGGATTGCGGAGGAGGCGATCTGTGAAAACGGAAAGCATCAAGCAGCCGGGCGATATGGCGCCGGCTTACAGCGTGGCCGAGGGCCAGACGATAACGGCATGGGCCGTTTCGGCCCTCATCGCCAGCTACTTTCCCGGCGAGCCGGCGCTCGCCGAAGATCGCGTCAACTACCGTTTCATCAACGGTTTCGTCGATGTCGGCGACCTGCCGTGCCGCAAGGCCTTCTGGTCCACCATGGTCGGGCGGGCGCTCATGCCCGACACGTCCTGGCCGACCGAAAGCCTCTATCTTCCCGGCTCGAACCGCCGTGTCGAGTTTACCAGCTTCTGGCATGTGCCCACACATGTCAGGCGATGGCTGAAGGGCACCTTCAGGACGGAAGCCCCGCGCACGCTCAATCTCGCGCTCAAGACCTGCGGCGGCGTTCGCATTTGGGTCAACGGCCAGGAGGCGGTGCGCTTCGAGCCCTTCAAGCGCAATCTGGAAAGCGCAACCGAGATAACGCTGTCGCTCGACGCCGGCGACAACGAGATCCTCGTCCATAGCGAAGACCTTGCCGAGCGCGACACGACCTGGTTCTTCGAGCTCGAAATGCTGGACAAGGAGTCACTCTCAGTGCTGCTGCCGGTATCGCTTGATCAGGACGAGGTGCGCGAGCTGGAAGCTCTTTCACGCGGCGTGCGACCGGCCCGCGACGTTTTCGTCAACCAGCCGTTGGAGATCATCTTCGACACGGCGCCGGAGCGCGACCTGCCGGTGGAACTCAAGGTCATCGGCCATGGCCACGAGCGGCCGGTTCTCGCCCATTCGAAACTGATCCTGCATGCCCATCAGAACAGCCTGACGGCCGAAGATGTCTGCGGCATTGCCGACGGCTACCATGGCATCCACATGACGATCGGGTCCGGGCCGGGTTCGGTCACCCGCGTCATCGATGCTGCTTTCATGAGCAGCCTTTCGCCCTTGCCTGAAGAGACCTCGCTTTCCGCCCGCAAGCGCCACGCCCTGGAATACAGCGCCCGCTTCGGGGCCAATCGCGCCGGGCGTCTCATCGCGATGATGGAAACCGGCCATCGAGACCATGAAAGCTTCGACCGCATCGTCGATGCGACGCTCGCCTCGATCGATGCGCGGGAGGATTGCTCCGATTTCATCATGGTGCCGCTTTTGTGGCTGCTCGGCGCCTATGGCGATCGGATGCCCGGGGCGACGGTCGAACGCATCCGCCGTTCCGTTCTCTCCTACCGATACTGGGTCGATGAGCCGGGCAATGACGCGATGTGGTTCTGGAGCGAGAACCACGTGCTCTGCTTCCATACCAGCCAACTGCTGGCCGGCCTTCTGCTTCCAGACGCGGTGTTCTCGGCTTCGGGACGGACCGGACGGCAGCAGGCGGAACTCGCCGTCGAGCGTCTCGGGCGCTGGTTCGACAGCGTCGAGGCTCATGGCCTGGCGGAGTGGAATTCAGCGGCCTATTACCCGATCGACTTCATCGGCCTGCTGGCGCTGGAGCGCTGGGCCGAGCCCGGCATCGCCGATCGCGCCCGCGGTCAGATCGATCTTATCTTCCGCATGATCGCTCTTCATACGCTGGCCGGCGTTCCGGCCGGTTCGCAGGGCCGCGCCTATGACAAAGAACTGCGCGCCGGCCCGCTGACCGAGCTTGCGCCTTTCGCGCAGGTCGCCTTCGGCACCGGTTGGCTCAACAACGGCGTGGCGGCGCTGACGATGTTCTGCGCTGGCGGCTACGAGCCGCCCGCCGATCTGATCGAGCTTGCGGCCCTTCCCAGAGGCAGAAACGTCGAGGCGCGCTACAGCCAGGGGCTGGAGAGCGGAAAGCTCGTGCTGTTCAAGAACGAGGCGGCGCAGCTTTCGACGGTCGTCGATCACAAGACCGGCCGGAAGGGCCACCAGCAGCATGTCCTAGATGTCAGGCTGGCCGGCCATCCGATGGCGAGGTTGTGGGTCAATCATCCCGGTGAGGACGATCCCTGGGGAAATCAAAGGCCGTCCTATTGGGCTGGCAACGGCATCCTGCCGCGCGTCGCCCAGCATCGCGACGTCGCCCTGCTGATCGAAGACACAGGCGATGCACGGCATGCATGGACGCACGCCTATATCGGCCGCGACGGCCTCGACGATCTCATCGTCGAAGACAAATGGCTGTTCGCCCGTTCGGGCCGGGGATTTTCCGCTCTCTGGGCGTCGAACGGCCTGGAGCTGATTACCGATGGGCCGACCGCCGGCCGCGAGGCGCGCTCCTACGGGTCGCTCTGCGGCTGGGCTGCCATCGTTGGATGCGGCAATGGCGACGCCTTCAAGGCCTTCCTCGAACGTCTATGCCAGACGACGGTTAGCTTCGATCCGGCACTTCGGCAGCTCGTCCTGACGCCGCCGGGCGGCCCGGCGCTCTCTCTTTCCTATGCCGACGGTCTTTCGATCGCCGGCAAGCCCCGGCCGTTCACCCATGATCAGCCGCACCCGATCCTCACCCACGACAGTGCCGCTTCTGGTGCCGGCACTGACGGACCATTCTACTCCTGAAACATAGGTCTCCAGCATGAATACAACATCTGTCGATAACGCCGCGCTCCTGACGACGATCGATCGCGTGGCGACGGCTTTCAGCCGGCTCAGGGGCATCAAGGAAGGTCTGGTAACCGGAAGCACCACCTCCGGGATCCAGTTCGACGAATGGGACTGGGAAGTCGGCGTCGGCCTTTACGGGTTTTTGCGCCGCGCGATTTTCACCAACGATCAGAAGGCGTTGCAGGAGCTTGTCGCCTGGTATGCCGGCCAGATCGAACGCGGCCTGCCGCCGCGCCAGATCAACAGCACGGCGCCGATGCTGCCGCTGGCAATCCTCGTCCAGCATGTCGACCGTCCCGACTTCCGCGCCCTCGTCGAGGACTGGGCCGAATGGCTCGTCAAGGAATTGCCGAAGACCGAGGAAGGCGGCTTTCAGCACGTCGTCAAGGAGCGCCTGAATGAGGGCGAATTGTGGGACGATACGCTGTTCATGGCCTGCCTGTTCCTCGCCCGGGCCGGCGTGCTCTGCGAGCGCAGCGACTGGATCGACGAGGCCGTCTATCAGTTCGTCATCCACACGCGCTATCTCTCCGATCCGGTCAGCGGCCTCTGGTATCACGGCTGGACCTTCAACGGCCGGCATAATTTCGCCAATGCCTTCTGGGCGCGCGGGAATGCCTGGATCACCGTCGCCATTCCCGAGCTCTTCGATCTCGTTCCGACGCTTGGCGAGAAGGACAAGCGCTTCCTTTCCAACGTTCTCGTTAGCCAGGTGCGTTCGCTGAAGGCCTATCAGCGGCCCGACGGGATGTTCACGACGTTGCTGGACGATCCGTCCTCGCCGCTGGAAACCTCGGCCACGGCAGGCATCGCCTATGGCATACTGCGCGCCATCGATGCCGGCATTCTGGACGAGAGCGACAGGGCCCATGCCGAGCGCGCGCTTGCGGCGGTGCTGGCGCAGATCGACGAAGAAGGCGTCGTCCACGGCGTCTCGGACGGCACGCCGATGGGGCACGACCTCGATTTCTACCGGCGCATCCCGAATATCCCGACGCCTTACGGCCAGGCGCTGACCATGCTGCTGCTGACGGAAGTCTTTCTCGAAGGCGGCCAGCGCCAATGACTTCAACCTCCCTCGTCGCGATTGAGGCGATCGACGGCGACAACACAGAGCGCCTGCAGGCGGCGATCGACAGTCTTTCGGCCTCCGGCGGCGGACGCCTGGAACTCCAGGCGGGCATTCACGCCTGCCAGGGGCTCCGGCTTCGCTCCGGCGTCGATCTGCATCTGGCCGCCGGTGCGATCCTGCGTCCTATTCCCGACTATGCGGCTTACGCGCATACGGCTGTTTCGGTGATCGCCGAGAAGTCGGACCGCGGCATGATCGTCGCCAAGGGCGCGCGGCGGATCAGCCTGACAGGGGAAGGGCGCATCGAAGCCGGTTGCGAGAGCTTCATCATTGGAGACGACGAGACGGTGGGGACCTTCATCCCGGCCGAATTCCGCCCCCGTGTCGTGGTCTTCGAGGGCTGCGACGAGGTCGAGGTCAGCGCGCTGCATATCAGCCGCTCGCCGATGTGGACGCTGCATTTCGTCGACTGCACCGATGTCAGGGTCCGGAACGTGACGATCGACAACGACCGTCGCCTTCCCAACACGGATGGCATCGTGCTCGATGCCTGCCGCGGCGCCGTCATCGAGGATTGCACGATATCGACAGCCGACGATGGCATCTGCCTGAAGACCAGCATCGGCCCTGATGGTGTCGCCATCGGCCGATGCGAGAACATTCTTGTCCGCCGATGCTCGGTTCAGAGCCTCAGCTGCGCGCTGAAGATCGGCACGGAAACGCACGGCGACGTCACCAATGTCGTGTTCGAGGATTGCAGCGTTTCATCCTCCAACCGGGGGCTCGGCATCTTCTCCCGCGACGGCGGCCGGATATCGAACGTCAGGTTTTCGCGGATCGCTATAGAGTGCTGCGAAACGCCCGATGGCTTCTGGGGCTCGGGCGAAGCGCTGACAGTCAATGTCGTCGACCGTGTCACCGAGCGTCCTGCAGGCGCCATCGAGAACCTCATCGTCGAGGACGTGACCGGGCAGATGGAAGGGGCGATCACAGTCATCGCTGCCGGACCTGCAGGCATCCGCAATGTCTGGCTGCGGCGCGTCGGCATAGAACAGCGGCCGGGCCTGCTCGGCACTGGACAGACCTATGACCTGCGCCCGACCAACGCCGATCTCGCTCCGAAGGCAGACGGCGGCGGCCGCGCCAATGCCTGGACGCGTGGGGCGGACGGCCGGGTGATCGGCCTGCAGGATTATCCAGGCGGAATGCCCGCCGTCTATGTGGCTGATGTCACCGGCATATTGATGAACGAGGTGCGGATCACAAGACCGACACCGCTGCCGCAAGGCTGGAACGCAATCGACGTCGTCTTCGAAACGGCGGCACCTGATGGGAGTGGGGCATGGCAGAACTGAAACTTTCCAACGTCAACAAGTCGTATGGGTCGGTCAAAGTCCTCCACGACGTCGAGCTCGATATCAAGGACGGGGAATTCGTCGTCTTCGTCGGTCCGTCGGGATGCGGCAAGTCGACCCTTTTGCGTGTCATCGCCGGCCTCGAAGAGGTCACCTCGGGCGCGATCGCCATCGGCGGCCGCGACGTCAGCGCGCTTTCGCCGGCCGAACGCAAAATCGCCATGGTCTTCCAGTCCTACGCGCTCTATCCGCATATGAGCGTGCGCAAGAACCTCGCTTTCGGCCTTGAGAATCTCAAGTTCAAACGCGCCGAGATCGAGGCGCGGATTGCCGAAGCCGCCAGGATGCTGGCGATCGAACCTTATCTCGACCGGCGGCCGAAGCAGCTTTCCGGTGGTCAGCGCCAGCGCGTGGCGATCGGCCGGGCGATCGTGCGTGAACCTGATATTTTCCTCTTTGACGAGCCGCTGTCCAATCTCGATGCGGCGCTGCGCGTCCAGACCAGAGCCGAAATCACCAAGCTGCATCGCGAGATCAAGACGACGATGATCTATGTCACGCACGACCAGGTCGAGGCGATGACCATGGCCGACAAGATCGTCGTGCTGCGTGCCGGGCGGGTCGAGCAGGTGGGCGCACCGCTCGAACTCTTCGACCACCCGCGCAATCTCTTCGTCGCCGGCTTCCTCGGCTCGCCGCGCATGAACATCATCAAGGGCAAGGTCTCGAGCATCGGCGAGAGCGGTGTGGCTATCGATGTCGTCGGCGGCGGCAGGATCGTCAGCGATGTCGATCCCAAGGGCATCACGGCCGGGCAGGACGTGCTTGCCGGCATAAGGCCGGCGCATTTTTCCCGCTCCAGCGAACAGGGCCTGCCGTTCATCGTCCAGTATCATGAGGGCCTCGGCACCGAGACCTATGTCTACGGCAATCTTGCGGGGCAGGAGGAGCAGATCATCATTCACGAGGCCGGCCATTCCGCGCCTGTTCAGGGCGACCGGATCATGATCGATGCCGCTCCGGAACGTGTCCATCTGTTCGATCCCGAAAGCGGCCTCGCCTTTTTCAGGCGGCCCGGACAGGGGAGGGGCTGACCATGGCGGCGCTCAAGGCAGGGGCATTGCTGGCTCAGGCAGGCGACACGGCGATGAGGGTGGTCGAGGCTCCGATGAATGCGATCGAACGCATTTTCGGCCGCAAGCGCATGCCGTGGCTGTTCCTGGCGCCGAACCTCGTTCTCTTCGCCATCTTCACATTCCTTCCGATTGCGATCGCGGTGGGCTACGCCTTCACCGGCGGCACCAATCTTTTCGTGTCGGAGCGGCCTTTCGTCGGCCTCGACAATTTCCGCACGCTGCTTTCCTGCGGCAATTATCTGCAGCCGGGAACCTGCCAGGAATCGCTGTTCTGGACGGCGGTGTGGAACACGCTCTGGTTTGTGGGATTCAATGTCGTCGCGACATTGCTGGTGGCTTTGATCACCGCGCTGATCCTCAATCGGGCGATCTTTGCGCGCGGCTTTTTCCGGGCGATGTTCTTCTATCCCGTCCTGCTGTCGCCCGTCGTCATCGGCCTGATCTGGAAATGGTTCCTCGATCGCAACGGGCTGCTGAACGCCTTCTTCCAGATGATCGGCGTGCCGCCGGAGATTTTCCTGCTGGATGTCGGCTGGTCGCGCTTCTTCGTCGTCGTGGTGTCGGTCTGGTTCCATATGGGCTTCTACACGCTCATCCTGCTTGCCGGCCTCCAGGCCATCCCGAAGGAACTTTACGAGGCCGCTTCCATCGACGCCGCTTCGCCGCGCCGCACCCTGTTCAGGATCACGCTGCCTCTGCTGGCTCCGAACCTGCTCGTCGTCTTCATCCTTCTGATGATCAAGTCCGTGCAGATCTTCGACGAGGCCTGGGTTCTGACGAATGGCGGCGGCCCCGGCACGGCCAACAGCTTCATCGTCCAATATATCTACCAGATGGCCTTCAGCAGCGACCTCCGCCTGTTCGGACTGGCGTCGGCCGCATCGGTTCTCATGGGCCTGGTGCTTCTGGTTCTCACCCTCATACAGCTGCGCCTCGGCAAGCGAATGGAGTCCTGAGATGAACAGCTCTATGAACCCGATCCGCTTTCTCTCGCGCACGCGCCGGGCCGGACGCATCGACATCACCGATATTCTGTCATGGGTCTGGCTGATCGGCGGAACGCTCGCCGTGCTCGTTCCCGTCGTCTGGGCCGGCCTCTCCTCGCTGAAGCCGGCGGCCGAGATCACCCGCTTTCCGCCGACGCTGCTTCCGCGCGCCGCCGTGGAGCAGACCGTGCCAGGCTTCGACAAGCCGCTCAGCCTCTGGCAGGTTACCGTCGACGGCCAGCAGCGCGAAATGGCCATGGTGCGGCGCATCGGCCTCAAGGCCCAGATGGTCGATCCTGCAAATCCCGGACCGCCGGTCAGCGTCGACGTCAAAGGGATGACGCCGGTGCAGCATCTGACCGTCGCCACCGAGAACTACACCGATCCGCTGACGCGCTTCAACTTTCTGACCTTTCTGAAGAATTCAGTGTTCGTCACTGTGATTGCGACGCTGCTGACGCTGATCGTCAACGCCATGGCGGCCTTCGCGCTGTCGAAATATAAATTCAAAGGCGACACGACGGTCTTCGTGATCATCATTTCGACCCTGATGATTCCGCTCGCCGTCGTCATGGTGCCGGCCTATCTCGTCATCGTCGGGGTCGGGCTCGCCGACAACCTCTGGGGCGTCATCCTGCCGACGGTCGCCTCTCCGACGGCTGTCTTTCTGCTGCGGCAATATATGCTGACCATCCCCGACGAGCTGATCGAGGCGGCGCGCGTCGATGCGGCGAGCGAATTCTGCATCTTCTGGCGCATCATCCTGCCGCTGACGGCACCTGCTCTCGCAGTGCTGGCGATCTTCTCCGTGCTCTGGCGCTGGAACGACTTCCTCTGGCCGCTCATCGTCCTCAATAGCCGCGAGAACTTTACGCTGCAGGTCGGCTTGAATGCCTTCCAGGGAGAGTTCTCCGTGCAGTGGCACTATATCCTGGCGATGACCTTCCTCAGCCTGCTGCCCGTCACCGTCGTCTTTCTGTTCCTGCAGAAATACATCACCACCGGTATCGCGGGAACAGGGATGAAGTGAAACGACCTGGCGCATGGAGACGTGGAGCAATATCCTCCCAAGCATTGAAGACCGCATTCCACTCTACTCGCGCCGGCCAAAGCCCGCCGCATCCGACTGGATGCGGCGGCTTCCTGCCTTGATCTTTGCGCGTGGCTTCCAGGGGTAATGCCCATTTTCTGGGCGAAATTTCTCGTTCAGGCTGTACGAATTATACGGACCTATCCGAAATGCGCATATTATCGAGCGCAGACGGCAACGCTCAAGTATCGTTTACACCATCTTAATTTCCGCGTGCAATTTCTGGTGTCAGACAGGCACAACAATAAATACGGCCATGATCGGCCGAAATATCTCTGTCATTTTCCTGGAATGATAAACATCGGTGCGTGGAGCTGCTGGGGCGGCGGGTGTTTTGCATCGAAAATTATAATAAATATCGTTCTAATATTCTATAAACGCGAAGATATATTGTCTGTAAAATGAATGCATGCTTCCCGTTGCCAGTTATGCAAGGCCGGAATGCGGAGCGGGTGCGATTCTGGATTTCATTCAAATATCTGACGCCCACCACTGGAACAGTATCATGATCTCCCTGAAGTCTCTCAAAATAGGTTCAAAGCTGCTGGGATTGACGACTTTGATCGTCATCATCGGGATCGGCATCAGCCTCTATGTCTCGACACAGCTGCGGTCGATCGACGACGCCTACAGCGCGCTTCTCGACATCGATGCAAGCGGGACCAACAGGCTTGCTGAAATTACCGGCAATTCGGACTCGATCGGGCGCGTTCTCTTTCGCCTCATTGCCGAGCCGGATGTGGACAGCATGAAGAAATCGGAAAGTGAACTGGCGCAGGTATTCGATGAAACCGCTGGATTCATCGCTGACGCAACAAGCCATTACCCCAGTGAAAAGGCGCGATTCGACGACCTTAAATCGGATCTGCAAGCCCTGAGGGCGACGACGCCGGCCATCGTGAAAGCGTCCATGGCCAGTGACAATGTCACGGCTCTGCAGCTGGCAGGCGAGGATTTCAAGACTGCAAGACTGAAGTTCGATGGCGACGCGACCGAACTCTACGATTGGGCAAAGGCGGAGTTGCAGCGGAAAAATGATGCTGCGAGCGCCGTGACCAATGAAACGATCGCCACCAGCTACATCGTGCTGGCGATCGGCGCGCTCATATCGTTGGGCCTCGGGACAGCAATCAGCATCGGGCAGATCGTGCGACCGATCCGTAGCTTGACCGAAACGATGGGCGCCATTGCCGGCGGCAACCTCGCCCTCGATATTCCTGGTGCCGACCGCGGCGACGAAATCGGCGAAATGTCTGCTGCCGTCCAAGTCTTCCGGGCCAACGGCCTGGCCAACAGGCGGCTGGAAGAAGAGGCGGCCGCCAACCGCAATATGACCGAAGACGAGCGCCGGCAGAAGGCGGAGGCCGACAGGCTGCGCGCCGAGCAGATGGCGCAGGCGACCTCCGGTCTTGCCGACGGTCTGAAGCATCTGGCCGGCGGAGACCTCGGCTATCAGTTGACCCAGTCCTTCGCGCCGGATTTCGAAAGCCTGAGGGCCGACTTCAACGCGGCCGTCAACCAGCTTCAGCAGACGCTCAGGGCGGTCGCGCAGTCGACCGGCCAGATCGACAGCGGCACACGGGAGATCAGCATCAGCGCCCAGGATCTTGCCAAGCGCACCGAGCAGCAGGCCGCCTCGTTGGAGGAGACCGCCGCCGCCCTCGACCAGATCACCGCGAATGTTTCGAACTCCTCGAAGCGCGCCGACGAAGCCCGCACGGTGGCGGTGCAGGCCAATACCAGCGCCGTTCAATCAGGCAAGGTGGTTGCGGACGCGGTCCATGCCATGCAGAAGATCGAGCAGTCCTCGAACCAGGTTTCCAACATCATCGGCGTGATCGACGAGATCGCCTTCCAGACCAACCTGCTGGCGCTGAACGCCGGCGTGGAAGCGGCGCGTGCCGGCGATGCCGGCAAGGGTTTTGCGGTCGTCGCGCAGGAGGTACGCGAACTTGCCCAGAGATCGGCGCAGGCGGCAAAGGAAATCAAGGACCTGATCCGTAACTCCTCGGTCGAAGTGGAGAGCGGCGTCAAGCTTGTCAGCGAAACCGGCCAGGCGCTGAAGACGATCGAAGACTATATCGTCACGGTCAACCAGCACATGGATGCGATCGCCACATCGGCGAAGGAACAGTCCCTCGGGCTTTCAGAGGTCAATACCGCCGTCAATCAGATGGATCAGGTCACGCAGCAGAATGCGGCGATGGTCGAGGAAAGCAACGCGGCGAGTGCAACCCTTGCCACCGAGGCCGGTCGCCTTCGCGATCTGATCGGCCGGTTCCAGCTCGGCGACAGCAGCATCTCCCAGGCCGCAGCCCTGCACAAGACCGCATCGGCCATGGCATCGCCGGCGCGCGACCTCAGTGCCAACCGCCCTGTCTCGCGCGGCAATGTGGCTCTGAAACAGGAAGAATGGGCCGAGTTCTGATATCGGCACCATGACACGGGCAGGGGCGTCTCGACCCTGCTGCGTCAGACAGGAGCGGCTCAGGCTTGCCTAGGCCGCTCCGAATTCGTTTTTAGGCAATGCCCGGGAATCCGCGTCATCAAGGGCGCGGCCGCGGGGAAAGAAATCACAAAACGGTTTCGAAGAGTGGGATCAGGGCTGCCCCGATTGCGCCGGGGGCGTCGATGATCTGTGCCACGGCAAGGCTGGGAACGTCGCGCAATACGCCATGCCGAGGCAGATTGTTGAATTCGGTCCGTTCGATAAGCATTCTCGCCAGCGAAGGCGGAAGCTCGCCGCCAAGGACGATGAGGGCCGGATCGAATATTGCGCAGATCGCATTGATGGCGCGATTGTGGGCCGGCATGACGCGGTCGACCCATTCGCGAACGCCGTCCCAATCTACCAGCGTTTCGTCCTTCAGATCCTTGAGGGTCAGGTCCGAGCACCCCTTGCTGCGAAGAAATTCGAGCAATTGGCCGAGTGCGGGACGGTCGTCGTAATCCTGACGCGCAAAGAGAACGGAGAATTCGCCGGCGTTGCCGAAACTGCCGCGAAACGGCATGCCCCCGGAAACCAGGCCGCCGCCATAACCATGAAGATGGGCGATATAGGCAAAATCCGCGACATCGCGGCCAACGCCGAAAATTGCTTCCGCCAAAGCGGCGGTCCTGGCGACATTGTCTGCCCAGACCGGCAGGCCAAGCCGTTTCCCAAGCAAAGGCGCCAGATCTATCAATGACCAATGAGCAAGCGGCAGAGGACAGTTGAAGGCCGTCTCCAGCATGCGGTGGCCGGCTACCGCGAGACCGACGCCGAGGACATCGCGCCGTGTGGCGCCGCGGCGGGCAAGAATGTTTTCGACCGCCGCTTCGATGCGTTCCAGTTCCACCGACAGCGAGGCGCCGGCTTGCGGGATTTCCATGTTTTCCAGAGGTTCGCCGAAACCCATGAGGCAAAGGCCGATCGAGCCGACGTTCACCGAGATGCCAAGCGTCAGGCACCAATCCTTTCGAAGGGTCAGCTCCGGACTGGGCGGACCCGGCCGCCGGCCCTCCGAATGCGAAAAGACGATCATTCCGCGCTCATGAAGCCGGGCGACGATCCTGTGCAAGGATTGCTGGGTGAGATCGAGCGGCTCGGTCAGGTCGGAGCGCTCGATCCCGGGAGACTTCCAGATCAACCGCAAGAGATCCCGTTCGTTGCGGGAGGCAACCCGCGCCGGTTGTACGTCTCGCAGAAAATGTGCCGCGACATGGTTTAGAGGAACGTACTTCATTTTCGGATCGTTTTGATTTACACTGTGAGTGTGAAGCTAAGGAGGGGACGCTTTATTTCCATCAGAGGCAAGGAAATTCATCCATGGTGTTGGTGATCCTGCTTACCGCATCAAGATTGGTCAGGCCAGTCCGAGATGGCGTCTCGTGTGGCTAGAGAAAAGAATCGAGTTGCATGATTTCATTGAGACCCGAGAATACAGCCCGCGTTCTTGAACCTGAGGGTTATGGGTTCGTGCCCACTCATGAAGGCACCAACTTCGAATCGATGGTTCAAGCGTTTTCGTCAGGATACGGGGTTTTCGGCGCGCAACCGCTGAGTGACGACCGGACTTTCGCCTGGGCGGCGGACCTGAGGAGGACCGAGCCATTCACGGTGATTCATTCGGTGTACCAGAGTTCCTGGAAACTCCGAACGCTCGACGAAACGCCGCAACACCTCGCGTTTTATCTGCCGCAGACGGGATCTTTTCGATTGTCGATCGGAAAAAGGATGGTTGAAAGCGGGGCGGATCATCTTCTCATGGCCAACAACCATGAGGTGGGTGATCGCTTCATCCAAGGTCCGCACAGCTCGGACGTTCTCTTCCTGGATTGGCAGGTCGTCAGGCGGATGCTCGTTTCGCTGGTGGAGACGCCGCTTTCCGAATCGCTCGACCTTGAGCCCATCCTGGATCTTGCGACACAGTCGGGCCAGCTTATCGGCAATCTGGTCCAGACGGTCGTGCAGGGCATGCGCAACGGCGGTCCGCTTCTGTCTTCTCCTCTCGCCATGGCAACGATGAGCGAAACGCTCGCTCATCTTGTAATCCGATTTGGCCACCACCGTCTGTCCGGCCATCTGGAAAAAAAGAAAGTGTCGTTGGTCGCGCCCTGGCATGTCCGGCGTGCCATCGACTATATGCATGCCAATATCGCAGAGCCTCTCACCATGACGATGGTCGCCGACGATGTCGGCGTTTCACTTCGCGCGTTGCAGACAGGCTTCAAAGCCTTCAGGGGAACTTCGCCGGCGGGTTATCTGCGCACGATCCGGCTGCAAGCCGCCCGTGAGCAATTGCGGGATCCAACCAACCAGCGATCCGTCCGCGAAATCTGCATGATATGGGGGTTCGCACATGCGGGCAGGTTCTCCATCATCTACCGCAGCACCTTCGGCGAAAGTCCGCGGGATACACGCCTGCGGGCGGAGCGCCTGCGTTAGTGCAGGCATCGAGCCTTCGAGGTTCTCAGACTTTCCGACAAGTTTTTAGCGCGGCGGTGCGATGCTGCCGCGCAGGACGAGGTGGCAACCGAGTTCCAGGCGATGGGCCGGCCGCTGCGGATCGTTGGCGATCAGCCTCTGTTCGATGAGCGCCAAGGCGGCGGCGCCGAGCTTGTCGGTGGGGACGCTGACCGTTGAAAGCGGCGGACGGCTGAATTCGCCGGGGACGATATCGTCGAAGCCCAGCACGGAGATCGCTTCAGGCACGCCTATGTCGCGATCGGCCAATGCCTTCAGGCAGCCGAGCGCCAGATTGTCGGCGGCGCAGAAGACGGCGGTGGCGCCTTTCATCGTGGGATCGCGGTCAAGCAGCGCGTTGATGGCAGCCTCGCCGTGACGAGGCTCATATCCTTCGGCCTCGACGATCATGTCTTCGGGCACCGGAAGCTGCGCGGCGAAATAGGCATCGGAAAAACCGTCATATCGGCGCTGGATCGTCGTGCGGCCCTTCCAGGTCAGGTGCAGGATGCGGCGATGTCCGAGCGCCAGCAGGTGCTCGATGCCGAGCCTGGCGCCGAAGCGGTTTTCCGGTGTCACCGTATCGACCAGCATGGCCGGATCCTCGCCGTTGACGATGACAACAGGCATGTCAGGGGAGGAGAGGCTGCGGATGAGTTCCGGCTGATCGTCGTTCAGCACCACGATGCCGTCGGCGCGCTCGGAGAGCGCGATCTGCCTGACCTGAGCGCCGTCGATGCGCCGGCCGGTGCTGACGAAAGGCACGATCCGGATGCCGCGACGCTCGCACTCCTTCCTGAGGCCGTTGAGGATCGTCCAGCTCACCAGGTTGAGGTCGCTCTCCGGCGCGGCATCGCCGGGAATGGCAAGAAGCAGGACGCGCAGTGCCGCGATCGTCGCCTTCTTCCGGCGGCGGTCGAGATACCCTAGGCGTTTGGCCGAATCCAGAACCCTTTCGCGCACTTCGACCGTCAGCGGCGCGGTTCCGTTCAGCGCGTGCGAGGCCGTGCTCAGCGAAACGTCCGCGTCGCGCGCGACATCCTTGAGATTGACTTTGCGTTCCACCTTATTCCGTCGCGAATTGAGGTTGTACCTTCGAAGACACAAGCTAACGCGATGTTTTCACATAAAGACTTCAGAAAAGCTACGTGCGCCTTGGCCTATTTTTGCGCTTTCGGCGAAAACCGGCCGCAGCGATGCTGCAAACGAGCAGTGACCGCTGTGCTCGGAGCCCTTGGCGATTACTGGGGCTTGGCGAGCAGACCGTTGAACAGCAGGTCGAAATAGGTTCGCAGGAAGGCCTCCTTGTTGGGAGTGGGCACGCGGCGATCGTCGAATATCAGCCGCAGCACCGTCGTCGTCAGGATGGGCGCGACCACGATCTCGGAGAATTCCACCGGAACTGGGCGAAACTCGCCCGCCGCCACGCCCTCCAGGATGAGGGCGTCGATCTTGGCGATGATCGGCGCTATGAACTGATCGTGGTGGCGATCGATCAGGTCGGGGAAACGCTGTCCCTCCGAAATAACCAGCCGCGTCAATTCGCGCGTCGCGCGGTCCTCGGGAATTTGCTCGTAGAAGAGGCCGAGAATGGACGTCAGTCTCTCGGCAGCGCTGCCGCTGAGCCGATCGGCGATCACCACCAGCTCCTGAAACGGCACGGAGAAGTGGTTGATCATGGCTTCGAATAGTTTTTCCTTGGTTTCGAAGTAGACATAGACCGTGCCCTTGGTGACGCCGACCCTGTCGGCGATGTCTTCGACACGCGTGCCGGCAAAACCGCATTTGACGAATTCTTCGAAGGCGGCATCCAGTATCTGGATGGGCCGTAGCGCCTTCTGTTCCGCGCGTGTGAGCTTCTTCTGAGCTGGCATTTCCCGCCTCCCTGCTGTTGCGCGCGCCCTCGTCCCTGCGACGCAAAGTTTCATTGACTAATGCGTCAGTCAATTATATAGCAGCTGCCGTTGAGAGCAAGAGGTCAACTATGAGAACCATTCTGATCGCCACTGCGATCGTATGCGCCATCGGTCTCGGATCATGCAGCGATTCGGGCGGGCCGACAGAGCCGATCCCGCGGCAGGTCGGCGTCGTCGTGGCCAAGTCTGAGCCGTTGGCCGAGGGCGGCGCGCTGACTGGAGAAGTCCGGGCCCGTATCCAGACCGATCTGTCCTTCCGCGTCAGCGGCAAGATCGTCGAGCGGCTGGTGGAGGTCGGGCAGAGCGTGAAGGCGGGCCAGCTGCTGGCGCGCATCGATCCGGAAGAGCAGAAGGCCGACCTGGATGTGGCCGCCGCCAATCTTCAGTCCGCTGAGGCGCAGCAGACCCAGGCGCAGCTTGCATTCGATCGCCAGCAGAGCCTGTTTCGAACGCAGGTGACGACGCGGGCCGCGCTCGATCAGGCGCAGGAGGCGCTTCTGACCGCGCAGGCATCGGCGAAGTCGGCGCAGGCACTGTTGGAAACCGCTCAGGACACTCTGTCCTACACGGAGTTGAAGGCGGATGCCGACGGTGTGATCACCGCCCGCAATGCCGAAGTAGGGCAGGTGGCGCAGGCAGCCCAGCTCGTCTTCACCCTTGCTCATGACGGCGACCGTGACGCCGTGTTCGAAGTGGTCGAAAGCGCGTTCCTGCGTCCGGTGGACGGCGATGGAACCGTGACCCTTCTGTCGGAACCTTCGCAGAAGATCACGGCGAAGGTCCGCGAAATTTCTCCGACGATCGATTCTTCCACCGGCACGATCAGGGTCAAGGTCGCGATAACAAGCGATGCTCCCATTCCGCTCGGCGCTCCCGTCGTCGGGCGATTCACTTACGTCCCGCAGGATGTCATCCAATTGCCCTGGTCGGCCATGACCTCCAAGGACGGCAAACCGGCCGTCTGGATCGTCGATCCCGCATCGTCGGCAGTTTCGGTCAGGGCGGTCGAGGTTGCCGGTTACGAGACCGGCAGCTTCATCGTGAAATCGGGCGTCTCGACAGGAGAGGCCGTGGTGACCGACGGAACCAAGTTTCTCAGGCCCGGTGAAATCGTGTCTTATCTCAAGGAAGCTTCCAAGTGAGTATTCGTCTCAAGATAGTCGCACTGATGGTGGGCACGGCGCTGGTTTCCTCCTGCGCGCCGAAGGAAGAAGAGGGCGGGGAGGAGGCGCCTCGTCCGGTGCTGTCCGTGACCGTCAAGCAGACGTCCGCTTCGAGGCTCAGCCTGACCGGCACGATCGAGCCGACGATTGAAACCGAACTCGGTTTCCGGATTCTCGGGCGAATGATCGCCCGCAATGTCAATGTCGGGGATGTCGTCAAGAAGGGCGACGTGGTTGCCGCCATCGATCCGCTGGGGCTGGAGCTTGCGGTGCGCAGCGCCCAGTCTGACGTGGAAAACAGCGACGCTCAGCTCAGAAACGCGGTGACCACCGAGCAGCGCCAGCGCGCATTGCTCGAGTCGCGCTCCGGCACCGAGGCCGCGCTCGAAGAGGCCGAGCAGGCGAGACGGACCGCCGCCGCTGCCGTCGCCAAGGCGCAGGCCAATCTCGACAAGGCCAAGGAGCAACTCGGCTATGCCCAGCTTCAGGCGGAGTTCGACGGGGTGGTGACGGCGACCTCGGCCGAGGTCGGGCAGGTCGTCTCTGCCGGTCAGACCGTCGTCACCATCGCGCGGCCGGACAAGCGCGACGCCGTGGTCGACGTGCCGCAGGGCGCCGCCCAGAGGTTGAAGATCGGCGCGCCTTTCGAGGTGACGCTGCAGCTCGATCCCTCAATTCTCACGTCGGGAGTGGTGCGGGAGATCGCGCCGGAGGCGGAGACGGCCACACGCACGAGCCGGACCAAGATTGCGCTGAGCGATCCGCCCGAAGCCTTCAGGCTGGGCGCCGTGATATCGGCTTCGGCCACCGTCGCCGCCGATCCAGAGATCGTGCTGCCGTCTTCCGCAATCCTTGCCGCTACCGACGGCCCGAGCGTCTGGATCGTCGACGTGCCCGGCAAGAAGGTCGCGCTTCGCCGCGTGAAGATCGACGGCGACATCTCCGACGCCGGCACCGTCCGCGTCACCGAAGGGCTCGCAGCCGGAGAACGGGTGGTCGTGGCCGGCGTGCATAAACTTGAGGATGGCCAGGCCATCAGGATCGACCAGGAGATCAGCCAGTGAAGTCCTTCAACCTCTCCGACTGGGCGCTCGAACACCGTTCGCTTGTCTGGTACTTCATGATCGTCTTCATTCTCGCAGGCGCTTTCTCCTATCTGAACCTCGGCCGCGAGGAAGACCCGAACTTCACCATCAAGACCATGGTGATCACCGCGCAGTGGCCGGGCGCCTCCGCCGATGAGGTGACGCGCCAGGTGACCGATCGGATCGAAAAGAAGCTCCAGGAACTGGAATCGCTCGATTACACCAAGAGCGAGACCGTTGCCGGCCAGACGACCGTCTTCGTCGAGCTGCTGCCGACGACCAAGGCCAGGGACGTCGCGCCGACCTGGCTGCGCATCCGCAACATGATCGCCGATATCAAGGGCGATTTTCCGACCGGTGTCGTCGGTCCTTCCTTCAACGACCGCTTCGGCGACGTATTCGGAAACATCTATGCCTTCACCAGCGACGGGCTGACCCAGCGCCAGCTTCGTGATCTCGTGGAAAATGCCCGTTCCGAGGTTCTGACCGTGCCGAATGTCGGCAAGGTCGATGTGGTCGGCGCGCAGGACGAGGCGATCTATCTCGAATTCTCCACCCGCCAGATCGCGGCCCTCGGCATCGACCAGCAGTCGGTCATCCAGACCCTGCAGGCGCAGAATGCCGTGACGCAATCCGGCTTCGTCGATGCCGGGCCTGAGCGCATCGCCTTGCGGGTGAGCGGACAGTTCACCTCCGAGGAAAGCCTGCGGTCGATCAACCTTCGCATCAACGACCGTTTCTTCCCGCTGACCGATGTCGCCACGATCAAGCGCGGCTACGTCGATCCGCCGTCGGCGCTGTTCCGTTTCAACGGCCAACCGGCGATCGGGCTTGCCATCGGCATGAAGCAGGGCGCAAACCTGCTGGAATTCGGCGAAGGGCTCGATGCGCAGATGAAACGCGTCGTCGCCGATCTTCCGATCGGCGTGGATGTCCACCGTGTTTCCGACCAGCCGCAGGTCGTCGATGAAGCGGTTTCGGGCTTTACCCGCGCGCTCTTCGAAGCGATCGTCATCGTGCTCGTCATCAGCTTCATCAGTCTCGGCCTTCGCGCCGGCATGGTGGTGGCGATCTCCATACCGCTCGTGCTGGCGATCACCTTCGTGGTGATGGAATATTCCGGCATCTCGCTGCAGCGCATCTCGCTCGGCGCGCTGATCATCGCGCTCGGGCTCCTCGTCGACGACGCCATGATCGCCGTCGAGATGATGGTGGCCCGGCTGGAGGCGGGCGACGATTTGAGGAAAGCAGCAACCTACGTCTATACGTCGACCGCCTTTCCGATGCTGACGGGAACGCTCGTCACCGTCGCGGGCTTCATTCCCGTCGGTCTCAACAACAGCGCCGCCGGCGAATTCACTTTCACGCTTTTCGTGGTCATCGCGGTTTCGCTGGTCGTTTCCTGGGTCGTGGCGGTGCTGTTCACGCCGCTTCTTGGCGTCACCATCCTGCCGAAGACCATGAAGTCGCATCACGAAAAGAAGGGCCGCTTTGCCGCCGTTTTCTCCTGGCTCCTCGGGTTGGCGATGCGCTGGCGTTGGATCACCATCATCCTGACGGTCGGCGTCTTCGGCCTCTCAATCGGCGGCATGGGGCTGGTGCAGCAGCAGTTCTTCCCCAATTCCGACAGGCCCGAACTGATCATTGACTGGAACCTGCCGCACAACAGTTCGATTGCCGAGACCAACAGGCAGATGGCCAGGTTCGAAAAGGAAATGCTGGCCGATAACAAGGATGTCGATCATTGGACGACCTATGTCGGCCAGGGCGCCCCGCGCTTTATCCTCTCCTTCGACGTGCAGACGCCCGACGTGTCGTTCGGGCAGACAGTGATCGTCACCAAAGGCCTCGACGTGCGCGACAAGGTGCGGGCGGAACTGCAGGATTATCTGACGAAAACCTTCCCAGGCACCGACGCTTTCGTGAAGCTTCTCGATATCGGCCCGCCGGTGGGTAAACCGGTCCAGTACCGCATCAGCGGCCCCGATATCCAGAAGGTCCGGGATGTCTCCCAGCAGTTTGCCGGCGTCGTCGGGCAGCATCCGCTGCTGTCGAACATGGTGCTGGACTGGAACGAGCCCTCGCGTGTGGTCAAGGTCGATGTGCTGCAGGACAAGGCGCGCCAACTCGGCGTCTCCTCCGAGGACATTGCGACTGCCCTCAACGGTATCGTCGAAGGCTCCACCGCTACACAGATCCGCGATGACATCTATCTGGTGAATGTCATAGGGCGCGCCAGGGCTTCCGAGCGCGACTCCATCCAGACGCTCGAGAATCTGCAGCTGTCGACCTCCAACGGCAAGGTCGTGCCGCTCTCGGCGGTGGCGAACTTCCGCTACGAGCTCGAGCAGCCGACGATCTGGCGTCGCGACCGGCAGCCGACCATCACGCTGAAGGCGGCCGTCATCGGTGCGACGCAGCCGGCCACGATCGTCGACCAGCTTAAGCCGAAGGTTGAGGAGTTCCAGAAGAACCTGCCGGTGGGATACAAGGTGGAAGTGGGGGGCGCGGTCGAATCGAGCGCCGAGGCCCAGGGGCCGATCGCGGCGGTGGCTCCGCTGATGCTGTTCATCATGGCGACGATCCTGATGATCCAGCTGCAGAGCTTCAGCCGACTCTTCCTGGTCTTCGCAGTGGCGCCGACGGCGCTGATCGGCGTGGTCGCGGCGCTCTTGCTCAGCAATTCCCCTATGGGCTTCGTCGCAATCCTTGGCATACTGGCGCTAATCGGCATCCTGATCCGCAACTCGGTCATCCTCGTCGTGCAGATCGAGCATCTGCGCGCCGAAGGTGTCGCGGCGTGGCAGGCGGTCATCGAGGCGACCGAGCACCGCATGCGGCCGATCATGCTGACTGCGGCGGCCGCCACGCTGGCGCTGATCCCGATCTCGCGCGAGATCTTCTGGGGGCCGATGGCCTACGCCATGATGGGCGGCATCGTTGTGGGAACCGCGCTCACCCTGCTGTTCTTGCCGGCGCTCTATGTCGCATGGTTCAGGATCCCGAGGGATGAAACTGTCCCGGCCGATGCCGCGGCGGAGGCATGAACAGTTCATGCAGCCACGGCTTGCAACACGGACCGGGACGCAATGTGTGGGATGGCAAAGGCAAAGCCGTCCCACACCGGAGCAGGGTGCGGTACCACGGCTTGGAAGGAGAGGGTCGATAGTGAAACGGCGTTTGAAATTGCTGCCGAAAGCGGGCCCGGGAATGTTAGCGGCAGTCGCGCTGGTCATGCTATCGGGTTGCTCCACAAGGCCGTCGCCCGAGGTTCTGAAGCCGGTTCACCTGAATGAGGCGCTTCGTTCCGAAGTCAATTCGGACCGGGTGAGCGTCCTGGCTGCGACCAACCGGAACCCGGATGCCGTGCGGGGCGGGTTCGGGAGCGCGTGGTCCGAGACCCTTACCTATGAACAATACGAATTTTCAGTCCCTCCCGGCAGGAAGGGAACGGTGATCACCTATCCGACGTCAAAGCCCGATCCCGACCGGCAGTTTGCCGTCACCACCCGTAAGCAGCTGCCAAAGGATGCCTTCGTGCAGGAGGCAATCCGTTCTATGCAATCCGACGGCACCATCGGCATCTTCGTGCACGGCTACAATTACAGTTATCAGGAAGCGCTGTTTCGCACCGCGCAGATTGCCGCGGACGCAAAAATTCAGGGTGCGCCCATCCTGTTTTCCTGGCCGTCGGCCGCCGCCGTTGCCGGCTATGTCGCCGACCGCGACGCAGCGCTGTCCTCGCGCAGCGAACTCGAAACCCTCGTCACCTCGCTCTCTGCTTCCGGCAAGGTGAAACGCATCATCCTCTTCGGCCATAGCATGGGCGGGTTCCTGGTCATGGAAACGGTGCGGCAGCTCAAGCTGCAGCATCGCGACGATGTCATCGGCAAACTGGCGGTGGTGCTGGCTGCCCCCGATATCGACGTCGATGTCTTCCGCTCCCAACTGGCGGATATCGGGAGAATGCCGATCCCCATATCCCTGCTCGTTTCCAAGGACGACCGGGCGCTCGTCGCGTCGAGCTTTATCGCCGGAGAGCGGCCGCGCGTCGGACGGCTCGACATCGACGATCCCGTCATCGAGGAGGCAGCCTTAAGGGAAAGGCTTCGGGTCATCGACATCACGTCGATCCAGGCGTCGGACGGGCTGGGACACGACCGCTATGCGTCGCTCGCCAAGTTCGGTGCGCAGCTTGCCTCCTTCGAAAGCGGCAGGCGTGCATCCGCCGGCGATGTCGGCGCCTATGTCTTCGATGCGGCCGGCGCTGCAGTCGCAAGCCCGTTTCGCCTGGCCGGACGTGTCATCGGCGCGCAGTGAACAGCCCGGCGGGCTCAGGAGGATCTGTACAGCGCGGCCGCCGACATTGTGTACAATGTGACTATTAAATTGTCAGATGCCTAAATGGGGAGCACACTTTCATTCGTGGCCGAGTCGGCCTCAGGGGATATGGGAGGGCATTCATGAGCATTCGAAATCCGTCTCCCTCGTTATACAACGAGGATCTTGCACCCGCCGAGGAGCGCAAATGGGGTGCGTTCAGTATCTTTAACGTCTGGACATCTGATGTTCACAGTCTGTGGGGCTACTATCTGGCGGCAAGCCTGTTCCTGCTGTGCGGCAGCTTCGTCAATTTCGTCATCGCCATCGGCATCGGCTCGCTCGTCATCTTTGTGCTGATGAGCCTGGTCGGCAATGCCGGCGTGCGCACCGGCGTACCCTTTCCGGTTCTGGCGCGCGCCTCCTTCGGCACGTTCGGCGCCAACGTTCCGGCCCTTGTCCGGGCGGTGGTCGCCTGCTTCTGGTATGGCGCGCAGACCGCCGCCGCATCCGGCGCCATCGTCGCTCTTCTGATCCGAAACGAGAGCCTGCTCGCCTTCCATCAGAACAGCCATATGCTCGGCCACTCCACCCTCGAACTCATCTGCTACGTCATCGTCTGGGCGCTGCAGCTGCTGATCATCCAGCGGGGCATGGAAACGGTTCGCAAGTTCCAGGATTGGGCCGGTCCGGCCGTCTGGATCATGATGCTGATCCTGGCCGTCTATCTGGTCGTCAAGTCGGGTACCTTCTCCTTCGGCTCGGAAATCCCGCGCGACGTGCTGATCGAGAAGACCAAGGATGCCGGCGTGCCGGGCGAGCCCGGCTCGATCGCAGCACTTGCCGCGGTGGCCGCCACCTGGATCACCTATTTCGCAGCGCTTTACCTGAACTTCTGCGATTTCTCGCGTTACGCCACGAGCGAAAAGGCGCTGCGCAAGGGGAACCTCTGGGGTCTGCCCATCAACCTCCTGGCGTTCTGCCTTGTCGCGGGTGTGACGACCACCGCCGCCTTCACCGTCTATGGCGAGGTCCTGCTGCATCCGGAAATGATATCGGCGAAATTCGACAGCTGGTTCCTGGCGCTGCTTGCGGCGCTGACATTCGCCATCGCAACGCTCGGCATCAACGTCGTGGCGAATTTCGTTTCGCCGGCCTTCGACTTCGCCAATGTCTTCCCGCGACAGATCAACTTCAAACGCGGCGGATACATCGCCGCATTGATTGCGCTGGTGCTTTATCCGTTTGCTCCCTGGGAAACGGGGGCGGCGCATTTCGTCAACTTCATCGGCTCGACGATGGGGCCGATCTTCGGCATCATGATGGTGGACTACTACCTCATCCGGAAGAGCCAGCTGAATGTCGAGGCGCTCTACCATGGGAATGGCGAGTTCCGCTTCCAGAGCGGATGGCACGGCAACGCTTTCATCGCACTCGCTGTGGGCGCGCTCTTCTCGTCGATCCTGCCGACCTTCACCTCGATCCTGCCGGATTGGTGGGGCACCTATGGCTGGTTCTTCGGCGTCGGAATCGGCGGGGCGATCTATTTCGTGTTGAGAATGGGTTCCCGGCGCAATCCGGCCTTCGCCTCCTGACAAACGAAAGGCGCCCGGCAATGCCGGGCGCCTTTTCCTGTCGAGTGCCTGCTGCCGTCCGTGTCAGCGCCGTGCGGCAACCGCATGCACCGGCGCACGGGCCGTGGGTTGCGCCATCGTTCTCGCTGTCGAACGCAGGGCCGCGGACTGGCCGGAAGCGGCGTCGTCGAGCCTGAACTGGGCGATGAGTTCACGAAGCGTCTGCGCTTGCTGGGCGAGTGAATCGGATGCCGCCGTCGACTGTTGCACCATGGTCGCGTTCTGCTGCGTGGTCTGGTCCATCCGGTTGACCGCGACATTGACTTCGCTGAGTCCGATGGACTGTTCTTTCGCAGAGGTTGCGATCGAATCCATATGGTGATTGATCTGGGTGATGAAGCCGCCGATGGTCTTCAGGGCCTGGCCGGTATCGCGGACGAGCTTGACGCCGCTTTCAACTTCCTTCGAAGAGTTCTGGATCAGGCCCTTGATTTCCTTGGCAGCACTTGCCGAGCGCTGGGCGAGTTCACGTACTTCCTGGGCGACGACCGCGAAGCCCTTGCCGGCCTCACCGGCACGGGCGGCTTCCACACCGGCATTGAGGGCGAGAAGATTGGTCTGGAAGGCGATTTCGTCGATGACGCTGATGATGTTGGAAATCTGCTGCGACGAGGTCTCAATGCGCCCCATCGCCTCTTCGGCATGGGAAACGACTTCCGCGGAGATGCCGGCGCTGCGATTTGCCTCGGTGGCCACCGTCCGCGTCTCCTCGGTCCGTTTGCTGGAGTTCGCCACGTTTGCGGTGATCTCTTCCAGTGCGGCTGCCGTCTCTTCGAGTGACGCCGCCTGCTGCTCTGTGCGCTTCGACAGATCGCTCGCGCCGGAGGAGATTTCCCGTGTGCCTTCGTCGATCGTGCCGATGCTGTCGGAAATTGCTCGGAGCGTCGCGCCAAGCTGGTTGACGGACTGGTTGAAGTCGTGGCGCAGCGCCTCGAAGTCCGGCGCGAAGGCCTCGTTGAGCTGAAAGGCAAGGTCGCCTGCGGCCAGCCGCTTCAGACCGGCGGCGAGACCCGAGGTGGCGATGCGCAGCCGCTCCGAGGCATCGGCCTCCGCCTGCTTCTGGGCTGCTATGCGATCGGCCTCCGCCCTGTTGCGGCTTTCCTCGGCGTCCAGTGCCATCCGCTTATTCGTGATCGCGGCTTGGCGGAAGATCTCGACGGCTCCCGCCATCGATCCGATTTCGTCAGCGCGGTCGGCAAACGGAATCTCCGCATCGGTGTCGCCGTCGGCCAGCCGCCGCATTGCAGCGGTGATGCCGGTAATCGGATTGGCGATGCCCGTCAGCACGAAGGCGACGGCGCCGATAACGACCAACCCGGCAACGCTGATTGCGACGAGCAGATAGAATTCGATGGAATCGAAGGTTTCTTTGCTGAGCGCCGCAGCCTTGTTGCTGCCGCTGACGTCCAATTCGACCAGGGTCGTCGTGGCTTCCTTGAGCTTGTCCGAATAGGAGCGCATCTCGCCGCCCAGATATTGCCCGGCCTCTTCAGTCTTGTTGGCGCGGGAAAGGGCGAGCAGCTGCGAGCTGCTGCCGATGTAGCCACCGACGCTCTCCTTGATCGTCTTGATCAGTTCGCGTTCGTGGTCCGATGATGCCAGCGGGAGATAGGCATCCACCGATTTGCCAACCGTATCCTCGGCGACTTTAATGGCCTCTTCGCGTGTTTTCTTTTCCGCCTCTGTCTGAGCGATAATGTGATCGCGGTAAGCGAGGCGCAAATTCGTCATGGCGAGATTGATCGATTGCGAAGCCTGCACGCTCGGCAGCCAATGGGTCGCGATTTCTTCGGTGGAACCGTTCGTGTTTCGAAGACCGTCGACCGCAAGATAGGCGACGAGACCGAAGAGAAGAGCTATGCCGCTGAAAATAAACAGCAAACTCGATTTAATGTTTGGACGACGCATTGAAAGTCCTCGATCGAACGGTCCGGCCACATGCCGCTTGGCTAGGGACTTTTGTACAGAAAAAAATTTAACGATTTGCTCAATTTGTAAAATGCGTCTTAACAGCCTGACGTCGCTTTTGCGCAGAACATATCCCCATCACGCCGGAAATGTTTATCGATGCGTCAGAGAGTTGAGAGGAGCCAGACATAATGAAGTCGGTTGATGCCTCTCCCCGGGCGGAGCAGGCCCACTCAGCCTCGCATAGAGGCGGATGCATGTTTTACAAAATAGCATTATGATCGACGCGGCGCCTGCCGGGCGTCGGGTGCGGATACGTTCCGCGCGGGAGCGGGAGGACGGCAGGATTGGAACGGCTGAAGGATCTGGACAGTGTTTCCCCGCAGGCCGGCAGCGGCACTGCATCGCCGCCGTATGAGCGGCGCGGCGTCGTGGCCGCCGCCGTGTATCAGCACGGGCAGCGCATTCGCGACATCCGCATAGAAGAGGCGGGCGAATGGCGCAGTCGGGAGAATGCAGTCGTCTGGATCGGTCTGCACGAGCCGGACGAAGTGCTGCTGCATCAGGTTCAGGCCGAGTTCAATCTCCATGCCTTGGCGATCGAGGACGCGGCACAGCCCCACCAGCGCCCGAAGCTGGAGATTTATGGGGACGCAATGTTTATCGTCG
Organism: Rhizobium sp. N122; assembly: GCF_002211295.1. Lineage (NCBI taxonomy): Bacteria > Pseudomonadati > Pseudomonadota > Alphaproteobacteria > Hyphomicrobiales > Rhizobiaceae > Rhizobium > Rhizobium sp. N122. Next base: position 176,310 of record NZ_LOKU01000001.1, on the reverse strand, counting down.
CCCGGACCGCTCACATGAAGGATGACGAAATCATCTTCGGCGAAACGCATTTGTTCGTCGGCCGCGGTTACGTCGTCTCGGTTCGCCACGGGGATTCGTCTTCTTATCTGGCGGTGCGGCAGCGATGCGAGGCAACGCCCGCGGCGCTGGCTCACGGCGAGAATTACATTCTCTATTCCATCCTCGATTTCATCGTCGACAACTACATGCCGGTCATCGAGGTCGTGCATGAGGAGGTCGAGAAGCTTGAAGATCTGGTGCTGCGCGAACAGCTCGCAAAGGCCGATATCGAGCGGCTTTACCTGTTACGCCGCAAGCTGCTGCGGCTGCGCAATGCGGTGGTGCCGCTCGTCGACGTCTGCCGGCGCTATGAGCATATCGATCTTCCCGGCATGGATCCGACGCTGCAGTCGCTGTTTCGCGACGTGACCGATCACGTGCGCCGGGTTCAGGAAGATATCGACGCGCTGCGCGAAGTGCTCGCCTTTGCCTTCGAGGCCAGCGTCATGATCGGCCAGACGGAGCAGACGGCGATTGCCCGCAAGCTTGCCGCCTGGGCGGCAATCCTCGCCGTCCCGACGGCGATCGCCGGCATTTACGGCATGAATTTCAGCGATATGCCGGAACTGAAAACCCAGTATGGCTATTTCGTCGTGCTCGGCGTCATCGCCGTCTTGTGCCTCGGCCTGTTCGGCTTCTTCCGCCGGAGGAAGTGGCTCTAAAGCGCATCGCGATTAACTTGATTGTTGCGCCGCGTTTAGCTCTTTGTTTTCATGCATGTCGTTATCGGGGAACTGCCGCGTACGTCGCGGCGCCATGCATGAGAACAAGATGGTTTTGGCCCGGGTCGGCCTAAAAGTGAAAGGCCACGCCGATGATCGGTCCCTGCTCGACGACGTCGAAGACAAACCCGTCATTGTCGTAATTCACACCGACCGCCCGGTAGCCGGCGACCGCCGAGATCGTGTCGTTGAATTTGTAGCCGAGGGCGAGCGAGACGTCCCAGTCGAGATCGGCGCCGCCGGCGCCCACCAGGCCCCATCCGGTCACATAGATTTCGGGCGTGAAGAAGTAATTGCCCCGGATACCGGCGAGGGCGTCGACCCAGGTCGCGCCGTCGTCCGCTTCGCGGCCGCCGAGTAGGCCACCATTGAATCCTATCGTCGTGTCGACCGACCAAACACGGACGCCGCCGACGACGTCGAGATGCCCTGACTGGTTCTCTATCACGGAATATCCGGCCCCGAGCAGTCCGGCGAAGGTCTTCGAGGTCACGTCGACGCTGTCGGCAAGGATTCCGTTTCGCGTGCTCGCGTCCGCTCCGAGTTTGGTGTACATGATGTCGGCAAAGATGCTGAAACGGTCGTAGCGCGCTTCACCCGCAGCCATGAAGGCGAAGTCGAGGTTCTCCAGTATGTCGTCGAAGCTGGAGTCGATGTGGACTTCCGGCAAGCCAAACTGCGCCATGTCTCCCGACAATCCGGCAGCCCAGAAATATGGGGCGACCGTATAGGTCCAGCCGCTTTCGCTTTCAATCACCTTGGCTTCCGGAATGCCCGGCGCGATGTCGGCGGGATATGCTGAAGACGCAATGCCAAGGCCGGCGCACAACACGGCGGTTCGCAACAATAAAATCCGCATACAGTCCCTCATTTGCCTAAGACGGAATCGCTCCGTCTATATCCCCCATAAAACATGCAGTAAAAATCTGCTCATGGCCATGTATATTACAGTAGTCTCTGTCCGCGACGTCAGCGTTTGCAGCTCGGCGCCGGTCGGGTCTGATCGCAATTTTGGGGCGCGGTCGGCGAGGTGCCGCCTGTGCCCGCGAGGCTTCCGACATGGGTTGCGTAGTTGTCACGCGTGTCCTGATCGACAACGGCGACGGGCGCGGCCAGAACCAGACCGGCGACATTTCCGGCGGCCGCCGCCGCCCCCGTTGTTGCAACGAGGATCTGGTCCCCCAGTCCGACCCTGCTATCCGTCAACGTCTGCCCCTCGGAGATGCGCTGGCCGATGAGTTGGACGATCTCAGGCGATTCCGCGAACTTGCCATGGTTCATCCTGTCGCCGGATTTGATCTTGGTGAGATCGATAACCATGATCTTGTTGTCTTCAAGCTCCTTCTTGTACGGAGCTTGCTCCGGGTCGATCGCACCAAGCCGGGAGACGTCGCCCCAGACGCGGCGCGAAAAAGCCAGCGCTTTGTCGTCGCGCGATACGAACAGTGTGAACTGCGGATGCTGCTTACCCATGTCGGCGATTTGCTGGCCGAAGACATCGACGTCGACGTCGGGTGCCGCGAGCATGACGTTCTTGAATTTCTGCGGCAGGCGGCCGTTGCGGATGGCCATCTGGCGCAAGGATTCCAGCGCCAGCCAGTTGCCCATCGAATGCGCGAGAATAGAGACCTCCTTCACCTCGGCGTCTTTAGCCAGATATTGGAAGAGCGTTTCCAAAGCGTTGCGCGTGTAGTTGGTACTCTCACGGTCGTAGCCGTAAGCGAGCAGACTGCCGCGCGAAGGCCATGTGACGAGTATCGGTGCACTATGGACGCCGGAATCGTGGACGATTTGCGCGAAACGGTAGACGGCATCCTCGAACCGATTATTGAAACCATGGATGAACACGAGGACGCTGCCGTCGGGCGTTTTCCTGACGCTCGTGCTCAGCCATTTCCTGGCTGCGGCGATATCGAGATCGTCGGCCTTGACGGTGGCGAAGTCGGTGGCGGGATTGGACGGCAATCTCTTCGGCCAGGCGACCTGTCCGTCCTTGCGAAATTTGCTCGGCGGGATGGATATCGTCATGTCGGCGAAGGCGGGTGCCCGCGCGCGTTCTCCGTTGAACATCTCACCGGGAACCGCCGACCGGGTGCGCGTCGTCGCGATCAGCATGTCGACTTTCGTCGATTGTGGGGATGTGTCAGCCACAGGGGTCAGAACGTCCTTCGGATGGCCGCCACATCCTGGAAGCAGGACAACGACGACACAGACAACAAACCAACGACACCAGCTCTTTGGAGCCGACGCCACTCCACCATCAATGCTGCGCACAGATCGCCCTCAGTTGGAACCCAACACACGCAAAGCCATCAACCCACTCCGGGCAACCCGCTCAGGCAAGAAAACCTAACCTTCAAAAGACGCCGAGCGCCCGGCACTTCCGGTATGTTCTGTGTCGCGAGGCCGTCTTCGAGGTGGATCGTCGAAGAGATGGGATCATGCTGCCCTGCTGCGAGGTAATAGCGCTCCAGCAAACGCCGCAGAGGCTCAGCCTCTATCCGAACGACTGGGTCGTCCTGTTTAAAATCGTCGTTACGCTTGAAGACTTCGACCGCGATGGTGTAGCTCTTGCGCCCGACATCGGGAAATTCCGGGCTGGCGATGATGGTCTCAAGTTGAGCACGAATATCATCGGGAACCGGAGCAGGGCGTGACAGTGAGCGCGCAGTATTAGGCTCCAGTAGCAATTTGCTCTGCACGGTCTGCACCTCACCCGCTCTTGAGGGACGATTCCATCAGGAATTATGTTAGATGCGCTGAATGAAACTTACCGCAGAAACCGATGGCAGTCCACTAAGCGCACTCTGGTGATCTTATTTCCTACAATACGACATTACATGCTCGCAACATAAGAAACGCAATCAATAATGTCATTGAAACCGTGATCGATGACAGCAATGACGGATGCAATACGCCGTAGGTTACAGTTACATACTTGCGGTTTTGCGATCTCCGCTCACGATCCGCACCTACGGCAACCCAGTTCCATGAGGACGGCGGGCTGCGGCACTACGGCTGCGGTTCAACGGGGGACATTATGACATTGCTTCGGAAACCGGCCTCGTTAATCATGATAACCCTGACCACATCGGTGGCAAGCGGCGGTTTGGCCCACGCTCAGCTCTTCGAAATTCCGAAGGCCATAACAACCCCCGACAAGGTCGAAACGCGGATCGGCACGCTCGAATTCAAAGACGGCGCTCCGAGCGCGGAAACAGCGGCAAAGGTTCGCGACACTCTCGATTTCACCCACGGTCTGGACGCATTCCTGAACAGCTACGGCGGCGCGTCGGCCTATAGCCTGCAACAGGGCTTCAACAGTATCGGTGCAGACGCGAATGCGGTCGTCATTTTTCCCCAGTTGATGGACTCGAAATCCCTGTTCCTCACGGCCAACGCCGACACGATCTACTACATGTCGATCATCGACCTTACAAAAGGACCGGTGGTGATCGAGCAGCCGCCAAAGGGTCTCGGTACGATTAACGACATGTGGTTCCAGTGGATCACCGACATCGGGTTTCCTGGTCCCGATCGTGGCGAGGGAGGAAGATATTTGATCCTGCCGCCAGGGTATGATGGGCCAGCGCCCGATGGTGGCTTCTACGTGGCGAGGTCTAAGACCAACAGGGTGCTATATGCCTCGCGGGCCTATCTAACCGATAACAACCCGGAGCCGACCGTCAAGCTGATCAAGGACAAGCTCAAGATTTACCCGTACACGCCGGGAGGCTTTGGAACGAGTATCGCCACGGCGCTCGAAGGTAATGTTAAACTGGAAGTCAATCCTCCCGTTCCGGAGACCAAGTTTATCGAGGCTAGTGGAAAGGCGTTCAACACCATTCCTCCGAACGATTATTCATTCTTCGAACTAATCAACGAAAGCGTGCAGCAGGAGCCGGCCAATTCCTATAATCCCGAGCTCGCCGGGCAGCTAGCAGCTATTGGCATTGTGAAGGGAAAAGACTTCAGCCCTGACACGCGGATGAAGAAAATTCTCACCGATGCGGTCGCTGTTGGAAATGCCACCGGGCGAACGTTGAACTGGCGCGCCAGTGAAGTGCCGGGCTGGGCCTACTATCCCGGCTCTTCCTGGGCCAATATGTTGTGGGAAGGGGGCGCCAACTTCGAAACGCCGCCGCCAATGATCGGCAAGGAAGGGCTGTTTGAACCCCTGCCGCCGACGGGTGCACGCACGCTCGATTCGAAGACGGCGTTCTATTACGCGTATACCCTCGACTCTCCGGCCATGATTATGCGTGTTCCGCGAGTGGGCTCACAATATCTGATGGGCTTCATGGACAGTGACAGAAAATATCCCGATGGCGGCAAGACCTACAAGGTGACGCTGCCAAAGGACATCCCAGCGGAAGCATTCTGGTCGTTCACGCTCTACGACAACCAGACCCGGTCGATGCTGGATACGCCGCAGCGCTATCCGCGTGCCGGAAGCCAGAGCTATCCGTCACCAGCCGCCGAGCCCGAGGCAGACGGTTCAACAACGATCTATTTCGGCCCCAAACAGCCGCAAGGCGTCAAGCGCGGAAACTGGATCCAGACCGTCCCCGGCAAGGGTTGGTTTACACTACTGCGCCTCTACAGCCCGCTGGAGACGTTCTTCACCAAGGCGTGGCGCCCGACTGAGATCGAGGAAGTTCGCTAACACCCGCACCCCGTAAATAAAGGACTGCTGAAGATGCGCCGATCGAACCAACTCGTACTGTTGCTCTCGTCGACATTCCTGACGCTCTCTGTCACGGCAGTGTCCGCACAGGAACGGCACGCCTACTTCGGACAGACCCACCAGCATACGAGCTGGTCGCTTGACGCCTACATCATCGGAAACACGGTGACGGGGCCGGAGGAGGCATACCAATACTCGATGGGGCAGACCATCAAGCATCCGGCGGGCTTCGACGTGAAGATCAAGACACCACTGGATTTCCAGGGTGTGACGGATCACTCGGAATATGTTGGCGTCGTCCGTCTTGCCAACGATCCCACGTCTCCGATCAGCAAGCTCCCGGTTGCCGCGAAACTGAAGGTGACCAAAGACAATAGCGCCACGAAAATCTTCGAGTTTCTGGCGGATAGCATCGCCAGCCACAAGCCGCTCACGGAACTGGTGGATCCGGCTGTTGTTGGGTCTGTGTGGAAGCAAAATGTTGCCATCGCCGACAAGTACAACAAACCAGGCCAGTTCACCGCCTTCTGCTCGTACGAGTGGACGTCGATGCCGAACAACCAGAACATGCACCGCAACGTCTTCTTCAAGGACTGCGCAAAGGTCCCCGCGGCGCCGTTCTCCGCCCTCGAGTCAGACCATCCCGAAGACCTCTGGACTTGGATGGACGGCCAGCGAAAGGCCGGCAACGAGGTGCTGGCCATCTCCCACAATGCGAACCTGTCCAACGGCATCATGTTTCCGACAGATGTCGACAGCAAGGGCAATCCGCTCGATGCCGCCTGGGCGCAGCAGCGCATGACCAACGAGCCGCTGACGGAACTCAAGCAGGCAAAGGGGGCCTCCGAGACGCATCCTGATCTCTCGCCGAACGACGAGTTCGCCAATTTCGAGATCATGAATTACCTGATCGGGATCGACAACAGTACGTCCAAGCTGCATGGAAGCTACGCGCGCGAAGCCTACGAGAACGGTTTGGCTATGCAGGCCACCCGCGGCTACAACCCCTACAAGTTCGGGGTGGTCGGGGCAGGCGACTCGCACAACACCGTCACCGCTTACTCGCAGTCCAACTTCTTCGGCGATCACGGGCTCGTTGACGCGACGCCGGCCGCACGACTGGCCGGCAAAGTCGCGTCCGGCATGAACATTATGGAGACTGGGACCTCGGGCCTGACCGTCGTTTGGGCGGAACAGAACACGCGTGATTCCATCTTCAACGCGATGCAGCGCAAGGAGGTCTATGCCACCAGCGGTGTGCGGATCCAGGCGCGCATGTTTGGCGGCTGGGACTACGACAAAGGCGTTCTTGCCAACGCGGACTGGGCAAAAACCGCATACGCCGGCGGCGTCCCGATGGGCGGCGATCTTCCTGCGGCCGATGACAAGGTTCCCACGTTCATCGTTGCTGCGGTTAAGGACCCCGATGACGCCAATCTCGATCGTATCCAGATCGTCAAGGGCTGGACCAAGCAGGGTCAGATCTTCGAAAAGATATTCGACGTCGCCTGGGCAGGAAGCCGCCAGCCCGATCCGGTTACCGGCAAACTCCCTCCGGTGGGAAGCACCGTCGATATCACGAAGGCGACCTACACCAACGATATCGGCGCTGTGGAACTGAAGGCGGTGTGGAGCGATCCGGAGTTCGACCCAAGTCTGCACGCCTTCTACTACTCGCGTGTCTTGCAGATCCCGACGCCGCGCTGGAGCACCTACGACGCCGTGAAGCTCGGCATCCTTCCCCCTAGCAGCGTGGCCGCCACGGTTCAGGAACGCGCCTGGACGACGCCGATCTGGTATACCCCGACGCCCGCGGCCGTCGCCAAGGCCGAGCGCGGGCTGATCGTCGACGATCTGACCAAGGCAGGAGCCGTCGCGCTCACCAACGATCAACTGAAGGAACTCGTCGTTGGGAAGACGTTGAAAGTTCGTAACAGGGTCACCAACCAGAATTTCGATGTCCTGTTCGGTGAGCATGGTCAGCGCGTCATAACCGAGCTGAACGGTGGTCAACCCAGCGCGGACGATGTTCTGCAGATCATGCATCCGAGCACGTCGGGATCGTCGGCCGATTATGCAATCAAGGACGGCCACATCATCACGACGATCGATGGAACTCCGTTCGAGCTGACGGTCTATACGTCCGGCGATAAGTACGTGGCCGCCAGGAGCAATGAATTCGGCTATGCGAACTACGAAGTCCAGGCCGTAATTCGATAAGGAGGCGGGCCAGTGAAACTGCCTCCTGAAGAAAGACCTGAGCACTTCGGCAATGCAGACGGCGGCGACCATAACGCCTCGGGGAGATTGCGGCGACTTGTCAGCGAGCCGCTGCTCCACTTCGTCGCCGCCGGAGCCTTGCTGTTTGGAGGCTATAATGTGCTGACGCCAGCGCGGGATGACGCGGCGACCATAAACCGGATCGTTCTGACCAAGGACGACGTCCGGCAACTGGCGATAAGCTGGCTGGCGCAGGGAAGGTCGACCCCGACGCCGGAACAGGTGCGCGGCCTCGTCGATCAGAAAGTGACACAGGAAATCCTCTTTCGGGAAGCCGTCGCCCTCGGGCTTGATCGCGACGACGAGGTGGTCAAGCGCAGGCTGGCGCAGAAGATGGACTTTCTGGCCAGCGACGTAGCCGCCCTGCAGGAGCCTACCGACGTGGAGCTGAAGGACTGGTTCGAGAAAAATTCGGATACCTTCGCGCTCCCTGCACATGCGACGTTCCGACATCTCTATTTCTCGACGGACCGGCACGGGAAAGAAACAAAGGAGGCGGCAGCAGCCGCTCTGGCTCTAATCGAGGGGAAGTCTCCCGAATCCAGCGAAGTGGCCGCAATCGGCGATCCCTTCATGTTCCAGAGCAATTACGGCGACGCCACTCCCGATCAGATGGCGAAGGAATTCGGGCCGGAGTTCTCCAAGACACTCTTCCAGCTCGCTCCGGGCAAATGGGCCGGACCGGTCAAATCGGGATACGGCTGGCATCTCGTCTGGATCGACTCCATCGAACCAGGCCGGATCCCAACCTACGCCGAGGTGATGCCAAACGTGAAGGCGGGCTGGATCGACGACAAGTATCGCGAGATCAAGAACTCGGCGCTGGATGAAATGCGGTCACGCTACACGATTGTCGTGCCGCCCATCGACGCCGCCGACTTTCAGGACTTGCGGGTGCCGCCAGGCTTCAACCTCGGGCTTGAGGTGTCGGCGCAATGAGGCGCGCGTGGATATTGTCCAGGGGCTTTGGGGATCTGTTTTTCGGCGTCGCCGTCGCCGTCCTTACGCTCGTTGGAGCCGCCTGCGCCCACGAGATACGGCCTGCCTACCTCCAGATCGATGAGATAGCGGCAAACCGCTACAAGGTCGTTTGGCGGACGCCCATGCTATCGGGCATGCGCCTCCCGGTTATAATCAGGTTTTCGAATGATGTGCGCAACGTGACAATGCCGGCAGAACGTGATCTTCCGGATTCGCTCGTCGAAACGCGGGTGATCGAGACGGATGGCAATGGCCTCGCAGGCAAGCGGGTCGAATTCGTCGGTCTGCAGGCGACCATCACCGATGTACTGGTTCGCGTTCATCTGCAGGATGGCACCGTCGAGACGACGATGATCCATCCATCTCAGCCCTGGATCGACTTCGCCGCCACCCGCAGCCCACTTGCTGCGGCGAGAGCGTACTTCGTGAGCGGCATCCAGCACATTCTTCTCGGCATAGATCATCTGCTATTCGTCTTCGGGCTGCTCTTCATCGTCCGCTCGCGGTGGATGCTGGTGAAGACGATCACCGCTTTCACGGTCGCCCATTCCATCACTCTCGCGGTCGCGACGCTGGGAGAGATCGCTGTTCCGGCGCTGCCGCTCAATGCGGTGATTGCGCTGTCCATCCTGTTTCTCGGACCCGAGATCATCCGGGTATGGCGTGGACAGACAAGCTTTACCATCCGCCATCCATGGGTCGTCTCCTTTGCCTTCGGGCTCTTGCACGGCTTCGGATTTGCGAGCGGACTGACGGCGCTGGGCCTGCCGCAGGGCGATATCCCGTTTGCGCTACTGATGTTCAATCTTGGGGTCGAGGCCGGCCAGCTGGCATTCGTGGGACTGATCCTGTTGCTTACTGCCGCCTTGAAATCGATCGAGATCAGATTGCCGCGCGGCCTGCAACTGATGCCTGCCTATGTGGTCGGGATATTGGGCGCGTACTGGACCATTGATCGCATCGCAGCAATGTTGGGGGGAGCCGCATGAGAGACGGATCAATTCGGAATACCGGCCTTGTCGTCACAGCGCTTCTCCTTTCCGCGGGCGTTGCCGAGGCTCATGTCGGAACAGGAGGCGCATCGGGTCTGGCCGCCGGCTTCCTTCATCCCATCACCGGGCTCGATCACGTCGTGGCGATGATCGCGGTGGGTCTGTGGGGCGCGCAGTTGGGCAAACCGGCAATCTGGCTGCTTCCCATCGGCTTCCCCCTGGTCATGGCATTCGGCGGCCTCCTCGGCCTTCTCGGCCTGTCCCTATCAGGCGTTGAAATCGGCATAGCACTGTCTGGTATCCTGCTGGGGGCGGCCGTTCTGGCCGAAATCCGGCCGCCGCTCGTCGCTGCAGCGATCCTCGTCGGAGTATTCGCGATCTTCCACGGTTACGCACACGGTGCCGAATTGCCTCCCGGTGAAAACGCACTGTTCTTCAGCCTCGGCTTCGTGATCGCCACGGGACTGTTGCACGCGACCGGAATCATCATCGGACTGCTCTACCAGTGGCCGTGGGGCAAGATCACCGTCAGGGCCGCAGGGGGAGCGGTCGGCGCAGTCGGCGCACTCTTCTTGTGGAATGCACTCGCATGACAGAGGCTGGCGCTCCCGTGAGAAAACCCGTCCGCGCCGTAATGGCGTCCGCCGGAATTCTTGCTAGTCCGGCGGACGCCGGTGCTCATCTGGTCAATACCGGATTGGGACCTGTCTACGATGGCGTCGCGCATTTTGCGATGTCGCCGGAAGCCATTCTGCCCATCATCGCGCTTGGCATGTTGGCCGGACTTCGAGGGCTGGTCCATGCCCGGGCCTCTGTGGTGATCCTGCCGACCGCGTGGGTGGCATTCGGGTTCGTCGGGATGCTGCTCGGCCCGCTCGCCGACAATCCTGCCTACGAAAGTCTGCCCTTGCTCTTGCTGGGAGGACTAGCGGCGGTCGACATTCGAATGCCTGCCTGGTGTATGGCGTTGCTCGCGATATTGCTCGGCGCGTTTGAAGGGTACAAATTCGGCTCGGCTTACTTTGCCACCGGCGACGGTCCGGCTGCGGTCATCGGGTCAACTGGTCTTGTCTTCGTTTTGATCGCCCTCGTCTCGGCTGCCGTCCTAAAAGCGAAATGGAGTTGGATACGCATTGCGATGCGGGTGCTTGGCAGCTGGACGGCTGCGAGCGGCATGCTGCTTCTGGGGTGGGGGTTGCGTTGAGAGGCGTTGCCGCGTCGAGACTGTTTGTCACGGCAAGATACATTGCCAAGCGAGGAGTTTGGATCATGATGTTTTGCCATCGCCTGCTGTGAGGCGATGGACGCGGATGGATAAACCGGATGGAGAACGATGTTGGATTCGTAAAAAGCGTCTTTAAGGAGCGCGCCGATGTGATCGAGGAACTCGCCGCCCGCAGCGAGAGGTTCCGCGATCTCTGCGACGACTTCGCAACGGCAAACAACGAGAAACAGAAATGGGAGCAATCATCCGATCCGGAGCGAGATGAACGCGTCACTGAGTACCAGGAGCTTATAGACAGCATGCGGGTTGATATCGAACAGGATATTGGCAGGGCCGCAACCGTCCCGTTCAAACCGCCACGAAGATAACCCCACTGCGCATATCGATAGATGATCACTCCGGATCGATTGGATATGTGACATAAACGGCGGGCGGGACATCCGCAGTGCGAGCCGCGTCAGGACAAAGCCTTCAGCAGTCGATCCCGATGCCTTCTGATATAGTCGATGTCGCCGAGATACAGCCGGGCGTCTCCCGCAGCCACGTCCTCCGTGAAGGTCTCGTCTCCGGCCGAGGCGCTTGCCTGCATGAAGTCGACGAGCGCCTGAAGCCGCCGGCAGATCATCTCCGGGAGCTGGCGCCGTTCTTCTGCCGTCGTTCCATAGGCGTTGCAGAAGATTTCCGCTCGCCGCAGCTGCTCGTCGAGGCTTGATGTCACGTCGGGATGGGAGGGATCGGACAAGGGTGCCCAGCGGTAGACCGCATAGGCCAGATCCCAGAGGCGCGGGGCGGGATGGGCGGTGTCGAAATCGATGATGCCGACGGCCTCATGCTCTGCCGTGGCGACGTTGTACGGTGCATAATCTCCGTGGCAGACGATCTCGCGCGGTTCCTGCGGCGGCAACATCCATGTCTGGACCCCTTGATCCGTTGCCAGAAACCCTTCAGATGCCGAATGAAAATCCCGCAGAAGCCTGGCCGCAGACAGCAGCATGGTCTCCGAGCCGACAAATGGATCCGCCAAGTTTTCGCAGACGCGCCCGGCGACATAGCTGACGACCTCCTGGTTTCCCCCCGCGATGCCGATCGGCGCCGGCGCCGCCAGAAAGCCGCGGCTTCTCAGATGGCGCAAAAATCGATGCACGGTCGGCGTCCAGGCGCCTGACGGTCTGATGACGGTATCGCCGTCGTGCCAGATCTGCCCGGTTCGCCCGCCTTCCAACGGTTTCACGTCATCGCCTCCTACCTTTATGCGGATTTCCGTTTTTCGATGTGGGCCTGAACCGTGGCGCCAAGGTTGGTCTCATGGCAGTTCCGGTAGAAGGTCGCCGTATCCGCAGGCATCCCGTCGGGGATGGCGACGAAGTCTTCAAGCCGGAAACCGCTTGAACGGCTGAGCCGCCCATCGGCCAGCTGGCGTTCGCTCAACCCGTCGACACGATCGGCCAGGGCCTCGAAATAGGCGAGGTTCGCCTTCACCGTCGAAGGCGAAGATGTCTGGCCATGCGCGGGGATGATCAGCCGCGCGTCGAGACCGCGGATTCGCTGCAGCGACGACCGGATCAGACGAAGATCGCCGGCAGTTCTGCTCCAGACTTCCGGAATGGGATATTCCACAGCGTCGACGGCAAGGCAGATGCGCAGTTCGGGAATCCATACGGCGATATGGTCTGGCGTGTGCCCGGGTGTATGGATGAGTTCGAGCGTCAGATCGCCGCCGTTGAGGACCATCGCGCCGGAGAAGGTAATGTCGGGGCCAATGAGTTCGACATTCTGAAACCGCGATTCCTGGTTCATCTTGTCTTTGAGGAGTTGCTGCGCGGCGGGGTCGCGCAAACGATCGAGCGCTGCGGTATGCGCGATAATCGGAGCGCGCCCCGCAATGGCGGCATTTCCCCAGAAGTGATCCCAAACCATGTGCGAATTGATGACGATCAGCGGGCGGGCTGCAGCCTTTTCTTCGAGCAGATCCAGCGCCCTCAGGCATTGCTCTGGCGTTCCGAGCGTATCGATCAGGACGTTGAATCTCTCGGTCAAGACAAACACGGCATCGACTTCGTCGCCCGCCCGAGCGATTACGATCCGATCGTCAAGTTCGGGATAGGAGCATAATTCTACCGGTGCGTTCACGTCTGGTCGCCTCTATAGGAGTCGGAGTGCTTTCATTCACTACATCAAATCCTGCTCAGGTACCTGCCCTTTAAGGATGGTGTGGCTTCCGCTGTACGGGGACATGGACATCCCAATGGCTCATCACATCATTCGGCACGGCGGTTGCGCATATCACCATCACGCTGGGTTTCGAGCGGCCGAGGCTCTTCGGCGTCCATTGTGACCGGAGCGGGACCGCGCATCGGGGTACCAGCACCTTCGCGTTGGGCTCCAGCACCTCCCATGGCTGCTGCCCTTTGGTATTCTCCCGCTCGACGAAGTGCCTGGCCTCCTCGCGGATTTCGAACAGGCCGTGTTTGTACTCTGTGGAACGATCGGTCTCGATGCTCCAGGAGGTAAGGCACAGGACGCAGGTCGAAAGGGTTGCGGGCATGAGTATCGATCGAAGCATGGATGCGCTCTCAACAGCCAACTGACTCACCCTCCCTGGACAAGGGAGACTACTCGGATGCGGCTGGAATTCTCAAGGTCTCGTCGTCTCACGGGAAAGTTTTGAAGCTCGAAGAAGCGCGCCCCGTCGATCCGGCGCCGATGCGGCCGATGATTTCGTACAGCCGCGAATTGGCCGTGCCGGTGGAACAACAACCGCCAAAGGTAGTTTGCCTGAAAAGCAACTCGAGGCGGCGGCCGATGTCATTTTCTGCGAACGGGGGTGTGTTGAGCACCCCACCCCGGATCTATTATGTCAATCCGCTCCTTCTCCAGGGCATCGATGCATGGCGCGAGGTTTTCGACCATGCGGCGGATACCGGTTTCGATCATGTTCTGACGGCACCCCTCTTCGATCGGGGCGGGGAGCGCAGCGTGTTTGCTTCCCGGGATTTCGACCGCCTCGATCCTGACCTCTCGCTCGCAAGCGCGGTCGAGGATGGGGTGGCGCGCCTGGCGGAGGCTGGCCGCAAGAGCGGTGTCGCCTTAATGATGGACCTGATGCTCGACGGCAGGGCACGCGACGCCCAGGCGGGCTTTCGCCCTGTCGACCCGAGACGTTCGCCGCTGGACCCGGCGGAGCCGCTGACGGCGATGGGGGCGGAGCGGCAATCGCAGCTGTTGGCGGAATGGACCGAACGGCTGCAGCGGCTGAGCGGTCTTGGTCTCTTCGGCTACCGGATGCTTGGGATCGATCGCGTCGTACCGACACTTTTCAAATCCCTGATTGCGGCGGTGCGCGAAAAGACCGAGGCGCAATTCTTCGCCTGGACACCCGGCACCGATTTTGCGGTGAGGGGCGGGATCAAGGGAACAGGTTTCGACGGCTGTTTTTCGTCGATGGCCTGGTGGGATTTCGACGAGAGATGGTTCATCGACGAGCATCGCGTGCAGCAAGCGCTCGGTTGGCAAATCGCCTTTCCGGAGCCGCCATTCGCGCGGCGCATCGCGCACGGAACCGAGAGCCGCGAGATCCTCGAACGGCGCGCCGTCAGAGCCTTGCGTCTTGCCGCTTCGCTTGGCGGCGGCCTGATGGTTCCGATGGGTTTCGAATATGGCGCTGCCACGCCGCTCGATCCGACGCACGGGAACAGGTCGGGTCTTCGGGGACTGCGTCATGACCTCGCTTTCGATCTTTCTTCCGAAATCCGGCTTGCGAATACCGAGATCGGCAAGGTCGACCATGCGCCGGCCGCATCGCTGCGCCTGATCCGCAACGCCAATGGACCGGTCTCGGCACTGCTGCAGTCCGAGATCCAGGATCTGCGCAGCGCTGACAATGTGCGGTTTATCCTGCTGAACAGGGACCTTCGGAAAAGCGCACCGGCGCCGGTGACCGCACTTCGCGAAGCGGCCTCCGGTTTTCTTCCCTCTGCTGTCGACGGCGCCGCTCTGCGTCTGCGGGCAGGGGAGGCGCGGGTTATCGAAGGCAAGGCGCCGGCGCCGATCACCTCCAGACCCGCTCTGGAAATCGCGCAGGCGACGGCATCGCCGCGGCTCGCCATCGAAAACATCATGCCGCGCGTCGATGACGGGCGCTTCCCGGTCAAGCGGGTGGTCGGCGACATCGTCACCATCGAGGCCGACATATTCGCCGACGGCCACGATCCGATCGCCGCGGTCCTGCTCTGGCGTCCGCTCGATGCCATGGCGGACTGGAACGAGACGGAGATGCATCTGGTCGAAAACGACCGCTGGCGCGCCGAATTTCTGCTGGAGCGCACCGGGCGCTACGAGTTCGCCGTCGAAGCGTGGAAAAACCCGTTTGCGATCTTTCGCTACGAACTGACCAAGAAGAACGACGCCCGGCTGGATCTGAAGCTTGAGCTGCAGGAAGGACTGAACCTCGTCCGGTCGGCAAAGGCCTCGGCGCCTGCAGCGCTGGCCGCCGACTTGGACGCTCTAACCGACGGTCTCGAACACGCGTCGGATGCCGAGCGCACGGCGATCCTGCTCGATCCTCGGACGTCGGAATTGATGAACAAGACCGATCGGCGGCCGTTCCGGCTTCGCTCCACGGCAAGCGCCGTCGATGCGGAGCGCAAGGCCGCCGGCTTTGCCAGCTGGTACCAGATTTTCCCGCGCTCGCAGAGCGGCGATCCGGACCGGCATGGCACGTTCGACGACGTGATCGCGAGATTGCCTGCCATCCACGATATGGGTTTCGACGTGCTCTATTTCCCACCGATTCATCCGATCGGTTCGACCAACCGGAAAGGCCGCAACAACAGCCTGAAAGCCGGGCCTGACGATCCCGGAAGTCCCTATGCGATCGGCTCCGAGGAGGGCGGTCACGACGCCATCCATCCCGAGCTCGGCGAATTCGAGGATTTCCGGCGTCTGGTCGAGGCGGCAAGCCGGCATGGGCTGGAGATCGCCCTCGACCTCGCCATCCAGGCATCACCGGATCACCCCTGGCTGAAGGAGCATCCCGGCTGGTTCGACTGGCGGCCGGACGGCACGATCAAATATGCGGAAAACCCGCCGAAGAAATACGAGGACATCGTCAACGTCGATTTCTACACCAAGGACGCGCTGCCTTCACTATGGGTGGAGCTGAGAGACATCGTCCAGCTTTGGGTCGACCAGGGCGTCAAGCTGTTTCGCGTCGACAATCCGCACACCAAGCCCTTTCCGTTCTGGGAATGGCTGATCGGCGATATCCGGGCGCGTCATCCCGATGTCGTCTTCCTGTCGGAAGCCTTCACCAAGCCGAAGGTTATGTACCGGCTGGCGAAGATCGGCTTTTCCCAGTCCTATACCTATTTCACCTGGCGCAATGCCAAATGGGAACTCGAGCAATATATGCGCGAGCTGACGGAGACGGAGGCGAAGGAGTTCTTCCGCCCGCATTTCTTCGTCAACACCCATGATATCAATCCGGATTTCCTCCAGAACGCGCCGCGTCCCGCCTTCCTGATCCGCGCAGCCCTTGCCGCCACTCTCTCGGGCCTGTGGGGCGTCTATAACGGTTTCGAGCTTTGCGAGGGGCGACCGGATGCGAAGCGCAAGGAATATGCCGACAGCGAGAAATACGAGATCCGCGCCTGGGACTACGACCGGCCGGGCAACATCATCGCCGAGATCAGCATGCTCAACCGCATCCGGACCGAAAATACTGCGCTACATTCGCATCTCGGGCTGACGCTGCTGAACGCGCGCAATGACAATATCCTGTTCTTCGAAAAGGCAAGCCGTGCGCGTGACAACGTCCTGCTGATTGCCATCAGCCTCGACCCCCACAATTTCCAGCAAAGCGATGTCGAGCTGCCGCTCTGGCACTGGTCGCTCGGGGATGGCGGCACGCTGGATGCCGAAGATTTGATCGGCGGGCATCGTTTCAACTGGACCGGCAAATGGCAGAGCATCGGGCTCAATCCGCACGTTCTGCCCTATGCGATCTGGCGTATTCGCTCAGGGAGGCATGAATGGACACGATGAATGCCGATGGCTCGCACCAGCCGCTGCTGTGGTACAAGGATGCGATCATCTACCAGCTGCACATCAAGTCGTTCTACGACGCCAACGGCGACGGCGTCGGGGATTTTGCCGGCCTGCACGCCAAGCTCGATCATATCGCCGCCCTCGGCGTCAACGCCATCTGGCTGCTGCCTTTCTTTCCCTCGCCGCGCCGCGACGATGGCTATGACATTGCCGATTACGGCAATGTCAGCCCTGATTACGGGACGGTGGAGGATTTCCGCGCCTTCGTCGATGCCGCCCACCAGCGCAATATCCGTGTCATCATCGAGCTCGTCATCAATCATACCTCCGATCAGCATCCCTGGTTCCAGCGCGCGCGCCAGGCGCCGGCCGGATCGCCGGAGCGCGACTTCTATGTCTGGTCGGACACCGATCAGAAATTTCCGGAAACGCGCATCATTTTCATCGATACGGAAAAATCCAACTGGACGTGGGATGCGGTGGCTGGCGCCTACTACTGGCACCGCTTCTATTCCCACCAGCCCGACCTGAATTTCGACAGCCCGCTGGTCATGGAGGAACTGCTGAAGGTGATGCGGTTCTGGCTGGAAACCGGCATCGACGGTTTTCGTCTCGACGCGATCCCTTACCTGGTCGAGCGCGAGGGCACGATCAACGAGAACCTGCCGGAAACCCATGCGATCCTGAAGCGCATCCGTGCTGCTCTCGATGCCACCCATCCCGGCGTGATGCTGCTTGCCGAGGCCAATCAATGGCCGGAGGACACGCGCGAATATTTCGGCGAGGGCGATGAGTGCCACATGGCCTTCCACTTCCCGCTGATGCCGCGCATGTATATGGCAATTGCCAAGGAGGACCGCTTCCCAATCACCGATATCCTGCGGCAGACGCCGGAGATTCCCGAGAATTGCCAATGGGCGATCTTCCTGCGCAACCACGACGAGCTGACGCTCGAAATGGTGACCGACGCCGAGCGCGACTATCTCTGGGAAACTTATGCATCCGACAAGCGCGCCCGCATCAACCTCGGCATCAGGCGGCGCCTTGCGCCGTTGATGGAGCGCGACCGCAGACGGATCGAGCTGATGAATGCGCTGCTTCTCTCGATGCCCGGAACGCCGGTCATCTATTACGGCGACGAGATCGGCATGGGCGACAATATCTATCTCGGCGACCGGGATGGGGTGCGGACGCCGATGCAATGGTCTCCGGACCGCAATGGCGGTTTCTCCAGGGTAGACCCGGCGCGTCTCGTCCTGCCGCCGGTCGCCGACCCGCTTTACGGTTTCGAAGCGGTCAATGTCGAGGCGCAGAGCACGGACGCGCATTCGCTGCTCAACTGGACGCGCAAGATGCTGGCGTTGCGCGGCCGGCATCCGGCCTTCGGCCGTGGTTCGCTGCGGTTCCTCGCACCGGAGAACCGCAAGATCCTTGCTTATCTCAGGGAATATGACGGCGAGACCCTGATGTGCGTCGCCAACCTCTCGCGACTGCCACAGGCCGTCGAACTCGACCTCTCAGCCTTCGAAGGTCGTGTGCCGATCGAATTGACCGGCATGTCGCCCTTTCCGCCGATTGGGCAACTGACCTATCTGCTGACACTGCCGCCCTACGGATTTTTCTGGTTCCAGCTGGAAGCCGATGCCGACCCGCCGGCATGGCGCACCGCGCCGCCCGAGCAGCTTCCCGATCTGGTGACGATGGTCACCCGTCGCGGCCTGCTCGACCTTGTCGATGAACCCAAGCTTGCACGTGTCCTCAGCAATGAAATTCTGCCTGCTTATCTGGCGAAGCGGCGGTGGTTCGGGGCAAAGGACCAGCCGCTGCAGGCGGCGCGTCTGATCTCCGCAACGCCGATTCCGTTTGCCGACGGGATCGTCCTCGGCGAACTGGAGGCGGTGCTGCCGAACCATAGCGAATCCTACCAGCTGCCGCTGGCGGTCGCCTGGGACGATGCGCAACCATCGGTGCTGACCCAGCAGCTCGCGCTCGGACGGATCCGCCAGGGCCGGCGCGTCGGCTTCCTGACGGACGGATTTGCCGCTGAGGCGATGGCGCGCGGCATCCTGCGCGGGCTTGGCGACCGCTCCCGCATCACCGGCCGCACCGGCACGCTCGAATTTCTCGGCACGGAGCGGCTCGATCGTCTCGCGGTCACCGACGACCTTCCGGTCCATTGGCTTTCGGCCGAGCAATCCAACAGTTCGCTGATCGTCGGCGACCTCGCGATGATCAAGCTGATCCGGCACATCTTTCCCGGTATTCACCCGGAGGTCGAGATGACGCGCTATCTGACCCGCGCCGGCTATGACCACACTGCGCCCCTGCTCGGCGAGGTCGCGCATACGGACTCCAGTGGACGCCGCTCGACATTGATCATCGTCCAAGGCGCGATCCGCAATCAGGGCGACGCCTGGAACTGGATGCTGAACAATCTGCGCCGCGGGGCAGACGAACTCGTGCTGAACGACCCAGCCGTCCAGCCGGGCGACGACGTCTTCCAGCCGCTGATCAGCTTCGTCGCCATGGTCGGCCTGCGGCTCGGGGAACTGCATGTCGTGCTCGCCGGCGAGACCGCGGACGAAGCTTTCCGCCCGGTCGTTGCCGGCGACAGCGAAGTCGAGGCAATGAAGAAGGCGGTTGCCGGCGAGGTCGACTATGCGATGTCGAAACTATCCGAACGCGAGGAAAATGCCGATCCGGTGATCGACCTGCTCGCAGCGCCGTTGCTCAAGCGCCGCTCCGAACTCGTCGAACTCGGCGCGACGCTGGCTGAGGCCACACGCCATACGCTGATGACGCGTACACATGGCGATTTCCATCTTGGCCAGATCCTCGTCAGCGAAGGCGATGCCGTCATCATCGACTTCGAGGGCGAGCCTGCGAAAAACCTGGGCGAGCGCCGCGCCAAGACCAATCCGCTGCGCGATGTCGCCGGGCTTTTGCGATCACTGAGTTATCTCGTCGCCACCGCCAAGCTCGACAACGATGCCGTCATCGAACACGAGAACGAAGTCCGGCGCGAGGCCATCGCCCGCTTCGGACACCAGGCGGAAGAGGCGTTCCTCGATGCCTATTCACAGGCGGTTTCGGCATCGAAGGCGCTTGACATGCCAGCCGATCAACGACGGAGGGTCCTCGATGCCTTTCTTCTCGAAAAGGCCGCTTATGAAATCGCCTATGAAGCCCGCAACAGGCCGAAATGGCTTCCGATCCCGCTCTCCGGCCTCACCGAAATCGTATCGCGCCTGGCGGGGGTCGAGGCATGAATGTTGAGCGCACGGAACTTCTCGCCGGCATCGGACAGGATGCACTCTGGGCCCTGATCGAGGGACGCCACGGCGATCCTTTCTCGATCCTCGGCCCGCACGAAAGGGGCGGCATGACGATTGTGCGGGTCTATTTGCCCGGCGCCGAAGCCGTCGATCTCATCGAGGCTGGGAGTGAACGGGTGGTGACGCCCTTCAGTATCGCCCATCCCGCCGGCCTGTTTGCGGCGGCAACCGGTTTGAGGACCGGATACCGGCTAAAGATCACATGGCCGGATGCGGTGCAGATCACCGAGGATCCCTATAGTTTCGGCCTGCTGCTCGGTGAGCTCGACCTTCATTTAATATCGGAGGGCACGCATTACAGTCTGAGCCGCACGCTTGGCGCGGTGGCGATGTCGATCGACGGCATATCAGGCGTTCGTTTCGCGGTATGGGCGCCGAATGCCCGCCGCGTCTCGGTCGTCGGCGACTTCAATGCATGGGATGGGCGGCGAAATCCGATGCGGCTGCGGCAGTCGGCGGGCGTCTGGGAGCTGTTCATTCCCCGGTTGGCGCCCGGCGAAAGATACAAGTTCGAAATCGTCGACGCCGAGGGAACCTGCCTGCCACAAAAGGCCGATCCGGTGGCGAGGGCGAGCGAAGCCGCCCCATCCACGGCCTCGATCGTTGCATCGTCGACGCCGTTTCAATGGAGCGACGACGGCTGGATGAGGGACCGCTCCCGCCAGGAAAGGCTGGAAGGCGCGATGTCAGTCTATGAAGTGCACGCCGGCTCCTGGTTGCGCGACGGGCGGGACGGCAACAGATATCTCGACTGGGTCGAGCTCAGCCAGCGGCTCGTTCCCTATGCCAGCGACATGGGATTCACCCATATCGAACTGCTGCCGATCATGGAGCATCCGTTCGGCGGTTCCTGGGGCTATCAGCCGCTCGGCTTGTTTGCCCCGACCGGCCGCTACGGCACGCCGGAGGATTTCGCCTATTTCGTCGATCGCTGCCATAGCGCCGGGCTCGGCGTCATCCTCGACTGGGTGCCGGCTCACTTCCCCACGGATGTCTGGGGTCTTGCCCGCTTCGACGGCAGCGCGCTCTACGAACACGAGGACCCGCGTGAAGGCTTTCACCGGGACTGGAACACGCTTATCTACAATCTCGGCCGCAACGAGGTCAAAGGCTTCCTTATTGCCAGCGCGCTCGAATGGCTCGAGCGCTACCATGTCGACGGCTTGCGCGTCGACGCCGTGGCCTCGATGCTTTACCGCGACTACAGCCGCAACGAAGGCGAGTGGGTTCCCAACCAATATGGCGGCCGCGAAAATCTGGAAGCGGTGGAATTCTTCAAGCATCTGAACAGCATCATCCACGAGCGCTGCCCGCATGCCATGACCATAGCCGAGGAATCGACGGCCTGGCCCGGCGTTACCAAGCCGCCCGAGCAGGGCGGCCTCGGTTTCGACATCAAATGGAACATGGGCTGGATGCACGACAGCCTCAGTTATATCGAGAAGGATCCGGTCTACCGCAGCTATCACCACGGCACGATGACCTTCGGCATGATCTATGCCTATTCCGAGCGGTTCATGCTGCCGATTTCCCATGACGAGGTGGTCTACGGGAAAGGCTCGCTGCTGACGAAGATGCCGGGCGACGAATGGCAGAAATTCGCCAATCTGCGCAGCTACCTCGCTTTCATGTGGGGCCATCCCGGCAAGAAGCTGTTATTCATGGGAAGCGAGGTGGCCCAGCCGGGCGAATGGAACCACGACGCTTCGGTGAGCTGGGATGTGCTGGACCGGCCGGCGCATGTAGGCATTCAGCGCCTGGTGAAGGATCTGAATGCGTTTTATAGCGACGAGCCGGCGTTGCAATTTGGCGATTTTCATCCTGAAGGCTTCGAATGGGCGGCTGCCGATGACGCCGTCAATTCCGTTCTTGGCATGCTTCGTTATGCCAGGGACCGCTCTTCATCCGTCCTCGTCGTATCGAATTTCACGCCGGTGCCGCGTTACGGCTACAGGATCGGCGTGCCTGATGATGGCGTATGGATCGAGCGGATCACGACCGATGCACGCGAATATGGCGGCTCCGGTCTGGTCAACGGCGCGCTGTCCAGCGAACCCATACCTGCCCATGGTCGGCCGTTCTCCTTGTCGTTGACGGTGCCGCCGCTGGCGACGGTCTTTCTCGAGGGACCGTCGCGTTGATGGGATTCATCAGGCGTGCGGCGCCGGATGAATGAAAGGCCAGGGGCTTGCCTCGGATCCTTTTTCGATCGGAACCTCGATGAGCACGGGTTTATCGAGCGAAAGGGCTTTCTCGATCGTCTCTCTCAGTTCACTGGGGCTCGTCACCTTGAATGACCGGACGCCGAAGCTTTTCCCGAGAGCGACAAAATCAGGATTGGTGAGGTCCGAGCCGAGATAGCGGCCGTCATATGCCTGCTTCTGGTCGCGCAGGACGTTGCCATAGGACGAATTGTTGAAGACGATAGCGACGACATTGATCTTGTGCTGGACGGCGGTTGCGAGCTCCTGCACGCCGAACATGAAGCCGCCATCGCCTGAGACGGAGATCACGGCTTTGTCGGGATTGGCGACCTTTACCCCCAGGGCTGTGTTGAAGCCAAACCCCAGATTGTCCTGATAACCGCATGTCACGTATTGACGCGGGCCATAGACCGGGAAGGCAAAGCGGGCGGTAAAGCCCATCTGGCTGACCTCCTCGACGAAGAGGCCATCCCTTGGAAGAGCTTGACGAATGGCATCGAGATAGGCGAGCTGCGGCTGCACTTCTGAGAAACGAGATCTGGCCGCTTCGTTGAACGCGGCGAATTCGCGCGTGCGGTCCTCGCGGCTGGCGCCTGCCAGCGCATCGAGCAGCGCCCGTGTTCCGGTCTTGGCATCGGCGACGATGCCGACATCTGGCTTGAGACGGACCATCTCGGTCGGATCGATATCGATGCGAATGACCTTGAGCCCCTTGGGAAGCCACTTCCATCGCATGAACTGCAATTCGAGCCGGCTGCCTATGCCGATCAGAACGTCGGTGTTCTTCCAGTATTCATAGGCGGCGACAAAATTCAGATAGTTCGGGTGGTCGTCAGCGACGACGCCCTTGCCAGAGCGATGGGAGGTGACGGGCGACTGCAGCAGTTCCGCAAGAGCGGCGATCTCCGCGCCGGCATCCGCCGCACCGCCGCCAACCATGATCATCGGGTTGCTGGCACCCGATATCAGCGCCGCCGCGGCAGCGATCTGATCGGAGTTGACGGTTGGGTGAGGGGCTTTCGTGCCGACGGGAATGTCGACTTCGGGGCCGGATTGGCCAAACACGTCCCATGGGGCTTCGACCGCTCCTGGACCCTGGCGGCCGGACAGCATTTTACTGACGACCTCGGCCATCACGGGGCCAGCCTCGGACGGATGATTGATGCGTTCCGCGGTCTTGGTAAGCCCGCGCATCGTCGCGAGCTGATCGGGCAATTCGTGCAGCTGTCCTCTGCCCTGGCCGATCAAATGGGACATGATGTTGCCGGTGATACACAGCACCGGCGCGTTGGCGCCGTAAGCCGTGCAAAGAGCCGCGCCGGAATTGAGCACGCCGGGGCCGGGGACAACGGTATAAGCCCCGATCCTGCCGGTGGATTTGGCGTAGCCGTAAGCCATATACCCGGCGCCCTGTTCGTGCCTTGTGTGAACGAAGCGAACCTTGTCACGGGCGCCGTAAAGGGCATCGTTGAAATCGTACATGTGGGCGCCCGGGATGCCGAACACCGTGTCGATCCCATGGGCGACGAGCGAACGGGTTATCGCCTGGCCGGTTGTTTCCTTCTTGCTCATTTCAAGCAGCCTTCAGCGCGAAGCGCGGCGACGATGGCGCCGGCATCGGCAGGCTGCATGCCCGCAAGGTTCATCCGCCCGGAATCGGCCATGTAGATGCCGTGCCTGGCGCGCAACGCCACCGCTGTTTCTCTCGACATGGAGAGATTGGAGAACAGGCCGCGCTGCCGGCTGATAAAGGCCAGATCGGGGGCTGCGGCGGTGAGCGCGGCACGATTGCCGTTGACACGTTCGCACATCTCTTCGAGCTCGGCGCGCCACATGGCCGACATTTCGGGGCTCTCGAGAATGGTCCTGACGATTGCAGCGCCATGATCGGGCGGCATCGACCAGTTCACGCGGGCGAGCGCGGCCATATTGCTTTCGGCCTTGCCGATGTCGTCGACATTGCGGGTCATGACGTAGAGCGCGCCGACACGCTCGCGATAGAGACCGAAATTCTTGTCGCAGGAATAGGCGATCAGCGCCTCGTCGACCGCATCGAGGATCATCCGCGTCGGTGCGGCGTCCTGTTCGAGGCCGTCACCGAGCCCTTGATAGGCAAGATCGATGAATGGCACCAGCCTGTGCGCAACGAGCAATTCGGTAATTTCTAGCCACTGCTCCATGGTGAAATCGATGCCGGTCGGATTGTGGCAGCACCCGTGGAGGAGAACGACGTCGCCTTCCCCAGCAGAAGACAAGGCCTTGACGACACTGTCGAATTTGACCTGCTGCAACGCCAGGTCGACGAAGGCGTAGTCCTTTACGGCCAGGCGCGCCGAGGCAAAGATCGGCGCGTGGTTCGGCCAACTCGGCGTTCCCAACAGAACCTTAGCGGATGGATTGGCCGTCTGGATGAGCTCGGCCCCGAGACGCAGCGCGCCGCTGCCGCCCGGCGTCTGAATGCCGACAAGGCGGTGACCGAATGTCGGCGATTTGCCGAAAATGATGGGCTGCAGCAGGCGGACGAATTGCAGATCGCCTTCCGGGCCGAGATACTTCTTGCTGTCCTGGGTCTCGAGAAGAGACTGCTCCGCCGCCTTGACGGCGCGCATCACCGGGGTGCGGCCCATGGCATCGCGATAAACGCCGACGCCGAGGTCGATCTTTCCGGTGCGCTCGTCAGCCTGAAAGGCCTTGATGAGGGCAAGCAGGCTGTCGGCCGGCCGGCTGTTCAGTTTCTCAAACACAAGTCCACCTCCGTTTCCAGGTTCTATCCGGAGACTAGCTGAACTCTTGCGGCGAATTTCTGCGATTATCTGCCTATTACGGCGCATCGATGCAGACATTCGGCATCATTCGGTTATTCTATGCGGAAATTCTCCTTCTCTGTGGGGTGGGTCATGCTTGACCAGTTCGATATCAAATTGCTCGCCGCCCTCCAGCAAAACAGTGAGGTGACGCAGGGTGAGTTGTCGCAGAAGGTCAATCTCTCCGCGACCCAGTGCGCACGCCGTTTGGAAAGGCTGCGCAATGAGGAGTACATCCAAAGCGTCGTCGCCATTCTCAATCCGGTAAAACTGGGTTTTGCCGTTGTCGCTCATACGCTTGTCAGCTTGCGCGCGCATACGGAGAGTGGAAACGAGCGGCTTCATCGCTTCATCGAAACCGCGCCTGAGATCCTGGAATGCTATTCGCAGACGGGCGACGCCGATTTCCTGATGAAGGTGATGACGCGTGATCTCGACCATCTCAGCCAGTTTCTCGAACGAATGATCCGGGTCACCGACAATCTGGCCTCGGTCAAGTCCAGCATCGTCCTGAAGACGATCAAGAAGACCACCGCTCTGCCGCTGCAGATCGTGACATGAGAGCGTCACTAGGTGTGTAGTCCCTGAGTGTGATGGGGCATCATTGATCCTGAGTCGTCAGGAAGAGGATGCATTATGGGAGGTATTCTTCACGGCAGCGCATGGAAGTTGCCGCAGCAAGCAGGGCGACACGCATACCGAACTTGCCAAAGCCTACCAAGACCCGATAGCGACGAAGTCATGATCTCTGCGTATTGATACCGGGAGAACTCTCAAATGGTATTCGAGTGGCGGCTTTTTGGGCTCGCTCTGATCGTGGCTGTGCTTTCCTGGCCGGCGTGGATCGCTTGGCAGTGGCATGCCGAACATCAGATCTACGCCGACCCAGAAAATCCCGCGCTGACCATCACACCTCAGCACATCGAGGCATTGCGGAAACTGCAGTTTGCGTGGAACACTTCGATCGAAAGCGGGGGACCTGTTGTCAATCCGCTCGCTCCATATGGCAGCGACGATGTGGCCGCTGACCTCGGCCCGATCATCGGCACGAGTGATCGAATTGCTATCGCCCGATTTCACCGCGAGGTCTCGACGCTGCTGACTTGGGCTCTTGCGAATTGCGGGCTAGCGGAAGGACAATATCACCTCGACCATCTCGATAATGCGACGATGCAACGCCGGCTTCGGAACGATCTCGCTGGATTGCCGGGCGCACGGATTAGTTCATATCTCGCAGAAATGCCACGGCTTGAGCCAGATGGTTATTTTCAATTCACCCGCCAGCATCTCCAACTCCTGCACCACCTGAGATTCGAGTGGCCGGACAGCCAGATCATCTCGATCGTCGCCGGTGAAGGCTATCCCGCGCCAGTGGTCAATTTCAAGCGCCCGTTCGGCGACATGAGCGCGTTTGAAATCGATATGGCCGCGATTCTGGGCCAGCCTCACCCCGTTCCCGACCATGTTGATCCAGCACTGAATCGTTACTATTGGGAAATGTGGCCAGCACTGCAGGTATTCGTGCAGAACGTTCGCCTAGACGCGGCAAAGTCGACCTGCGTGGACAAATGAACCCACAATATGCGTCGTTATTAGCTATGATGGCGACACCGCCGTCTAGCAGGCTGCTGAAAAACCGGCTGGCTTTTGGGCCGCCCCGGCCTAAAATCATCCTGTTCTAGCCGTTCTCACTTGAGATAGTGGATGTGCGGGCGCGAATGATAGGGCGAGGCTTCGATGCGGGCCTCGACGGAAAAGACCTCGCGCAGAAGGTTTTCGTTCAGCACGTCCTCAGGTGCGCCCGAGGCGACGATTCTGCCTTGCTGCATGATGATCAGCTCGTCGCAGAACATGGCGGCATGGTTGAGATCATGTAGGGCGACGATGCTGGTGATCGGCAGGCCGGAGACGAGCCGCATCAGGCCGATCTGATGCTGGATGTCGAGATGGTTTGTCGGCTCGTCGAGGATCAGCTCCTGCGGCGATTGGGCAAGCGCCCTGGCGATATGGGTGCGCTGCTTTTCGCCGCCCGACAGGCTCTGCCAGCGATCGTCGCGCTTCTGCGCCATGCCGGCGCGCGTGAGCGCTGCCTCGACCGCCTCTTCGTCAGCCTTCGTCCAGCCGGAGAAGATTGAGCGGTGCGGGAAACGGCCGAGCTTGACAACGTCGACGACCTTCAGATTGGCATTGGTCGTCGCATGCTGCTCGACGAAGGCGATGCGCCGGGCAATCGAGCGGCGGCTGATCTTGCCGATATCGCTCCGGTCGAGCATAACGCGGCCGGAATGCGGCCGCTTCAGGCCGGCGAGAAGCCGCAGCAGCGAGGTCTTGCCGGAGCCGTTCGGTCCGAGCAGGCCGAGCATCCGGCCCGGCCGCGCCTCCATTGAAACGCCGTCCAGGATGGTCTTCCTGCCAATTTTCCAGGTGAGGTTGTCGGCCTTGATGCTCATGACGCTCGCTGGAACCGGTAGAGGATGATCGAGAAGAAGGGAACGCCCACGAGCGCCGTGACGACGCCGATCGGCAGGATCTGGCCAGGAATGAGGGCGCGGGCTGCGATATCGGCGAGCACCATGAAGATCGCTCCCGCAATGGCGCAGGCCGGCAGCAGGCGGATATGCAGCGGCCCGACGACGAAGCGCGCGACATGCGGCACGACGAGGCCGACGAAGCCGATCGAACCGACCATGCTGACGATCGTCGCCGTCATCATCGCCGTCAGCGCGAAGAGCACCATGCGGGCGCGGCCGACATTGACACCGAGCGAGGATGCCGCCTCGTCGCCGAAAGCGAAGGCGTCGAGCACGCGGGCGTAAAACAGACAGGCGGCAAGGCCGATACCGACGATGATCGAGACCAGCGCGAATTCCGGCCAGCGCACGCCGCTGAAACTGCCGAGCAGCCAGAACATGACGTCGCGGGCCTGCTGGGCATTGGCCGAGGTGGTGACGATATAGGAGGTCGAGGCGTTGAAGAGCTGCGATGCGGCGACGCCGGCAAGGATGGTGCGGTCGGCGCCGCCGCGGGTGCCGTTCGAGAGCAGCGCCACGAAGAAAAAGGCGGCGAAGGCGCCGGCAAAGGCCCCCGCCGACAGCGATACCGCGCCCGCGCCGAGCCCCAGGATGACGATCGCCACGGCGCCCGTGGAGGCGCCGGCGGAGATGCCGAGCACATAGGGCTCGGCCAACGGGTTGCGCAGCAGCGACTGCATGATGGCGCCTGACAGCGCCAGTCCCGCGCCGCAGAAAGCGGCGACGAGCGCGCGGCTCAGGCGATAATCCCAGATCACCGTCTCATGGATGCGGTTCAGCTCGACCGCGGTCCATCCGAGCCGATTGGTGACGGCCGAAAACGTGGTTGCAAGCGGAATCGGCAAGTCGCCGATCCCGACGCTGATGCCGACAGCGACAGCGATGAGGCAGAGGGAGGCGAGCAGCAGCGCGGTGACCGCTCCCAACTGCCGGAAGAGACGGCCTGCGTCCGTCACTTCAAAAGACCGAGAGACTTCAGCTGCTCAGCCACCTGCTCGGCGCCGTAGATCGTGCGGATGGTCGGGTTCATCGCCTGGCCGTCCATGACGACGAGCGCCTTGTTCTTGACGGCCGGAGTCTGGCTGACGGCCGGATCGGTGTTCAGGAAGTTGATCTTGGCCTCAGGCTTGTCGAGCTCCCAGCGGTTGCGGTCGAGGCTGGCGACGACGATAACGTCGGGATTGGAGGCGATGATGCCTTCCCAGCCGATGGTCGGCCATTCCGCTTCGGCTGATATCGCATTGTGTCCGCCGAGCAGGTCGGCGATGAACCCGGAGGCGCTGTTTTTGCCGCCGACATAGGCATCGGCCGACGGGCTGGGGCTGGAGAACCAGAAAACGTAGGAAAGGTTCTTGCCGTCCTTGGCAACGCTCCCGCGAAGCTTGGCTTCGCGTGCCTTGAAGTCGGCGATCAGCGCCTGGCCGCGATCGGCGACGTCGAAGATTTGCGAAAGTTCGTCGATCTCCCTGTAGAGGAGATCCATGTTCCACAGCTCGGCGCGGCTGCCGTATTGGTCCTTGACGTCCTTGGTGCTGAGGCAGGTGCTGGGGGAAAGGTAGGTCGCCACGCCGACCTTGTCGAAGTCCTCGCGTTTGGCGACCTTGCTGTTCGGCCCGACCAGGCTCGGCAGCGCGGCGGCGACGAAATCGGGATTTTCGGCGAGGATCGATTCGAAGGTCGGCATCTCGACGGTGAGAAGCTTGACCTTGGCATTGGCTTCGGCGAGCTGCGGCAGCACCTTGCTCGGCCAGAAGGCGGTGCCGACCATCTTGCCCTCAAGGCCCAGCAGCAGCAGGATCTCGGCGCTGTTCTGGCCGAGACCGATCGCCCGCTCCGGCGCCTTCTTGAAGGTCACCTCGGCGCCGCAATTTTCGAGCGTCAGCGGGTAGGCCGTCGAACCCGCCAGCGTGGGAGTTGCGGCAAGGCCGATCAGGGCGGAGAGGCCGCAGGCGGCCAGAAGCGATTTGAGGTCGGTCACGAAGAAATCCCCGGTGCGTGAGAATATGCGGCCGGGGTATAGCCTCAGGAGCGGCCGGAAAACAAGACTGAATAAATCAACTTATCACAAAAATCGGCAGGTAGTCGTTCCTTGACAGTGGCTCCTCAGCTTGCTTCTCCGGTTTCCATGCGGGCGGCCCTGCGTGTGGCATGGACAAAGGCGCCAATGAAGGTGATCGCGAACAGAAGCACGATGGTCGGGGCCGGCGCGCTGTCGATAAAGAAGGAGAGATAGACGCCGGCAAAAGCCGTGATCGCCGCGATTGCGACCGACAGAGCGAGCATCGTACTGAAGCGGCGCGTCAGCAGATAGGCGATGGAACCTGGTGCGATCAGCAGCGAGATGGCGAGAATGATGCCGACCGACCGCAGCGCTGCCACGATCGTCAACGAAAGCAGGCAGAGCAGACCGTAATGAAGCAGCTTCACCCTCAGCCCGACCGCCCTTGCCTGCGCCGGATCGAAGGCGTGCAGCAGCAGGTCACGCCACTTGACGGCGATGATGGTGGCCGCCAGTGCCGCAACGGCGCCCGTTTCCACGATGTCGGGAAAGCCGATGCCGAGCATGTCGCCGAAGAGGATGTGATCGAGATGCACCTCGGACTGGATCTTCACATAGAGAACCAGGCCGAAGCCGAACATGCCCGAAAATACGATGCCCATCACCGTGTCCTGTTTGATGCGGCTGTTCTCCTTCAGGAAGCCGGTGGCAAGCGCGCAGGCCATCCCGGCCGCGAAGGCGCCGATCGCTAAGGGGAAGCCGACGATATAGGCGATGACCACGCCCGGGAAGACGGCATGGCTCATGGCGTCTCCCATCAGCGCCCAGCCCTTGAGCACGAGGAAGCAGGAGAGCAGCGCTGTGGGAATGGCGATCAGCACCGAGATGATCAGGGCGTTGATCATGAAATCGAACTGGAACGGCACCAGCAAGGCGGGGAGACCGTTCATGGAGATGTCTCCAGCGCTTGAGCGGCCCTGCGCCGGCTTGCCAGCATTCCGTGCTTGGGCGCCAGGAAGAAGGCGGCCAGGAAGATCAGTGTCTGGAGGACGATGATGATGCCGCCGGTCGCGCCGTCGAGGAAATAGCTCACATAGGCGCCGATGAAGCTGGTCGCCGCCCCAATCGCTACGGCGATGACGAGCAGCCGCGGGAAACGATCCGTCAGCAGGTAAGCCGTCGCACCCGGCGTCACCACCATGCAGATGACCAGAAAAGCGCCGACGGTCTGGAGTGCCGCGACCGTGGAGGCGGACAGCAGCGTGAAAAACATGATCTTGAGCCGCGTCGGATTGAGCCCGATCGAACGGGCGTGAGTCTCGTCGAAGAAGACGACCATCAGGTCCTTCCATTTCACCAGCAGGATGGCGAGCGAAACGAAGCCGATGATGGCAAGCTGGAGCGTGTCCTCGGGCGTGATCGCGAGGATGTTGCCGAGCACGATGGTCTGGATGTTCACCGCAGTCGGTCGGAGCGATACCATAAACAGGCCGAGCCCGAAGAAGGAGGAGAAGATCAGGCCGATGATGGCGTCTTCCTTCAGCTTGGTGCGCTGGTTGAGGAAGAGCATCGCGGCGGCGGCAAGGCCGCCGGAGAAGAATGCGCCGATCGAGAAGGGCAGTCCGATCATGTAGGCGCCGGCGACACCCGGCACGATGGAATGCGAGAGTGCGTCGCCGATCAGCGACCAGCCCTTGAGCATGAGATAACAGGAGAGGAAGGCGCAGACACCGCCGACAAGAGCCGATACCCACATGGCGTTCAGCATGTAGTCGTAGGTGAAAGGTTCGAGAAAGGCGGCCATCAGCCTTGCTCTCCGCTTCCGTTCGCAGAGACAGGCGCGAGCAGCTTGCCCTCCCGCAGGACCAGAGGCCTCTCGTCGTCGGTGAGGATGCCGAGGGGATATGGCTTGCCGCCGGAGCCATTCAATATGAGATGGCGAAGCACGCCGCCAAAGGTTCTCTCGAGGTTTTCCTGGGTAAAGGTCTCATCTGTCGGTCCGTAAGCCAATACCGTGCCTTTGATCAGCACCGTGCGGTCGCAGAATTCCGGCACGCTGCCGAGATTGTGCGTCGACACCAGCATCACCCGCCCTTCGTCGCGCAGCGAACGGAGCAGCTTGACGATCGCCTCTTCAGTCTTGACGTCGACGCCGGTGAAGGGTTCGTCGAGCAGGATGACGCGGCCGTCCTGTGCCAGCGCGCGGGCGAGGAAGACGCGCTTCTTCTGGCCGCCGGAAAGCTCGCCGATCTGGCGCTTGCGGAATTCGCTCATGTTGACGCGGGCGAGCGCCTTGGACACGGCTTCGTGGTCGGCCGCTTTCGGAATGCGCATCATCCCCATATGGCCGTAGCGCCCCATCATGACGACGTCCTCGACCAGCACCGGAAAGTTCCAGTCGACCTCTTCCGATTGCGGCACGTAGGCGACGAGATTTTTCCGCAGCGCTTGTGCGACCGGCATGCCGAGCACCGAAATCTCGCCTCTGGCGAGGCGCACGAAGCCCATGATCGCCTTGAACAGTGTCGACTTGCCCGAACCGTTGACGCCGACCAGCGCGGTGATGGTGCCGGTGGGTGTCTGGAAGCTGGCGTCGCGCAATGCCGTGTGGCCATTGCGATAGGTGACCGTGGCATCCCTGACCGAGATGCCGCCCCCCGCATCCGAAGATGCGGGGGGAACAGGAGAGACGATCGCGTTCATTGCGACAGGCCTTCGGCAAGGCCCTTGACGACAGTGTCGGAGGTGACGCGCAGCAGGTCCACATAGGTCGGCGTGGGACCGTCGGCCTCGCTCAAGGAGTCGACATAAAGCACGCCGCCATACCGGGCACCGGTTTCACGGGCGACCTGGCGGGCCGGCTTGTCCGACACCGTGCTCTCGCTGAATACGGCAGGGATCTTGTTGGCCCTGACGGCATCGACGACTTTGCGGACCTGTTGCGGCGTGCCCTGCTGATCGGCATTGATCGGCCAGAGATAGAGCTCCTTCAAGCCGAAGTCGCGGGCGAGATAAGAAAAGGCCCCTTCGCTCGACACCAGCCAGCGCTTGTCCTCGGGAATGGTATTCAGCTTCTCGCGGATCGGCGCGATGGTCGCCTCGATCTCCTTCTTGTAGGCCTCTGCATTGGCCTTGTAGATCTCGGCATTCTTCGGGTCGTATGTGACGAAAGCATCGCGGATATTGTCGACATAAATGATCGCGTTCTTCGGCGACATCCAGGCATGCGGATTGGGTTTGCCGCTGTAGGGACCTTCGCTGATGCCCATCGGCTCGACGCCTGTGGAGACCACGACATCAGGAACATCTTTCAGGTTCCGGTAGAATTTCTGGAACCACAGTTCGAGATTGAGCCCGTTCGACAGCAGGATCTGGGCGCCCTGGGCCCGCTGGATATCGCCCGGCGTCGGCTGATATTCGTGGATCTCGGCTCCGGGCTTGGTAATCGATTCCACGATCGCCGTGTCACCGGCAACATTCTTTGCCATGTCGGCAATGACGGTGAAGGTGGTCACCGCTTTGAACTTCTCCTGCGCGGCGGCACCGCCAGCCATCAGGCCCAGCGCGGCAACGGCCACCAGCCCGCTTATGACTTTGCGTTTCATGTCACTCAGCATGAATATTCCCTTCCTTTGCCTCATCAGACGTTCGGCGCGCGCAGCGACGGCCGGCAAAAATTTGCCGATGAAAATGCGACGCATTTGCAATTATTACCGTTCGGCCTCGTTTCTATCTATTCTGCAATTGCGAGTGAATTGCAATAAGGATTTTTGCAGAGCCGTAAACGAGAGGGGACAGCGACCGCAAGCCGCTGCTTGCAGACAAAGCCAACCAACATGCGGAGCGGACATATCAACGGGCTTGAAGAAACGTCCGGATCGCCTGGGAGAGTGCAGAGGGGTTCTCCTCGGCCACGTGGTGGCCGCTCTCTATGCCGAATCCCCTGACGTCATCCGCCCAATTCCGCCAGATGGCGACAGGGTCGCCGTAGATCTGTTCGAGATCGTCCCTCAGCGACCAGAGGCATAACGTGGGGCACGCCACTTTCCGGCCGGAATCGCGATCGTCGCGGTCGTGGAGATGGTCGATGCTGAGGCCGGCGCGATAATCCTCGATCATTCCATGTACGACATCAGGATCATGGATGACGTCGAGCAGATCGTCGTAGGCCTCCTTCCCCATCAGCCTGGGCGACAGCGTGTCGTACCATGCCAAAGGGTCCGCGCAGATTGCGCGTTCCGGCTTTTCCGGTTGGGCGAAGAAGAACCAGTGGTACCAGTCTCTGGCAAAGGTCCAGTCGGCGCGTTCGAGATGCTCGAGAACGGGGATGCCGTCGGCGATGACGAGCTTGCGCACGCGAGCGGGATGATCCATCGCCATGCGGAACGCCGTCAGGCTGCCACGGTCATGGCCGACCACGAAGAAGCTTTCGTGCCCCAATTGCCGCATGAGTTCGACAAGCGTGTGCGCCTTGGCGCGCTTGGCGGAGTTGACGCTGTCGGGAGCATCGGCCGGCTGATAGGAGCGGCCGAATCCGGGAAGGTCGGGGCAGACGACGGTGTAATCAGGCGACAGCAGGTCCGCCACCTTGCCCCAGCTCATATGCGTGCGGGGATGGCCGTGCAGGAGAAGAAGGGCCGGCCCCGATCCGCCGTGCCGGACCCGCAGCTGGCCCGGCCCGACGTCGACGGTCTCAAGGGCAAATCCCTCGAACACGGTCAGCTCAGCTTTCCCACAAGCTTGGCATAGTCGGAAAACGTCAGCTGCTCGCCTTTCCCGGCAGCCTGCTCGGCAAGCTGCAAGACACGGATGGGAAACAGGATCGCCGCGCGGTTGGCGTCCGACAGCTCATGGTCGTCGTCTTCCTCGACGGCCTTCATGGCTTTCGACAGCGCGACATTGAGCTCCTGGCGGGTAAGCAGTTCCTTCTCGACGATCGCGTCGCAGATCGACGCCATCGCCATGATCAAGCCCTTGAGCTGCAGATTGGCCGTATTCATGAGAACTCCAATGAAAGGGGCAAGCTCTAATCCGGCTCGACCGAGCGGATCGTTTCGACCGAGACCGTGCCTTCGACGATGCCGCGCTTGATGTCGCGCCTGTTCCGTTCGACCTCGATGACGGTGTAGAGCTTGTCGTCGCGAAAGGCGCTGGCATTGACGGTGGTGACATCTTCGG
This sequence comes from Rhizobium sp. N122, assembly GCF_002211295.1. NCBI lineage: Bacteria > Pseudomonadati > Pseudomonadota > Alphaproteobacteria > Hyphomicrobiales > Rhizobiaceae > Rhizobium > Rhizobium sp. N122. Next base: position 141,267 of record NZ_LOKU01000001.1, on the reverse strand, counting down.
CGGGAGCTGCATCCACTTCCATGAAGTCGAGCTCGCGCGCTGCCGCGACGATCCTGGCATCACCCGGCGTTCTGGCGGCCACGACGACGATACCATGGCCGGGAGCATTGTCCCATCTCGGATCGTCAGGGGCCGCGATCGGTTCCAGCCGGTAGATATTGAGCACCTCGCCGCCGGTTTCGGGCGAGGCCTGCGCTGCTGCATCCTGCATTTGCGCCTGGCTTTCGACCGATCTTCCGAATGTGTTCGGGCTGGTCGCGTTGTTGATCTCTTCCTTGCCTGTCCTTGAGACGTTCGACATGTCGCTCTCCATTATCAGGCTGGAAACGACGGCTGGCCGGAAACTGTTCCCGCGCAGGCAAAGTTTGATGGCGGATGCCTGATACATCGATCTCCGCAACCGTGCGCCTCAGCCATACCCTTTTTCCACTTGAGCACTAATTTACCTCCAGTCGAACAAGGGGGATTTCGTGAGCAAGCAGACCAGTGAATTTTCGCGCGATGTCGTTGCGGCAGACAGCCTCAATGGCCACGACCACAAAACCATGGCGTTCGACGATGCCAGCGCCCTTCTCGAGGTCCTCGTCGCGGTCCGGCGCGGCGACTTTTCCGTGCGCATGCGATCGGATCTGACCGGCGTCACCGGCAAGATCGCCGATGCCCTCAACGACATCATCGCCGGCAATCAGCGCATGGCCCAGCAGCTCGAACATGTCGGCCAGGTCGTCGGCCGTGACGGGCGAACGAGCACGCGGGTGCGCTTCGGCCTGTCCGATGGCTCCTGGTCGGAGATGGAAGGATCGATCAACGGCCTGATCGACGATCTGCTGTGGCCGACCACGGCGGTCACGCGCACGATCACCGCGGTCGCCAAGGGCGACTTGCTGCAGACCGTGCCGCTCGACGTCGACGGGCGGGCGCTGAAGGGCGAATTCCTGCGCTCGGCCGATATCGTCAACACGATGATCAAGCAGCTGAGCGTTTTCACCTCGGAGGTGACGCGTGTCGCCCGCGAGGTCGGCACCGACGGAAAACTCGGCGGGCAGGCGCAAGTGCCCGAGGTGACGGGCGTCTGGAAGGACCTGACCGAAAGCGTCAACTCGATGGCGTCGAACCTGACGGCGCAGGTGCGCAATATCGCCGAAGTGACGATCGCCGTTGCCAACGGCGACCTGTCCAAGAAGATCACCGTCGATGTGCGCGGCGAGATCCTGCAGCTGAAGGAAGCCATCAACACGATGGTCGATCAGCTCAGATCCTTCGCTTCGGAAGTGACGCGCGTCGCCCGCGAGGTCGGCACCGAGGGCAAGCTCGGCGGCCAGGCCCTGGTGCCGGGTGTCGCCGGCACCTGGAAGGATCTGACCGACAGCGTCAACGCCATGTGCGGCAACCTGACGGCGCAGGTGCGCAACATCGCCCAGGTCACGACGGCTGTCGCCCGCGGCGACCTGTCGCGCAAGATCACCGTCGACGTCTCGGGTGAAATTCTCGAGCTGAAGGAAACCATCAACACGATGGTGGACCAGCTGAACGGCTTCGCCGGCGAAGTGACGCGCGTGGCGCGTGAGGTCGGCACCGAAGGCCGGCTTGGCGGCCAGGCGCAGGTGCCGGGCGTCGCCGGCACCTGGAAGGACCTGACCGACAACGTCAATTCGATGGCTTCCAACCTGACGGCGCAGGTGCGCAACATCGCCGAAGTCTCGACCGCAATCGCCAATGGCGACCTGTCGAAGAAGATCACGGTGACGGTGTCGGGGGAAATCCTCGAGCTGAAGGAAACCATCAACACCATGGTCGATCAGCTGAACGCCTTTGCTTCGGAAGTGACGCGCGTTGCCCGCGAAGTCGGCACCGAAGGCCGGCTTGGCGGCCAGGCCAATGTGCGCGGCGTCGCCGGCACGTGGAAGGATCTGACCGAGAACGTCAACTCGATGGGCGGCAATCTGACGGCGCAGGTGCGCAATATTGCCGAAGTCTCGACCGCGATCGCCAATGGCGACCTGTCGAAGAAGATTACCGTCGACGTGAAGGGCGAAATCCTCGAACTCAAGGAAACCATCAACACGATGGTCGACCAGCTGAACGCCTTTGCGTCGGAAGTGACGCGCGTTGCCCGCGAAGTCGGCACCGAGGGCCGGCTCGGCGGCCAGGCCAATGTGCGCGGCGTCGCCGGCACCTGGAAGGATCTGACCGACAGCGTCAATTCCATGGCTTCCAACCTCACCGGCCAGGTGCGTAACATCGCCGAAGTCGCGACCGCCGTCGCCCAGGGAGACCTGTCGAAGAAGATCACCGTCACCGTCTCGGGCGAAATCCTCGAACTGAAGGAGACCATCAATACGATGGTGGATCAGCTGAACGGCTTTGCCGGCGAGGTGACGCGCGTGGCGCGCGAGGTCGGCACGGAAGGGCGTCTCGGCGGCCAGGCCAACGTGCTCGGCGTCGCCGGCACCTGGAAGGACCTGACCGACAGCGTCAACTCGATGGCGGGTAATCTGACGGCGCAGGTGCGCAATATCGCCGAAGTATCCACGGCGATCGCCAATGGCGACCTGTCGAAGAAGATCACCGTGTCGGTTTCGGGCGAAATCCTTGAACTCAAGGAAACCCTGAACACCATGGTCGATCAGCTGAACCGCTTCGCCTCGGAAGTGACGCGCGTTGCCCGCGAAGTGGGCACGGAAGGCAAGCTCGGCGGCCAGGCGCAGGTGCCGGGTGTGGCCGGCACCTGGAAGGATCTGACTGAGAACGTCAATTCCATGGCCTCCAACCTGACCGGCCAGGTGCGCAACATCGCCGAAGTGACGACCGCCGTGGCGCGCGGCGACCTGTCGCGCAAGATCACCGTCGACGTGAAGGGTGAAATTCTTGAGCTGAAGAACACCATCAATACGATGGTGGACCAGCTCAACGCCTTTGCCGGCGAGGTGACGCGCGTCGCCCGCGAAGTCGGCACCGAAGGCAAGCTCGGCGGCCAGGCGCAGGTCTCCGGTGTCGCCGGCACCTGGAAGGACCTGACCGACAGCGTCAACTCGATGGCCGGCAACCTGACGGCGCAGGTGCGCAATATCGCGGAGGTGGCGACTGCAATCGCCAATGGCGACCTGTCCCGCAAGATCACCGTCGACGTGCGCGGCGAAATCCTGCTTTTGAAGGATACCTTGAATACCATGGTCGATCAGCTTCGCTCCTTTGCCGGCGAAGTGACGCGTGTGGCGCGCGAAGTCGGCACCGACGGCCGCCTCGGCGGCCAGGCCGTCGTTCCCGGCGTTGCCGGCACCTGGAAGGACTTGACCGATAACGTCAACCTGCTCGCCGCCAATCTGACGACCCAGGTGCGAAACATCGCCGAAGTCACGACGGCCGTGGCGCGCGGCGACCTGTCGCGCAAGATCACCGTCGACGTGAAGGGGGAAATTCTCGAACTGAAGAACACCATCAACACCATGGTAGACCAGCTCAACGCCTTTGCCGGCGAGGTGACGCGTGTTGCCCGTGAGGTCGGCACCGAAGGCAAGCTGGGCGGTCAGGCGCAGGTGCCGGGTGTGGCCGGTACCTGGAAGGACCTGACCGACACCGTAAACGTCATGGCCGCCAACCTGACCGAGCAGGTCCGCGGCATCGTCAAGGTCGTGACGGCGGTGGCGAACGGCGACCTCAAGCAGAACCTCACCGTCGCCTCCAAAGGCGAGGTGGCGGCCCTTGCCGAAACCATCAACAACATGACCAACACGCTGGCGACCTTCGCCGATCAGGTGACCACGGTGGCGCGCGAGGTGGGCGTCGAAGGGCGCCTGGGCGGCCAGGCGAATGTTCCAGGTACGGCGGGGACCTGGAAGGACTTGACCGGTAACGTCAATCTGCTTGCCGCCAACCTCACGACGCAGGTGCGCGCCATCGCCGAGGTGGCGACCGCCGTCACCAAGGGCGACCTGACGCGCTCGATCAAGGTCGACGCGCGCGGCGAAGTCGCCGAGCTCAAAGACAATATCAACACGATGATCGACAACCTGCGGCTCACCACCGAGCGCAACACCGAGCAGGACTGGCTGAAAACCAACCTGGCCCGCTTTACCAACATGCTGCAGGGCCAGCGTGACCTGACGCTGGTCGGCAAGATGATGCTGTCGGAGCTGGCGCCGCTCGTCGGCGCGCATCAGGGGGTGATCTATCAGGTCGATGCCGATGAGGAACAGCCGTTCCTGTCGCTGCTATCGGTCTATGCACAAGGGGTCGAGGCGGCGCATCCGCTGCGGCTCGATTTCGGTCAAGGACTTGTCGGCCAGTGCGCCAGCGATGCCCGCCGGATCCTTGTCACCGACCTTCCCGACAATGTCATTCCGATCAGCTCCGGTGTCTTCACCACCCTGCCGCGAAGCGCGATCGTGCTGCCGGTGCATTTCGAGGGACAGGTGAAGGCGGTGATCGAGCTTGCCTCCGCCGGCGAGTTCACCGAGCTTCAGCTCTCCTTCCTCGACCAGCTGACGACGTCGATCGGCATCGTCCTCAATTCGATCGAAGCGACGATGCAGACCGAAGGCCTGCTCAAGCAGTCGCAGAAACTCGCCGCCGAGCTGCAGACGCAGCAGCGCGAGCTGCAGCAGACCAACGAACAGCTCGGGCAGAAGGCGCAGCAGCTCGAAGAACGCAACGTCGAAGTCGAGGCGAAGAATCAGGAGATCGAGCAGGCCCGGCGCGCGCTGGAGGAAAAGGCGACCGAACTGGCGCTGACATCGAAATACAAATCCGAATTCCTCGCCAACATGTCGCACGAGCTGCGCACGCCGTTGAATTCGATCCTCATCCTCGGCCAGCAGCTCGGGGAAAACCCCGACGGCAACCTGTCGGGCAAACAGGTCGAGTTTGCCAAGACGATCCACGGCGCCGGAACCGACCTCCTGAACCTGATCAGTGATATCCTCGACCTGTCGAAGATCGAGTCCGGAACGGTCTCGGTCGATGCCGAGGAGATTTTCGTCAGCAACCTGCTCGAGGTGATGGCCCGCCCGTTCCGGCACGAGGCCGAAAACCGCAGCCTGTCGTTTACGGTCGAGGTCGGCGCGGATGTCACCAAGAGCATCATCACCGATTCGAAGCGGCTGCAGCAGATTCTCAAGAACCTGCTGTCGAACGCCTTCAAGTTCACCGCCCAAGGTGGCGTGACGCTTCGCGTCGCGCCGGCGGCGAGCGGTTGGTCGCCCGATCATCCATCGCTCCGGCATGCGCCCTCGGTGATTGCCTTCGAAGTCGTCGACACCGGCATCGGTATTCCGCCGGAAAAACAACGCATTATTTTCGAAGCGTTCCAGCAGGCCGACGCCTCGACGAGCCGCAAATATGGCGGCACCGGCCTCGGCCTGGCGATCAGCCGCGAACTGGCAAACCTCCTGGGCGGCGAGATCCAGCTGCGCAGCACCCCCGGCGTCGGCAGCACCTTCGTCCTCTATCTGCCGCTGACCTACGTCGGTGCCGGCGCGGTAGCGCCGAAGCCCGCTCCATCGGCCAATGTCGTGGAATTCGCGGAGGCGGCTGCAAGCCGCCGAGCCGAGAAGCCGGCCGAACATGTCGAAGACGATCGCCATCGGATCGTGGTCGGCGATTCGGTGCTGCTCGTCGTCGAGGATGATCCGCATTACGCCCGCGTGCTCGTCGATCTCGCCCGCGACAACGGGTTCAAGGTTCTGGTGGCGATGCGCGGCAGCGATGCGCTGGCACTCGCCCAGGACTACAGGCCGGCGGCGATCTCGCTCGACATCTTCCTGCCCGACATGCTCGGCTGGACGGTGCTCAGCCAGCTCAAGCAGAATTCGCAGACGCGGCATATCCCGGTGCAGATCATCAGCCTCGACGAGGATCGCCAGCATGGGCTGACCCGTGGCGCCTTCGCTTTCATGAGCAAGCCGACGACGCCCGAGGGCCTCGGCAAGGCGCTGTCGCGCTTGAAGGCCTACGCCGAGCCGCGCCGCAAACATCTGTTGCTGGTGGAAGACAACGAGGCTGAGCGCCTGAGCGTCACTGCCCTTCTCGGACATGACGACATCGACATCACCAGCGTTGGCTCGGGATCGGAAGCACTTGCCGCCCTCAGGCAGGATCCTCCGGATTGCGTGGTGCTCGACCTTACTCTTCCGGATATGTCCGGCTTCGAGGTGCTGGAGCAGATACGGGACGACGCGGAAATCGGCGAGGTTCCGGTGGTGGTGTTCACCGGGCGGGAGCTTTCCCCCGAGGAGGACGCGACACTGCATAGCATGGCCCGAAGCGTCGTGGTGAAGGGCGTCGAGTCTCCGGAGCGTCTGCTCGATGAGACGGCTCTGTTCCTGCATCGGGTCGTCGCCGATCTGCCGCCTGCAAAACAGGCGACGCTGCAGGAATTGCACAGCTCGGATGAGGATCTCGTCGGCGAGAGCGTGCTGCTCGTCGACGACGATGCCCGCAACATCTTCGCGCTGAGCAGCGTTCTGGAACGCCGGGGCATGCGGGTGCTGACGGCGACGACCGGCAGCGAGGCCATCGACGTCATCAACAACGAGCCCTCGGTGGCGATCGTGCTGATGGATATCATGATGCCTGGCATGGACGGCTACGAGACGATGCAGGTCATCCGCTCGGAGCCGCGGTTCCGGCGGCTACCGATCCTGGCGCTGACGGCCAAGGCGATGAAGGGCGACCGCGAGAAATGCCTGGAGGCGGGCGCCTCCGACTACCTGGCGAAGCCGGTCAATACCGAGCAGCTTCTGTCGGCCCTTCGCATGTGGCTGCATCGCTGAGGAACCGGCCATGAACCCCGTCAACATCCTCCTCGTCGACGACCAGCCCGCCAAGCTCTTGAGTTATGAGGTTATTCTCGAAGAACTCGAGGAAAACCTCATCAAGGCGCAGTCCGCCCGCGAAGCCTTCGAGCATCTGCTGCGCACCGAAATCGCCGTGATCCTCGTCGATGTCTGCATGCCCGAACAGGATGGCTTCGAACTGGTCGGCATGATCCGGCAGCACCCGCGCTATCAGAACACGCCGATCATTTTCGTTTCCGCGGTGATGCTGGCCGAACCCGACCGGCTGCGCGGTTATGCTGTCGGCGCCGTCGACTACGTCTCCGTGCCGATCGTGCCGGAAGTGCTAAGGGCCAAGGTCAGGGTTTTTGCCGATCTCTATCGGAAGACGCGGGAGCTCGAACGGCTGAATGCCGAACTGGAGGCGAGGGTTCGCCAGCGCACGGCCGAGCTCGAGGCTTCGGCCGCCCAGCTGCGGGAGCTCAACGAGGAACTGGAGCACCGGATCGATCAAAAGACGCGCGAGCGTGAGGAAGCCCTGGCGCAATTGTTCGAGGCGCAGAAGCTTGACACGATCGGCCACCTGACGGGCGGGGTGGCGCACGACTTCAATAATCTTCTGATGGCGGTGCTCGGCAGCCTCGGCCTCCTGAAGAAGCGGCTTCCGGCGGATGAACGCAGCGAACGCCTGCTGACGAATGCGATCCAGGCGGCCGAGCGCGGCACGGCGCTGACCCAGCGCCTGCTTGCCTTCGCGCGCCGCCAGGAGCTGAAGCCGCAGGCGGTCGATTTTCTCAGGCTGTTCGAAAACGTCGAAGATCTTCTCGCCAAGGCGGTGGGGCCGCGCATCGAAATCCGCAAGTGCATTCCGGCGGATCTGGCGCCGCTTCTGGTGGACAGCAACCAGCTGGAACTGGCTCTGCTCAACCTGTTCGTCAATGCCCGCGATGCGCTCGAAAGCGGCGGCGCCGTGACGGTTGCGGCGGCAGCGGCCGAAGACGCCCGGCCGGCCGGTCTTGCGGGCGGGAATTACATCCGGATATCGGTGTCGGACGATGGCGAGGGCATGGATGAGGCAACGGTCGCTCGCGCCGCTGAGCCGTTTTTCACCACCAAAGGGGTCGGCAAGGGCACCGGCCTCGGCCTGTCGATGGTTCACGGCCTGGCGGCGCAATCCGGCGGCTCGATCCAGATATCGAGCGCGAGAGACAAGGGCACGACCGTATCCCTGTGGCTGCCCGTTGCCGAGACCTTCGTCAAGACGCAGCCGGCGGTCGAGCCTCCCGCGACGGAAGCCTTGAACCCGGTGTCACGGCCGCTCGCCATTCTCGTCGTCGACGACGATGCGCTTGTCCGGACAGGAACCGTGGCGATGCTGGAGGATCTCGGCCACCTGCCGCGGGAAGCGTCCTCTGCCTCGCAGGCCCTGGAATTCCTTGCCGACGGACGGGATTGCGATCTTGTCATTACCGATCACGCGATGCCCGGCATGACGGGTGCAGAGCTTGCACGCCACCTTCGTTCCGCCTTCCCGGGCCTGCCCATTATTCTTGCCTCAGGCTATGCCGAATTTTCCGAAGACCACAGTCTTGGCCGGATGCTCAGGATGACCAAACCCTTCACACAGGAACAGCTTCAGGCGGCCATGGACAAGGCACTCTCGGGCAAAGTCGCGGCGGCGTGACGGCCGAAGTGACTTGCAATCATGGGCCGGCGGTCAGTTCAATTTGTCGCGCTTATCAAAAACTGATAATACCGCTTCAACGAAAGGTATCGTTATGCCCTCCAGCTACAATATCGGCCCTCGCTATGAAGGCCTTGTCCGAGAGCTTGTCGAAAGGGGGCGCTATGCCAGCGCCAGCGAGGTCGTGCGCGATAGCCTCCGGCTATTGGAACAGCGCGAGGAGATTCGTGCGCTTGAGCTGGAAAAACTCAAGCGGGAGTATGCTGAGGGGAAAGCTAGCGGCGAACCGGAAGAGGCTGATCCCACGCGCTTCCTGCAAGAGCTGAAAGCAGAACGCGCAGCCCGTGGCTAAATACAAAATGTCTCCGCGTGCGCAACGTCAGATGCGAGATATCTGGCGCAATGTCGCCATTCACAATGAACAGGCAGCGGACAGGCTGCTGTAGAAGCTTTTCGATAAGTTTGAGCTGGTTGCCACCCATCCCGAGATGGGACCTGCTCGACCGGATGTCAGCCCTGCTGCCCGTCTGATTATCGAGGGACGCTACATCGCCATCTATGAACCCACGAATTATGGCGCTGAAATTGTCGTGATCGTGCACGGGATGCGCGAGCCATCGACTTGGCTCGATTGAGGCGGCCTCTTGTGAGCCAGTGATGTTTTCCGGTGACGGCGGCCACTTCGCGGTTCCGGGTGCGGACGAAACTTTTTGCTCCTGCAAAAGTTACCCAAATCTCATCCTCACTTCACCGAAGGCTTTCCCTTGACCAATATGACGTTCGGCCCCGCAGTCACTGAAGAGGGTATTCTGTTTCGGCTCTGGGCGCCTCTGCATGAAAGCGTGTCCTTGAAAATCGAAGGCGCTGATCTGCGGCCGATGCAGGCGGCGGACGGTGGCTGGCATCGGTGCACAGTTCCGCATGCCCCTGCCGGTACGCGCTATCGTTTCATCCTGCCGGACGGCCTTGAAATTCCCGACCCCGCCTCGCGGTTCCAGCCGCAGGATGTGCACGGTCCGAGCGAAGTGGTCGACCTCACCGCCTATCGCTGGAAGACGAGCGACTGGACCGGCCGGCCGTGGGAGGAGATGGTCATCTATGAGATGCATATCGGCTGCTTCACGCCGGAGGGGAGTTTCACCTCTGCGATTGAGCGGCTCGATCATCTCAGGGAGTTGGGCGTCACGGCGTTGCAGATCATGCCGGTCAGCGAATTCCCCGGTCGCTACAGCTGGGGATACGACGGCGTGCTGCCCTATGCCCCTGACAGCAGCTATGGCCGGCCGGAAGATTTCATGGCGCTGGTGGACGCAGCCCATCAGCGCGGCATCTCGGTGTTTCTCGATGTGGTCTACAACCACTTCGGGCCGGACGGAAATTATATCCCTTCCTACGCGCCGCTCTTTACCGACCGTCACAAGACGCCTTGGGGGCACGGCATCAACTATGACGGCGACGGATCGCAGATGATCCGTGAATTTGTCATTGAGAACGCCATCTACTGGATCACCGAATTCCGGCTCGACGGCTTTCGCTTCGATGCCGTTCACGCGATCAAGGACGATAGCGACGAGCATCTGCTGCACGAACTTGCCCGCCGCGTCCGGGCTGCAGCCGGCGACCGGCACGTTCATCTGATCGTCGAAAACGAGGAGAATGACAGCGATCTGCTGAAGCGCGACGAAAAAGGCGAAGCAAAGCTGTTCACCGCCCAGTGGAACGACGACGTCCACCATCTGCTGCACATCACCGCCACCGGCGAAACCTTCGGCTATTATGCCGATTATGCCGGCGACGCGGGCAAGCTCGGCCGGGCTCTGGCGGAAGGCTTCGTGTTCCAGGGCGAACATATGCCCTATCGGGGGGCAAGCCGCGGCAGGCCGAGCAGCCACCTGCCGCCGACGGCCTTCATCTCCTTCATCCAGAACCATGACCAGATCGGCAATCGGGCGCTTGGCGATCGTGTCATGGCTTCAAGTCCGGCCGAGGCCGTCAAGGCGGTCACTTCAATCTATCTGCTGGCGCCTGAGATACCGATGCTGTTCATGGGCGAGGAATGGGGGGCGCAGGAGCCTTTCCCGTTCTTCTGCGATTTCGACGAGGATTTGAACGAGAAGGTCAGGAAGGGCCGCCGCGAGGAGCTCTCGCGTCTGCCGGGCTTCGACGCCGACGACCTTCTCGACCCGACGGCTCCATCGACCTTTGCCGCGGCCAAACTGGATTGGTCGAAACGCGCTTCCTCCGAGGTGCTCGATTTCTACAGAACGCTTCTCGACCTCCGGCACCGGAGAATCGTTCCTTTGCTGAAAGGCGCGACGGCCGGAAGCGCTGCCCACCGCTCGGCGGGACATGCGATCGCAGTGGATTGGCCCCTTGCGGGAGGCCGGCATCTTCATCTGCGCGCCAACCTCGGCAACAGGGCGACAGCGCTCGGCTCGCAACAGGGCGGCGCCGAGACGATATTCCGTCTCGGCGGAAGCGACGGCGGCGATCTGGCGCCCTGGACGGTGATCTGGAGCCTGAGCCAGGCGTGACGGCGGTGGGAGAGAAAAGGTCGAATGATGAAGTCCGCTGAACTCGACAAGCTCGCCCGCCTCCACGGCATCAGCCCGACAAGACCCAGCCCCGAGAACCGGGAGGTGGTGATCTCGGCCGCGACCAAGCGCAAGATACTCTCGGCATTGAATATTGAATTGACGGCGGATCAGGAGACCGGCGTGCCGCAGCGGAAAGCGAAGCCGGCGCCAGGGAAGATCCCGGTGTCGTTTCTGCCGGATTTTCTGTCCGGCACACGGGTCTGGGGCGTGAGCCTGCAGCTTTACGAGATCCGGTCGGCACGCAACTGGGGCATCGGAGACTTCCAGGACCTGGCCGATATGGCCGATCTGGCGGGGTCGCTGGGAGCCGATTTCATCGGCCTCAATCCGCTTCACGCGCCGTTTCTCGCCGATCCCGACCGCTGCAGTCCCTATGAACCCTCAAGCCGCCAGCATCTCAACCCGCTCTATATCGCGGTCGATCAGGTGCCGGGATTTGCCGGCAATCCCGAACTCGAACGGGAATTGGAGCGCCTTCGCCAATCCGATCTCGTCGATTACAACGGCGTTGCACGCACCAAGCTTGGCGCCCTTCGAGATCTCTGGTCGGAATGGCAACGGCGCCGCGTCAGCGACGACTCCGCCGATTTCGACGCTTTTGTCGGGTTAGGCGGCGACAGCCTTCGGCTGCATGCGCTGTTTGAATGCCTCTCGTTTTCCATGGTCGAGCGTGGGGCGGGCGCCGGTTGGCAACGGTGGCCAGCCGAGTTCCAGCGTTTTGACAGTGCCGCTGTCGGCGATTTTGAACGCAAGCACGCGGACGATGTTGGCTTCCATATGTGGCTGCAATGGCTCGCCCACCGACAGCTGATGCAGGCGGCGGAGCGGGCGCGCAAGGCCGGCCTCAGGATCGGGCTCTATCTCGATCTTGCCGTCGGGGAGGCGGTCGATGGCTCGGCGACCTGGAGCGAGCCTGATATCTATGTCTCCAAGGCGACGATCGGCTGTCCTCCCGATCCATTCGCCGTCGGCGGCCAGGACTGGCACCTTGCTGGATACCTGCCGTCCGAAATTGCCGCGGGGAAAATGTCGCCGTACCGGCGCATGGTCGGTACTGCCATGCGCTACGCGGGCGCCATCCGCATCGACCATGCCCCGGCGATCCGCCGCCTTTTCCTGGTGCCGTTGGGTGCAAGACCGGACAGCGGCGCCTATGTCCGGTATCCTGAGGATCGGCTGCTGCAGATCCTCGCCGAGCTTTCCGCCGAACATCGATGCCTGGTTATCGGGGAATCTCTCGGAATGATCCCGGAGGGATTGCAGGAAGATCTGGCGGCTGCCGGCATTCTCTCCTACCGGATCCTGTCCTACGAACAGGACAAGAGGGGATTCAAGCCTGCCGATGCCTATCCCACCCTCGCGCTCGCCTGCATCTCCACGCATGATCATCAGACCCTTGCCGGCTGGTGGCGCGGCGCCGACAGTCAGGACCGCTGTGAACACGGCATCGTACCGCCCAATCTGACCGGAGAACATCTCAAACACCGCAAGCGCGAGCGGAGATTTCTGAAAACTGTCTTCGAGGCCGCCGGCCTCGACGTGCCGGCCCGGCTGACGGCGCGGGCAAGCCAAGAAGCGCTGCAAGATCTGACCGTCAGCGCCTACCGTTTCATTGCCCGGACGCCATCGCTTCTGACCGCCGTGCGGCTTGCCGATCTTACCGACGAGAAAAGACCGACCAATATTCCTGGCACCAGCGACAGTTATCCGAACTGGAAGCCGAAGCTGTCGGTTTTGCTGGAGGATCTGCTGTCGAACCGGCTGCTTAAAAGCGTGACGGCGGCCATGCGGGAGGAAAGACCGCGGGGCGGAATTCTATCGCAGAGGGAACGAATTCGAAGCCGGCGAATTTTAAAGGAATAGGCACAGGAGCGCCGAAATGAGCCCTGTCCGCTTTCTCGCCTCAGACGCGGCGGGACTAATATCGACGGAAAATAAGACCATGACGAGCGCATTCATCCTCATCGCATTGGCTCTGATCCTCATCTACGCCGGCCCGACATTACTGTTCATCGGCGTCGGCTATGCCGATTATCTGCTGGAGCGGCGAAGACATATGATCGCGCTGAAGCACGCCGTGAGGCGACGCAGCGACGAGCTTTAAAGCATTCCTCGGAAATCGGTGCTTTCCCCGGAATGAAAGTGGCCAAGTTTTGGTCGGCCTCTGATGTTGTCCGGCGTTCCCAGAGGCAGGCTGAAAACCTGCCTCCGGCCCCTCAAAAGCAGCTTAGTCGTTCGCCGTGACCTTGACGCCGAGGACCGAGGGAATGGTGTTCGGCGCGCCCATGGCCGCGCCGATGATCATTGGGAACGGAACCGGCTTTTCCGGTGCGGCGCTGATCGTCAGGCTTTTCGGCCCGTCGAGATAGGTATTGACGGCGGCCGATACCTGGTTCTGCAGCTCCGGCAGGTTGAGCTGCGCCATCATCATCGGCACGAGACCTTTCAGCGATTGCGTCAACTGGTCGCCGGTGACGCCCTGCTGCGCGCCGGCATAGTCGAGCGCCTTCTTGGTGATCGAGGCGTCGTCGAAGCGGATGGAGGCACTATTGAACGTCAGCTGCTGCATCATCCCCAGCATCGCAAGGCCGACGGCCTGATTGGCCTCTTCCTTGTTCGGATTGGCCTCGGCGGTCTTCACCGCTTCCTGCAGCGACTTGACGAAGGCGAGCGTGTAGCCGGAGAAGTCGACGGCGATATTCAGCCGGCCGATATTCTTGAAGTCGAACGCGTATTCGTCGACGGCAATCTTGCCGTTTTCGACTTCCCAGCTGCCCTTCATCGTCACCGTGCCGTCGATCGTCGCCAGCCCGAGTTTCTCGATGGCTTCCTTCGCGCTCGCATCCTCGACCTGCGACAGGTCGGCTTTCAGGCCGGCGACATTGGCGTCGTAGCTAAAGCCGCCATCCTGGCGCGCGAGATTCGACTCGATGCCCTCGATGGCGAACACGTCCTTGCCCTTGACGTTGACAGCGATCGGCCCGGTGCTGACCGTTTCATAAAGGAGGATGTCGTCCAGCGTGTCGCCCGTGACATTGGCGGGAATCGTCAGGCCGGCGATCTCGATGTCCTTTGCGGAAAAGCGTCCTTCCTCCTGGCTCATGTCGATATCCGGGAAAGAGACTGTTTTGGCGTAGTAGCCGCCGCCTGCCGTTTCCTCGACACCTTCGAAGGTGAGTTCGCCGATCTTCAAGGTATCGCCGGGCAGGTTCGCATATCCCACCTGGACGCCCGTCGCCGTTACCGTATCCCCATCGACATCAGCCTTTTCGAAGGTGATAACCGTGCCGCCGGCACTCGTGGCGGCATTGAGCTTCTTCATCATGTCTGCGCCATCGAGGGCGAAGGAGGGGCCGGCGAGCGCCAGGAAGGCGGTGCTTGCCATCATCAGGCGGAGATTGCGCATAGGCTTCATGGAAATATCCTTGTGGAGTAAGTAGACGGGGTTGGGAAATTCCGGATCTGTCCCGCAGGCTCCCGCGCCTGCGAGCAAGCCGGGTATCGCGGTTTCAACTGATCGGCTAATTCGGGGGTGAGGAGGTCACGCGCCGCCGGAAGGGTTGTGCCGAGGAAACATGGCCGCGCTGCCATCGGGGATCGACAGCGGCATTTTCTCTAGCACAGGTAGTTTTGCGGCGGCTCATTCTCAGACGTAGAGTGTATTCCCTCGATTCTTGCAACCCTCGAACTCCGCCCCAGGTGGGAAATAACTCGCCGGAGTGCTGTGCGTCACATTCGAATAGCTGGCTCGGCTTTGTTCCTATTCGACTAATATATTTGTATTTTAGTATAGACGATGATTGACCATCGGGTTAAGACCGTCGCGGCAGATTCTGGCCAGCGCGCTCGCCGTTCTCAAAAGCCGATGGCGTGGCTCGCATTCGTTCAATCAGGAGAAGCGCGATGCAGCCCGGTCGCACAGGCCTCGCCGTCTGCATGATGGTGGCCGCCGCCTTTTTGAACAGTCTCGACGCGATCATCGTGCGCTTGCTGGCCGGCGACGTGCACCCGTTGATGATCGGCTTTTTCCGGTCGTTTTTCGGACTTCTTGTCGTCTCGCCGTGGATCGTGGCGCGGGTGGGTCTGAAGGCCTCTCCCTACCGGCTTCTGCATGCCGTGCGTGCGGCACTGAAGCTCGCCTCATTGGTTGCTTTGTTCATCGCCTTTGCGCACGCGCCGCTGGCCGATGCCACGGCGATTAATTTCACCATGCCGATGTTTCTCGTTCTCGGCGCCTGGCTTGTGCTTAAGGAGCGTGTCGGGGTCTTCAGCGTCGCCGGCATTGTCGCGGGTTTTGCCGGCGTCATGATCATCATTCGCCCCGGAGCGACCGGTTTCGATCAATGGCTGCTTTTTGCGCTGGCAGGAGCGGTCTTGACGGCGGCCAGCCAGTTGATGCTGCGACGGATGGCGTTGAGGGACAGCGCGGACCGGCTGGTTGCATGGAACCTGATCACGACGGTGCCGCTTGGGCTGATCGTCATGCTGCCGGTCTGGTCGGTGCCGAGCTGGAGCCAACTCGGGCTGCTCGCCATGCAGGGGGCACTCGGCGCCTTCAACATGACGCTGATCACCCGCGCCTTCGGCATGGCGGCCGCAAGCGTTCTGGCGCCGCTCGACTTTCTCCGGCTGCCGGTGGTGGCGCTGATGGCCTTCCTGTTTTTTTCGGAAATCCCGGCCGCCGAGACCTGGGTCGGCGCCGCAGTCATCATTGGCGCGACCATCATTGGCACCGGCGGTATGGCGTGGCGACGAAAGCCGCCGGTCGATAAGACCTGACGATTTTGAGAAAAGGGGTTCACAAAAATTCTAGATACACTAATATTTCAGTTGGCGCCTGTAGGCGGAGGGGCATGACGGGCGAACTTCGGGACAATCAAAGATCCGGCTGCCCGGATGGCTTTGCCTCGGGGCGTTTGGGTTTCACTCGGGAGGAGTGGCATGAAGAGTTTCATCGGCAAACGCGCGATCGCCAGCGGCGTATCGCTCGTGGTGCTCATCGTCATCGTGTTCTTCCTGTCCCGGCTGACAGGCGATCCAACCGACCTCTATCTACCGATCGACGCGACAACGGAAATACGCCAGCAATTCCGTGAGATGAACGGGTTCAACGACCCGCTGATCGTCCAGTTCGGCCGCTATGTCGCAGATCTCGCCCAGGGCAATTTCGGTCAGTCCCTGCGGCAGGCTCGCCCTGCCATGGATGTCGTGCTGGAGGCCTTCGTCTGGACCTTCTGGCTGGCTGTCATCACCATGGCGCTGGTCACCGTCGCTGCGATCGTCATCGGTTCGCTCGCGGCGTTTCGTGTCGGCGGCGTCTTCGATCGTCTTGCCACTTTCTTCTCGTTGATCGGCGCTGCAGCCCCGGACTTCTGGCTTGCCATCGTGGCGATCGTCATTTTCGCCGTCAAACTGCATGTCCTGCCGACGTCGGGAACGGGAACCTTCTGGCATTGGGTCCTGCCGGTCAGCGTGCTGTTCATCCGGCCCTTCGGCCTGATCCTGCAGGTGGTGCGCGGCTCGATGATCAGCGTTCTGTCTTCCGCCTACGTGAAGACGGCGCGCGCCAAGGGCGTCCGTTCGAACTCGATCATCTTCGTTCACGGACTGCGCAACGCCATGCTGCCGGTGATCACCGTCATCGGCGATCAGGCGGCCGCCATCTTGAACGGCGCCGTCGTCGTCGAGACGGTGTTCGGTTTTCCAGGGATCGGCAAGCTGATGATCGATTCCATCCTGCTTCGCGATTTCGCCGTCGTGCTGGCCGTCATCATGGTCTCGGCATTGGCGATCTTCATCATGAACCTATTGATCGACATCGCTTATGCGCTGCTCGATCCGCGTATCCGGTATTGAGCGATGGCGATGACCGACACACAAATCCTCATCGAGAAAAAACCGAGCGGCCCGATCGGGCGTTGGCTGACCATGTTGTGGGCGGACAAGCTGGCTTTCTTCGCTGCTCTGTTCCTCTTGATCGTTCTTCTCTGCGCGCTGTTTGGCCCGTTTCTGCTGGAGGGCATCGCCACCAAGCAGAACCTGCGGGGCCGAAACGCGCCGCCCTTCGATATCACCCGCGGATGGCTTTACGTCCTTGGCGCCGATGCGCTGGGTAGGCCGCTTCTGGCCCGCGTCGTTGTGGCGGCGCAAAACACCATCCTGGTTGCGGCGGCGGCGGTGCTTGCATCCTCTGTCGTCGGCACGGCGCTTGGACTGGTGGCGGGTTACAGCCGCTCTTCCGCCGCTCAGTGGATCATGCGCCTCGGCGACGTCATCATGTCCTTTCCGTCGCTGCTTCTGGCGGTGATCGTGCTCTATATGCTCGAACCCTCGGTCACCAATATCGTCCTCGTCCTGGCGATCACCCGTATCCCGATCTATCTGCGCACCGCCCGCGCCGAAGTGCTTGAAGTGCGCGAGCGGATGTTCGTGCAGGCGGCGAAGGTCATGGGCGCATCGAACCGGCGCATTGTCTTCCATCACATCCTGCCGGTGATCTTTCCGACGCTGGTGACCATCGCCACGCTTGATTTCGCCTTCGTCATGCTGGCGGAATCCTCGCTGTCGTTCCTGGGGATCGGCATTCAGGCGCCGGAGATCACCTGGGGTCTCATGGTCGCCCAAGGGCGGCCTTATCTCACCAATGCCTGGTGGCTTTCCTTCTGGCCCGGCCTTGCAATCATTCTGACGACGCTGTCGCTGAATCTCCTGTCGAATTGGCTGCGCATCGCGCTCGATCCGACGCAACGCTGGCGCCTGGAAATGAGAGGCCGGGAAATGAGAGGCAAGAAAAATGGCTGAACATCTTCTGGAAGTGCGTAACCTCTCGGTCGAGTTCCACACCGTCAGCGGCGCCGTCAAGGCAGTGCAGGATGTCAGCTGGCATCTCGATCGCGGCGAGACGCTGGCGATCCTCGGGGAAAGCGGTTCGGGCAAGTCGGTCTCCGCCTCGGCGATCATGAACCTGATCGATATGCCGCCCGGGAAGATCACCGGCGGCACCATTCTCCTAAATGGGCGCGACATGCTGACAATGACGCCCGAGGAGCGGCGTTCGATCAACGGCGCCAGGATCGCCATGATCTTTCAGGACCCGCTGGCGCATCTCAATCCGGTCTACACGGTCGGCTGGCAAATCACCGAAATGATGACCACGCATGGTCAGTCCGCGGAGCAGGCCCGTGCCAGGGCGCTCGAACTCATGGAGCGGGTGGGCATCACCAATCCGCAGGCGGCGATGCGGAAATATCCGTTCCAGTTCTCCGGCGGACAGCGGCAACGCCTGATGATCGCCATGGCGATCGCCTGCAAGCCCGACATCCTGATTGCCGATGAACCGACCACCGCGCTTGATGTTACGGTGCAGGCTCAGGTGCTCGAACTTCTGCAGGAGTTGCAACAGGAAACCGGCATGGGCCTGTTGCTGATCACGCATGATCTCGGCGTTGTGGCGGAGATCGCCGACCGGGTGGTGGTGATGAATTCCGGCTGCGTCGTCGAAACCGGCAACGCAGCTGAAGTCTATCGCAACCCGCAGAACGCCTATACCAAGAAGCTGATTGCCGCCGCACCCGGGAAGGGCGCGATGGCGCAGGAGCGTAACCGCCAGGGCGAGCCGCTGCTGCGCGCCATCGGTTTGAAGAAGAGTTTTGGCGCCTTCCGGGCCCTGAAAGGCGTCGACCTCGTCATCATGCCTGGCGAAACCGTCGCGGTCGTCGGCGAGAGTGGCTCCGGCAAGTCGACGCTTGCCCGGGCAATCGTTCGTCTCGATGATCCGCAGGAGGGCCAGGTCCTCTACCGCGGCAATGATCTGCTTGCGATGAGCCCGAGGGACATATTCAGGCTGCGTCGCGATTTGCAGATGGTCTTTCAGGACCCGACGCAGTCGCTCAACCCCCGGATGACCGTGTTCCGGCTGATTTCCGAGGCCTGGGTCATTCATCCCGAGATCCTGCCGAAAGCGAGGTGGAAGGAGAGGGTGGCCGAATTGCTGGTCAAGGTCGGCCTGAAGCCGGATATGGCTGACCGCTATCCGCACCAATTCTCCGGCGGCCAGCGCCAGCGCATCGCCATTGCCCGCGCGCTGGCGATGGAGCCGAAACTGATCATCTGCGACGAGGCGGTTTCGGCGCTCGACGTGTCGATCCAGGCGCAGGTGATTGCCTTGCTCGGCGGCCTGCGCCGTGAATTCGGCCTGTCCTACCTTTTCATTGCGCACGACCTGCCGGTGGTTCGCGATTTCGCCGATCGCGTCATCGTCATGAAGGCCGGCGAAATTGTCGAGGAGGGGCCGGTGGCCCAGATCTTCGACGCGCCCACCCACCCCTATACCCGGGCGCTGCTTGCCGCCGGCCTCGACCCCGATCCCGAAATCCAGGCCGCCCGCCGCGCCGCACGCCTCGCACAGGAAGGACTCGTTCCCGCATGAAGCCCGATGTCATCGTCGCCTATCCGCTCCGGCCCCGTCAAATGGCAATACTGGAGAAGACCTATACGCTGCACCGGCTGGACCTTGCAGAAGGTGGGGAACGCGATGCCCTTCTGGCCAGGGCCGGGCCGATCAGCACGGCTCTGGTCTGCAACGGCCATGTGACGATCGACGAAGCGCTGCTTGCGCAATTGCCGGCGCTGAAGCTCGCCGCCTGTTCCTCGGCCGGCTACGACCAGATGGATATCGAGGCGATGACGCGGCGCGGCATCAAGCTCACCAATACATCCGAGGTGCTGTGCGACGACGTTGCCGACACGGCGCTGCTGCTGATGCTGGCGGCACGCCGGCGCCTGCCGGAGGGCGACCGCTATGTGCGCTCCGGCGACTGGGGGCGCAACGGCATGATGCCGCTGACGACGTCGACGTCGGGCAAGCGGGCCGGGATCGTCGGCCTCGGTCGCATAGGCATGGCGATTGCCAGGCGATGCGAAGCCGTCGGGCTGACGGTCGGCTACTCCGGGCGGACGAAGAAAGCCGGCAATGATTTTGCCTATTTCGACGAGCCGGTAAAACTGGCGGACTGGGCCGATATCCTGATCGTGGCGACGCCGGGCGGGGCTTCGACCGAAGGGTTGATTTCGGCTGATGTGTTGAACGCGCTCGGACCGACGGGCAGCTTCATCAACATTGCCAGGGGCAGCGTGGTCGATGAACCGGCCCTGATCAAGGCCCTGCAGGAGAGGCGGATCGCCTCGGCCGGCATCGATGTCTACCTGAGCGAACCCAATCCCGATCCGCGCTTCGCAGCCCTCGACAATGTGGTGCTCTATCCCCATCACGCCAGCGGCACCGAGGAAACGCGCGACAGGATGGCGCAATTGACGGTCGACAACCTTGCCGCCTTCTTCGCAGGCAGGCCGCTGCTGACGCCGGTCAATTGACCCTGGGGGAAAGCGGCGGCGTGGCAGGCTCAGACGAAGTAGTCCGGGAACTCCTTCCTCAGGTCTTCGACTTTTGCGACGGTGCGGCTGAGATGCTCGCGGATCGCATCGACGGCACCCTGTTCGTCGCGGGCGGCAATCGCGTCGATGATGGCGTGGTGACCGTCGAGGATGCTCATGATCTTGCCCTTTTCGGGCAGATGCAGACGGCGAATGCGCTCGAGATGGCCGGACCGCTCGCGAACCAGTTGATGCAGGCTGCTGCGTTTGGCGCCTGCGAACAATGTCTGGTGAAAGAGTTCGTCGAGTTCCTGGAAGATGGCAATCTGGTCGACGTCGTCGGCGACGGCCGACTGCATTTTGATGATCGAGCGGGCGCGCGTGATGACGCTTGGATCCGGATCCGGATCGGTCGCGAGGCGGCGGCAGACTTCCGATTCCAGCGCGACGCGCAGGAAATGCGCCTCGTAAATCTGCAGGACGTCGATCCTGGTCACCACGGTGCGGGACTGCGGGTAAATGCGCACCAGGCCCTCCTGTTTGAGGAGCTGCAATGCGTCACGAATGGGAGTCTGACTGACTTCGTAAGTCTCGGTAAGCTCGGTGCGCGACAGCGTGGTGTCTGGCGGCAGCTGAATGGTGATGATGCGCTTTCTGAGATCATCATAGACGCGCTGGACGGTGCTGCCGGCCGCGGCTGGAAAACCGGGTGCAGTCAGGCCGAATGTGGAGGCGAACTGGGAATTCATGTGAGGCAATCCTTTTCACTCCATTCATAGCTTTGCACGCCCTAATGCACAAGAATGCAAAGTTGCCGTTGATATATATGGGAAACTAAAATATCAGTTGAAGGAAGGCGCGTAAATGAGCGCGCAAAAAGGTGGGAGAAAGCCGTGACCGCTAGGAAAACTTACGAGCAACTGCGGTCGGCCCGATGGATGCTGCCGGATGATCAGCGCTCGTTCGGTCATCGGTCGCGGACCATGCAGATGGGCTATGCGCCGGAGGATTGGCAGGGAAAGCCGATCATTGCCGTCATCAACACCTGGTCCGATGCCCAGCCGTGCCACATGCATTTCCGCGAACGCGCCGAATGGGTCAAGCGGGGCATTCTTCAGGCGGGCGGGTTTCCGATGGAACTGCCTGCGCTTTCCCTTTCCGAAAACTTCGTCAAGCCGACCACCATGCTCTATCGCAACATGCTGGCGATGGAGACCGAGGAGCTGTTGCGCAGCCATCCTGTCGACGGCGCCGTTCTGATGGGCGGCTGCGACAAGACGACACCCGGCCTTGTCATGGGTGCGGTCAGCATGGGCATTCCCTTTGTTTATCTGCCGGCCGGGCCGATGCTCCGGGGCAACTATGCCGGCAAGACGCTCGGCTCCGGGACCGACGGTTTCAAATATTGGGACGAGCGGCGTGCCGGCACGATCACCAAGGAGGAGTGGCAGGGCATCGAAGGCGGAATTGCCCGCAGTTACGGCCATTGCATGACCATGGGCACGGCGTCGACGATGACGGCGATCGCCGAGGCTATGGGATTGACGCTGCCGGGTGCTTCCTCGATTCCGGCGGCCGATGCCAACCACCAGCGCATGTCGGCGGCCTGCGGCCGCCGCATCGTCGATATGGTGTGGGAGGATCTGACGCCCGACCAAATCATCACCCCGGCGGCCGTCGACAATGCCGTCACCGTCGCCATGGCGACCGGCTGCTCCACCAATGCGATCATTCACCTGATTGCCATGGCGCGGCGCGCGGGCGTGCCGCTGGAGCTCGATGACCTCGATCGCATCGGCCGCACGACGCCGGTTCTTGCCAATATCCGGCCGTCCGGTTCGACCTACCTGATGGAGGATTTCTTTTATGCGGGCGGCTTGCGGGCGCTGATGCGGCAGCTTGGAGATAAGCTCAATCCAACCGCGATCACCGTCACCGGCAAACCCTTGGTGGACGGCCTCGACCAGGTGAAGATCTACAATGACGACGTTATCCGGCCATTATCGAACCCGGTCTATCACGAGGGTTCGCTGGCAGTGCTCAAGGGCAACCTGTGTCCCGACGGCGCTGTCATCAAGCCGGCCGCCTGCGACCCGAAATTCCACCGCCATCGCGGCCCGGCGCTGGTCGCCGACAGCTATGCGGAGATGAAGAAGATCATCGACGATCCCGATTATCCACTGACGCCCGATACGGTGCTGGTGCTGCGCAATGCCGGCCCGCAGGGCGGACCCGGCATGCCCGAATGGGGCATGATCCCGATGCCGAAGGCGCTGTTGAAGCTCGGCCTGCGCGACATGGTGCGCATCTCGGATGCCCGCATGTCCGGAACCAGTTTCGGTGCCTGCGTGCTGCACGCCGCGCCGGAATCCTACATTGGCGGGCCGCTGGCTTTGCTGAAAACTGGGGACATGGTCGAGCTCGACATTCCGGCACGCAGTCTCAATATGCTGGTTTCCGAAGAGGAAATCGCCGCGCGGCGTGCCGCCTGGGTGGCGCCGACAAGGCATTATGAGCGCGGTTACGGCTTCATGTTCTCCAAGCATATCGAGCAGGCGGACAAAGGCTGCGACTTCGACTTCCTGACGACGGAATTCGGTGGCAAAACGCCTGAACCGGCCATCAACTGAGGCACCATGATGTTTGATCCCAATCGACGCACGATCCCCGCGCAGCCGCCCAAGGCTGGCTTTGCGGCCGGTCCGGCCAAGCTGGACACCATCCGTTCGGTCACCCTGTCGCTTACCTATCTGCCGTTGGCGCGGCCGATCAGCGACGCCAAGGTTTTGACCGGCCGGCAGAAGCCGCTGACGGAGGTGGCGTTTCTGTTTTGCGAGATCGTCTCCGAAGCGGGCCATAGCGGTCTCGGTTTCAGTTATTCGAAGCGGGCAGGCGGACCGGCTCTTTATGCCCATGCCTGCGAGATTGCCGACAACCTGATCGGCGAAGATCCCAGCGATACCGCGCGCATATGGGACAAGCTCTGCTGGGCCGGAGCCTCGGTCGGCCGTTCCGGCATTGCGACGCAGGCCATTGCCGCCATCGACATCTGCCTCTGGGACCTGAAGGCAAAACGGGCCGGCCTGCCGCTGGCGAAACTGCTTGGCGCCCATCGCGACAGCGTCGCCTGCTACAACACGTCAGGCGGCTTCCTGTCGTCGAGTGTCGAGGAAATCCGCGATGCCATTGATCACTCGATCGCCGCCGGTATCGGCGGCGTCAAGATCAAGGTCGGGCAGCCGGACCCGATGGTCGACCTTCGCCGGCTTGATGCCGTGACCAGCCATATCGACGGCCGTGTGCCGCTGATGGTCGATGCCAACCAGCAATGGGACCGCACGACGGCGTTGCGCTTCGGCCGGCTGGTCGAGCCGCTCAATCTCGAATGGATCGAAGAGCCGCTCGATGCCTATGACGCCGAGGGCCATGCCGCACTGGCGCGCGAACTGGCCACGCCGATCGCTACCGGCGAGATGCTGGCCAGCGCCGACGAACATATGGCCCTGATCCGCGCCGATGCGGTCGACTTCATTCAGCCGGATGCACCACGGGTCGGCGGCATTACGCCCTTTCTGCGAATCTGCACGCAAGCCGAGGCGAAACGCATGCGGCTGGCGCCGCATTTCGCCATGGAAATCCATCTGCACCTGGCGGCCGCCTATGCGCACGAGCCGTGGGTAGAGCATTTCGACTGGCTGGCGCCGCTGTTCAACGAACAGCTCGACATTAGGGATGGCCGGATGATCGTGCCCGCCCGTCCGGGGCTTGGCTGCAGCCTGACGGGCAAAGCCCGCGACTGGACCGTGGAAACGCGCAGCTTCGGCGGCTGAATTCGAACGAGGAGATGGAAATATGAACCCCGCAACCCGTGAAAAGCTGATGGGTGTTTCGGTCGCGACGCTCTGCTCGGCGCTGTTCAAGCGCGGCCTGAGAAATCAGACGATCCAGGATGTCCGGCCGGTGCAGCCGAAAGGCCGCAATATGGTGGGACCGGCCTTCACGCTGCGCTACATGCCGGCGCGCGAGGACCGCAATGCGATGAACGTGTTTCGCAACCCGAAACACCCGCAGCGGCTTGCCATCGAGACCTGCCCCGAAGGCCATGTTCTGGTGATGGACAGCCGCAAGGACCCGCGGGCGGCGTCGGCCGGCGACATATTGATTACCCGCCTGATGATGCGCGGCGGTGCCGGCGTCGTGACCGACGGCGGCTTCCGCGACGCCATGACCATCGGCGGCCTTGATCTACCCGCCTATCATCATCGTCCCTCCAGCCCGACCAACCTCACGCTGCACGAAGCGATCGACATCAACGTGCCGATCGGCTGCGGGGACGTGGCGGTCTTCCCGGGCGACATCATGGTCGGCGACGACGACAGCGTGATCGTCATCCCGGCCGAGATAGCCGACGAGATAGCCGACGAAGCGGTGGAGATGACCGCTTACGAGGACTTCGTCACCGAACGCGTCAAGCAGGGACATACGATCATTGGCCTCTACCCGGCCACCGATGAGAGCAATTTGACGCTGTTTGCCGAATGGCGAAAGGTGAACGGCCGCTAAAGCCGGTATCTTGAACAACGACCGCATCAGGACGGAGCAAAGCTCCGCCGAGGAGGATAACAATGAGCTGGACACCCTCAGGCAGGCATCTCATCGCCGGCGAGTGGATTGCCGGGACTTCGACATTTCGCTCCGAGCCGGCGCATGGCCCGGCCCATGACTTCGCTGTCGGTACGACGGAACTGGTCGACCGCGCCTGCCGCGCGGCCGAAGCCGCTTTTGCGGCCTTTTCAGCGAAGACAAGCGAGGAGCGCGCCGTTTTCCTCGAGACGATTGCCGAGGAGATCGACAGGCGCGGCGCGGCCGTCACCCTGATCGGAACCGAGGAAACCGGGCTCCCGGAGGGCCGGCTGAATGGTGAGCGCGGTCGCACCACCGGACAGCTCAAGCTGTTTGCCGAGCATATCCGCAAAGGCGCGCATCTTGATGCTCGCACCGATGCGGCGCAGCCCGATCGGCAGCCGGCGCCGCGGCCTGAAATCCGCCTGGTGCAGCGGCCGATCGGCCCGGTCGCCGTTTTCGGCGCCTCGAATTTTCCGCTGGCATTTTCGACGGCCGGCGGCGACACGGCAGCCGCGCTTGCCGCCGGCTGCCCTGTCGTGGTCAAGGGACATTCGGCCCATCCCGGCACCGGTGAGATTATTGCCGAGGCGGTCGCAGCTGCGATCGAGCGCACCGGAATGCCGGCTGGCGTCTTCAGCCTGATCCAGGGCGGGCGCCGCGATGTCGGCACGGCTCTGGTGACCCATCCCGCCATCAAGGCGGTCGGCTTTACCGGGTCGCTTGTCGGCGGCCGTGCGCTTTTTGACCTTTGCGCCCAGCGCCCCGAACCGATTCCCTTTTTCGGGGAGCTCGGCAGCGTCAATCCGATGTTCCTGCTGCCGGCCGCGACCGCCGCCCGGGCTGAGGCGATCGGTTCCGGCTGGGCCGGCTCGCTGACGCTGGGCGCCGGCCAGTTCTGCACCAAACCCGGTATTGCCGTCGTCGTCGATGGGCCGGAGGCGGACAGGTTTACCGGCGCTGCCAAGGCGGCTCTTGAAAAGGTGACGCCGCAGACGATGCTGACCCAAGGCATCGCCGCCGCCTATCACGACGGTGTCGAGCGCATGCGGGCGAGCAATGCCGTCGCGCCGGTTCTTTCTGTAAAGAGCGCTGGCCGGGACGCCGCCCCGAATCTGTTCGAGACCAATGGCTCGGCCTGGCTTGCCGATCATTCGCTCAGCGAAGAGGTGTTCGGTTCTCTCGGTCTGGTGGTGCGCGTCGGCTCGCCGGAAGAGATGCTCTCCCTTGCCGAAAGCTTCCAGGGACAGCTGACCGCGACGATCCATATGGAAGACGCCGATCTTGGCCTGGCCCGCGACCTGCTGCCGATCCTCGAAAGGAAGGCGGGCAGGTTGCTTGTCAATGGCTTCCCGACCGGCGTCGAGGTTGTCGATTCCATGGTGCATGGCGGCCCCTATCCGGCCTCGACCAATTTCGGCGCGACCAGCGTCGGCACCATGTCGATCCGCCGGTTTCTACGCCCCGTCGCCTACCAGAATTTCCCCGCCGGCCTGTTGCCCCTCGATCTGCGCAACTGAAGCCGAGGAAGAAGCAATTGATCGCCGCGACGGAACGTCGCGAGATCATTCGCCGGCTCGAGGCACGAGCCAAAGGGTCCGCCACTGACCGATCTTACCGACGGTGAGGTCGAGACGATGCGTGGATCGATTGCTTCGGCCGGCTAGAAATCGAGCGTTTCGGACAGCGTTGGCGCCCGTGTTCCGGGTGCTGCGCTTGATCGCTCCGCTTAACTAGTATATTAGTGCGCTTGTGTATTAGGATGGCTTTTCGCAAAGAGGAGGCGAAGGCCGGATCACCGGAGATAGGACGAAGATTCGCCGTAAAGAGCGCCGCCGGCGCATGGGAGGAGAACGAAATGAAACTGCATTTGGTCGCTGCCTGTTTTTCAACCGCGATGATCGGGCTGAGCGCTGGCTCGGTTCACGCTGACGATGCCAAGAGCAACGTCACCGTCGTGCTCGCGGAAACCGTCGATGTCGTCGAGCCCTGCATGGCCGCGCGCCAGGACGTCGGCCGGGTCATTTCCGAGAACGTCAACGAGATGCTGGTCGAATTCGACTACGTCAATGGCGGTCTCAAACCCCGCCTGGCGACGGAATGGTCGAAGATCGACGACGACACCTGGGAGTTCAAGCTGCGCCCGAATGTCAAATGGCACGATGGCAAGCCGTTCACCGCCAAAGATGTCCAGTTTACGATCGAGCGCAACAAGAACAAGAAGCTCAGCTGTGAAACCGGCGGCAAATATTTCGGCGGTACGGAATTCAGCTTCGAGACGCCGGATGCCAACACGATCCGCATTACGACAAAACCGGCGCAGCCGATCCTTCCGCTGCTGATGACGGTGATGGCCGTGGAATCGGCCGAGGCGACACCGGCAGACGAATTCACCCGCAAGCCGATCGGCACCGGCCCCTATACCTTCGACAAATGGGAGATCGGCCAGTCGATCGTGCTGAAGCGCAATCCGGACTATTGGGGGGAGAAGCCGCAAGTGGAGCAGGCGACCTATCTGTTCCGCTCGGACAGTGCGGTCGCAGCCGCCATGGTCGATGCCGGCGAAGCCGATATCGTTCCGGCCGTATCGGTGCAGGATGCCACCAACAAGGAAACCGATTTCGCCTATCCGAATTCGGAGACGACATCGCTGCGCATCGATACCCGCGCAGCGCCGCTCAACGACCGGCGCATACGCGAAGCGATGAACCTCGCTATCGATCGTCAGGCCATGCTCGGAACGCTGTTTCCCGAACAGGCGAAGATCGCCACGCAGCTCGTCGTCCCCACGACGATCGGCTACAATGCCGATATCCCCGCCTGGCCTTATGATCCCGAAAAAGCAAAGGAATTGGTCAAGGCAGCGAAAGCCGACGGCGTCCCGGTCGATCAACAGATCCGCATCATCGGTCGCAATGGGCAATATCCTAACGCCACCGAAGCGATGGAAGCGATGATGGCCATGCTTCAGGACGTCGGTTTGAACGTCAAGCTCGACATGTACGACGTTTCTGTGTGGAACGGCTATTTCGTTGCACCCTTCGTCGCCGATTCCGGTCCGACATTGACCCAGTCGCAGCACGACAATGCGACCGGCGATCCCGTCTTCACCGCCTTCGTGAAATACGCGACCGACGGCTCTCACTCCATGGTTCGGGATCCCGCGGTTGACGCCCTCATCGCCAAGGCGACCTCAGCCACCGGCGACGAGCGCACGAAACTTTGGAAGGAGCTTTTCGCCAAGGTGAACACCGACATCATCGCCGATATCCCGATGTTTCATATGGTCGGCTTCACCCGCGTTTCGCCGCGTCTCGACTTCAAGCCGACGATCGCGACGAATTCCGAACTGCAGCTGTCGCAGATCCGCTTCAAGTAAGCTGGTTTGCCGATTGAAGCGCGGGCCCCTTTCCTGAATGGCCCGCGCCTTCCATGACATGACGGATGGATGCCTATGCCGCTGATTGACCGCATTGCCCTGACCCAATTCGCCGAGCAGATATTGACCGGCGCCGGGATGGAGGCCGACAAGGCCGAAATAACGGCCGCCGTTCTGGTGGAAGGCGACATGATCGGCCATGAAACGCATGGCGTCAGCCTTCTGGACTGGTATGTCGAAGCATTGGAAGATGGTTCGCTGGCGAAGTCCGGCAGCTATGAGGTGGTTAATGACCGCGGCGCGGCCTTTGTCTGGGACGGCAAATCCTTGCCCGGCGCATGGCTCTTGACCAAGGCGATCGATCAGGCCTGCGAACGTGTTCGCGATCATGGCGTCGTCACCGCGGCAATCCGAAACTGCCATCATACCTGCGCTCTGTCCGCCTTCATGCGGCAGGTTACCGAGCAGGGGCTGATCGTGCAACTGTCGGTGTCGCATCCCGCGGCAAGCCGCGTCGCGCCCTATGGCGGCACCAAACCGCTTCTGACGCCGAACCCGATGGCGGCCGGCTTCCCGACATCCGGAGATCCGATCCTGATCGACGTCTCGGCTTCTATCACCACCACGACGATGACCCAAAACTTGGCGAAGGCTGGCGAAAAATTCCCCGAGGCCTGGGCTTTCACCGCCGCAGGCGAGCCGACCGATGATCCACGCGAGGTGACCGAGCGCGGCGGGACGATGATGCCGCTCGGTGGCCGGCTGAAGGGACATAAGGGCTTTGGGCTCGGGCTGATCGTCGAGTTGCTGGGGCAGGGGCTTTCCGGCAAGGGACGGGCGAACGCCCCGCCCGGTGTGTTTTCGCAAAGCGCCTTTCTTCAGGTCATCGACCCCGCCTTTTTCGCCGGGCTGGATGCCTTTACCGCGCAGGCAGATTTTCTCGCCTCCGCATGCCGCAGCAACCCTTCTGCGCCCTGGAACAACGGCCCTGTCCGCATGCCGGGCGACAGCGCAGCCCGAAAGCGCCGCTCGGCGTTGGAGGAAGGCGTGCCGGTCGGCGAGGTGCCTTGGGGGAAGCTCTGCAAACACGCCGAGATGCTGGGTTTGCCGATTCCTGACGTCGTCGGCCTGAGGGGGTAGGGCTGACTTTGTACGGACCACGCCCCGCTAAGGGGCAGTTATTCCGACGTCTCCAGCTGATTCTGGAACAATGTCTGCCGTCTCCTGTTACATTGGCGAGTGATGGGGCGAGTGAAGTCCAAGGAACGGAACGGCTGGAGGTGCTATGAAGCGGAGCACGGGATTTGGGCTGGTCTTTGCTGTTATTCTGACGGGCTGCACGACCGGCGAAGGATATTACACGTCGGCTGGACTGGCCCCTATTCCCGGCAGCATCACCTATAATGGTCAGCCTCGCACGAAGTTGACGAAATCGCCCATAGGGTCTTCTTTCCCGCACAGCTTTACCGATCAATGGGGACGCCAGGTCGAGGAAATTTACATTATCCGACCTGATCGCAGCTTGCTGATTGCGGAGCGCCACTATCGACCGGTCTTCTCGCTCGATGACGACTAAAACAGGGTGATTTGGGGTTTGGGAAGGAGAATTGATCATGCCGCGACGCAAGAGCAATGAGACGGCCACCCTCGACACCAAGGGAGCCAAGATCGGCGAGCCTGTGCCGAAAGCCGTCATCGATATCAACACGGCCTCCGTCGGCGTTCCCCGACAGGCTGATCAGGACTTGCGTGAGGAGTTGAGCGCGCTGCGACAGCAAATCGACTCGCTGCAGCAGCAGATCCTCGATGGCGTCCGATCGGTAAAGGGCGGTGCCGGGAAAGCGATGCGTCGGACGGAAGCGGTCGTGAAGCTCTATCCGGCCTCGACGCTTCTTCTCGTTGCCGTCGTCGCGGCTGCCTTCGCCTTCGGCGGCCGCCGGGCCTCTCTACCGCGCCGCCATCAATCGGCGCTGCGCGAGGTCAGGGATTTCTACGACACGATCCGCGCGCGCATCTGACAAGATTTCGGGATTGTCAGCATTCCGATTATGCCCGAAACTTGGTTATTCAAGCGAGGGCAACTGCATGCTCGACATCATCATACGAAGTGCTCTTGATATTGTCGAGCGCACGGAGCGTCTGATCGAGGCCAGCAGGCGGCTGCTCGACGGTGAGGGGCTCGATGAAGTCGAGTTCTCCGAACTCCATTACGAGATCGAACGGCTCGGGGATGCGGTTTTCGTCGTGGATGAAGCCATTCGGTCGCTCGCGCGCAGCGTCGAATGCTGGCCGCAGGCCGCCTGCGCCCATGGGATACAGAGAACATTGCATTGATGGGCTGGCGGTTGTCCGCGAGAACGGACACTTCGCCAAGCCCGTTCCGGGCAGGTTTTCGAGCCGTGATCTGCATGTCACGCCGATGTCACGCGACCGTGGAAACAATATATGCTTGATCGGCATCTGTAGTGTGAGGCCAAGTCTCCGACCTGGAGGTCGCCGGTTCGATTGCCGGAACCGACCCGTTCGGTCGGTTGGTCGATTTCTGAGCGCATTGGAGGCACTCGATGAGGGATGTGTTGTCGACTATCACGCGTATCCTGAGCTGGGAACGGCGGGGTGAGTGCTGCCACTATGTTGACGGAGCATCACGATGACCTCGAAGCGCTCCAGGCGAAAGTCTCAGCCCCATGAATTCATCTTTCCGGTCCACACACGCACGATCGCGCAGATCAGGTACGACAGCCTCAGCCGCGTCATGACGGTGGTCTATCACGACGGCCGCTCTACGACGACGACCGGCATACAAGGCCCGGCGATGTTGAGGATCCTTGCGCAGCGTCCGCTGGAGCGCTCTCCGTTTCTGCTTCAGACGGTCATCTGAGGCTGAAGATCGTCACCGAAATCGGGATAATCGTGCATCCATTTCCCGCGGGCTGCGTTTTTCTCCAATAGCCAGACCTAACGGAGGGAATGACGATGACCTTTCCACCGCCGAAAACCGAAGCGCCTGTGCAACGCTTCAAAGAGGCGACCGATGCCGCGCGCGACGCGTTGCAAGATGTGATTGCGGCCGCCAATGAAGCCGGATGGGCAACCGAAGAGATCACCGCGGCGCTGCTCGAAGCCGCGCAGTTTCTAAGCGATGCCAATAAGAAAGATCCCGATCCGGCCGACGACCCCATCATCAGCGATACTTCTGCTCGGCAAGAGCAGATCGGTCATGGCGAGCTTTATGATTAGAGCATGTCGGCCTTAGACAGGATCTCACCGGCCGATCATCGCAACGGAGCCGCGCACGACGAGGCTGGTGGCGACGCGTAGACGTTCCACGGCGAGAGGGGTGCGTTCGATGCGGGCGACGAGCCGTTCGCCGGCGAGTTTGCCCAGGTCGTAGACGCGCTGGTCGACGATGGTGATCGGTGGGACGGTGACGCTGGTCCAGTCGGCGTCCAGAAAGGAAATCATCGAGACATCCTGTGGGATCGACAGGCCGAGCGATTGCAGCGACTTGAAAATGCGCAAGCCGACCAGGCTGTCGGATGCCAACAGCGCCGTTGGCGGCGATATCTCCGAGAGCAGGCGTTTGATCACCGCATCCGTCTGATGCTGGTCCGTGGCGCCGAGCCTGACGGAATGGAGAGGGTTCGACAAACCCGCCTCGGTCAGGGCGAAGACGAAGCCTTCGACGCGTTCGCGCACGGCGGAATTCGAGATAAGTGCGATATCGGTAAGCCCGTCTTTGTCGGCGTCCATGGCGGAGACATAGGCGAGGCGGCGATGTCCTTGGCCGATCATATATCGGGTCGCGCTGAGGGCCGCCTCCCGGTCGTCGCCGGTCACGGCGTCGACATCGAGTTCCGGGATAGCCCGGTCGAACAGCACCAGCGGCACGCCGGCGCGCCGGACGTGCTGCAGGTGATCGAGGCGGTCGCAGCGGGCCGGCGTGACGATCAGGCCATCCACGCGCTTGCCGATCAGCAGGTCGACAGCCGATCTTTCCGCATCGAGATGTTCGCCCGAATTGGCGATGATGACGTTGAAGCCCGCAAGGCGGGCCGCATCGCTGATGCCGCGTACCGCCAGGCTGAAGAAAGCGTTCTCGATATCGCCGACAACGACGCCGATGATGCCGGATCGTCCGGTGCTCATGCTTCGGGCGAGCTCGTTCGGGCGGTATTCGAGTGCTGCCGCCGCCGCCATCACCTGATGCTTGATCGTGTCGCTGACCACGCCATAGCCGCCGAGCACGCGCGCGGCCGTCGCCTTCGAGACCTTGGCGGCCTTGGCGACGTCGGCGACCGTGACGGACCGTTTCGGGTGAGCGGAATCTTCCATGAATCGAGCACTACAAGAGTTGTTGACGACCGGTCAATTGACCGATATCAAATATGTCATGAGACCGGTCTCTTTATAGCGGAGACCGGTATCCAGTCCACAATCTCTGCCGTTGATGCGCGGTGGGGCGGGGGCGAAACGATATGCCGACAAGAGCATTCCTTTCAGAGCGGAGAACGACGATGAAGCCTTTTCAATCATTTGCGGCCACCCTTGCGCCATTGCGCGCCGGCATTCTGACGTGCCTTCTTGCGATGGGGGCAGGCGCTGCGGTTGCTGCCGACAATCCCTATAAGCTCATAGAGGCCGGGGTGATCAGCGTCGGCACGATGGGCGATTCCAAGCCCTACACGTTTGCGACGGCGGATGGCCAGTTCACCGGTTTCGATATCGAGCTGTTTCTCAACGTTGTCTCCCGCCTCGGCTTTCCCAAAGACAAGGTGACGTTTACGGGCCAGGAATTTTCGGCACTGCTGCCGTCGGTGGCAAACGAACGGTTCGATGTTGCCGTTGCGGCGATCGGGACCACCGAAGCTCGCAAGAAGACCGTCGACTTTTCCGACGGCTATCTTGCCGGTTACCTCTCGGTCCTGACCCCGGATGCCGGCATCAAGGATGCCGACGGTCTCAAGGGCAAGCGCCTCGGCGTCGTGCAGGGAACCTTGCAGGAAGTCTATGCGGCCAAGAATTTCGGTGAGACCGATCTGGTCAAATTCCCCGACAACAATTCGGCCGTCGCCGCCCTCAACAACGGCACGGTCGATGCGCATTTTCTCGACTACGAGGCTGCCAAACAATATGGCGAGCGCTATCCCGCTCTGAAGGTTGCGGTCAACATCCCGTCCTTCGATGCGCCGGCGGGTTTCGTGATCCGCAAGGGAAATGACGCCTTCCGCACGGCGCTGAACGGCGCCCTTCACGACGCGATGCAGGATGGCACCTGGAAGACCCTCTACGAGAAATGGTTCCCGGGCTCGCCGATGCCGGACCAGTATCTTCCCAAGAAGTAAGCCCGCCAGCCGTCCGCTGCGGCGGACGGCGTCATGCCCGGCAGGGCCTCGATGGGGATCTCGATGAACTGGCTTGAAAATCTGCGCCGCAGCTTCCTGGATTGGGAGGCCATGGCGGAAGTGCTGCCAAGCATGATCAGCGTCGGCCTGAAGAATACGCTGATCCTGGCCGCCGCCTCGACCGTGCTCGGCGTCGTCATTGGTATGGCTCTCGCCGTAATGGGCATCTCGCAGTCTCGCTGGCTGCGGCTGCCGGCGCGGATCTACACCGATATCTTCCGCGGGCTGCCGGCGATCGTCACGATCCTGATCATCGGTCAGGGTTTTGCCCGGATCGGACGGGAGATCTTCGGTCCGTCGCCATTCCCGCTCGGCATCCTGGCGCTCAGCCTGATCGCCGGGGCCTATATTGGCGAGATTTTCCGGTCGGGCATCCAAAGCGTCGAGCGCGGCCAGATGGAAGCCTGCCGGGCGCTCAGCATGAGCTACGGGCAGGGCATGCGCCTGATCGTCATCCCCCAAGGCATCCGGCGCGTCCTGCCGGCGCTGGTCAACCAGTTCATCGGAAACGTCAAGGATTCCAGCCTCGTCTATTTCCTCGGATTGCTGGCCTCCGAGCGGGAGATCTTTCGCGTCGGACAGGATCAGGCCGTCGTCACCGGCAATCTGTCACCCTTGTTGCTGGCGGGCCTCTTCTATCTCGTCATCACCGTGCCGCTCACCCATCTGGTCAACTACATCGATGCGAGACTGCGGCTGGGAAAACAAGGCCGAGGCGCGGGTGTGGCGAGCGGTCTGGTTGAGGTCAGCGAGTTGCAGGCCGCTGCCGGTCCACCGCCCGCGGCCAAATCCGCCGAGGAAACGGAACCGCGCTTCAAGGGCGGCGCCCTGAACATCCGGGATCTGAGCATGGCCTATGGCGACCTCGACGTGCTGAAGGGTGTCGATCTCGACATCGCCGCCGGGACCGTCACCTGCATCATCGGCCCCTCCGGCTCGGGAAAATCGACGCTGCTGCGCTGCATGAATAGGCTGGTGGAACCGAAAGGCGGCGACATCCTGCTCGATGGCGACAGCATTCTGGGCATGAAACCGGAACGGTTGCGCCGGCGGGTGGGGATGGTGTTCCAGCACTTCAACCTGTTTCCCGATCACACAGCGCTTGAGAACGTCATGCTTTCCCTGACGAAGATCAAGAAGATGCCGCGGCAGGAGGCGCGCCGCATCGCCGAGGCGCGGTTGGCCGAGGTCGGCCTTGCCGAGCGCAGGGATCATCGCCCGGCAGGGCTATCGGGCGGGCAGCAGCAGCGCGTCGCCATCGCGCGTGCTCTCGCCATGGATCCGGAGTTGATCCTGTTCGATGAGGTGACGAGTGCGCTCGATCCCGAATTGGTCAAGGGTGTTCTCGACCTGATGGCGGCCCTCGGCCGCCAGGGCATGACCATGGCCGTCGTGACGCATGAAATGGGATTTGCGCGGAAGGTGGCCGATCAGGTGGTCTTCATGGATGAGGGCCGCATCGTCGAGGCCGGCTGTCCGCAGCAGATCTTCGACAATCCCAAAAGCGAGCGGCTGAAGCGCTTCCTTGCGGAGGTTCTCTAGCCCCTGACGTGAGGCATGCGCCGCCGGTTCTGACGACGGACGCATGGAATTCGTTCGACAGTGCAGGAAACAAGGTATCGATATGAATGCTTCCCCAAAACCTTCGAAGGTCGCCGTCATCGGTGGCGGCATTTTCGGCGTCTCGACGGCTGTCCATCTCGCTCGCCTCGGGATTGCCACCGTGCTCGTCAACGACGGGCCGCTGGCCAATGGCGCCTCCGGCCGTTCGCTCGCCTGGCTCAATTCGGCCCGGAAACGCTCCGATGCCTATCACCGGCTGCGCCTCGCGGGCATCGACCGTTATCGCACGCTGGCTGCCCGGTATCCGGATGCGTCCTGGCTCCGCTTCGACGGCGGCCTGACCTGGGATGCCGATGACGCCGGCAACGAGATCGCCGAAGTCTTCAAGCATGAATGCGACCTCGGCTATCACGCGCAATGGCTGGACCAGGAAAACATTGCCGGCGCGACGTCCGGCGTCGACGCCGGAGCGGTGACGCCGCAGGGCGCGATCTTCAATCCCGGCGAAGGCTGGGTCGATCTTCCCTCGTTGATCGGCTTTCTGGCGGAGGAATTCCGTTCGCTCGGCGGCGAGGTTGTGACGGATGCCGGCCGCGCGACGATTGACGTCGACGGCGCCCGCGTCTGCGGCGTAAGCACGGCGGGCGGCAGGCGGTGGGATGCGGAGTCTGTGCTGCTTGCCGCGGGCGCCGACGTTCCGGCAATCGTTGCCGAAGCCGGCCAGCATATCGACGATGCAACGCCGGTCGCCCTTCTCGTCAGGACCAAGCCGATCCGCCATTCGCTGAAGGCCGTGCTCAACACCCCCCGCGTCGCCATCCGGCCCATGCCCAACGGCGGTCTCGCGCTCGATTCTGCCTGGTCCGAGGAAGAGGTCGGAGTGAAGCCGGACGGCAGTTATGAGGTCAGACAATCGACGCTGGACGGGCTGCTGCGCGAGGCGTCAAAGGTTCTCGAAGGCAACCCGACGCTCGAGATCGACGATTATGGGGTCGGCCCGAAGCCCATTCCGGGCGATGGCGAACCGGTTTTCGGCGAGCTACCGTCGATCTGGGGTTATTTCGTCGCTTTCAGCCATAGTGGCGCCACCCTCGGCCTGATCGCCGGAGAACTGCTGGCCGACGAGATCGCCACCGGGCGCCGTCATCCGCTGCTGGCGGAGTTTCGGCCGGAGCGTTTCAGCACATCGCAGCCGTGATGGATCAAATAGAGCCATCGAGCGTTCTGCCGAGGAAACAACGGGAGACGTATCATGTTTAAGGACGAGCCCGCCATTGTCGGCGAGGAACAGAGGCACGACGATGTCGGCGCACGGATGGCGAACGGAGAGGAGACGAACATCAATCCGGAGCTGATCCGGCGTGAGGGGTTCGCGAGCGAGGCCGAGTACGAGGCCTACCTTGCCACGCTTGGCCGGGACGCTTCTATTCCGGTCGAAGCCTATATCGAGGAACCGTTCGTGGTCTCGCAGGAGCATGTTCTGGAAAGCCGGTTGCGGGAGCTGAGGGAGGAGCTCGAAAACCTCCGGGCCCGCCTTCATGTGATCAAAGACCAGACTGCGGCCGTCGTCACTGAAAACGTCCGATGGGCCGATGCCAGTGCCCATGCCCAGCTCGGCAATCAGCCGTGGCTGAAGCTCGCCGGCGCGATGGCTGCGGCATTCGTCGTCACCCGGGGTATCAGGCGGCTGCCTCTCGGGACCGTCGCGACCACGGCGCTGCCCTTGGTCGCTGCTGCCATGAACCGGAAATTCGCCAGAGGATGACGCCCAAAGCTCCAAGCGAAATCTGCACCTGTTTGCGCATTGGGAACCGGCTTCCGCATATGGCCGATAGAGTCTGGGGCCGTCATGACACCAGCGTCATCTTCTTGCCGAAGTGTTCGTGACATTTTACGTTTTAAGGAGGCGAGCATGCCTGGACATGACGACCGCTACATCGAGATTACCACGCGTCTTCGCTCGGTGCGATCGTTCTGCGACTTCCTCTCGCAGGGCGGAATCGTCCGCGTCGCCTTGAAGGACGGCGCTCCCTATAAAGACGTCACGGCCGTGCTCCTGGAACGGAAGCGCAAGGAGGCGGAAGCGCTCGATCGTACACGCCGGCGGCTCTACCCCGAGCTCTCGGATGAAGAGGTTATGCCGCCGCTCTACAGTCGCCACTAAGCGCCCGCCCATCAGAG
The DNA here is from genome assembly GCF_002211295.1 of Rhizobium sp. N122. NCBI lineage: Bacteria > Pseudomonadati > Pseudomonadota > Alphaproteobacteria > Hyphomicrobiales > Rhizobiaceae > Rhizobium > Rhizobium sp. N122. The sequence continues at coordinate 103,690 of NZ_LOKU01000001.1, read as the reverse complement.
GCCAAGCGGCTACGAAGCAGCGCGGGCCCCTACGCTGCGTTCACGCGACGCGTCCCTGTTTCATCCAATTGGAATTGGTCGATCAGCTGCAGGAGCGTCTTCGTCTCGTCGGCAAGTTCCTTCGTCGCCGCGCTTGTTTCCTCGACCATGGCCGCGTTCTGTTGCGTCATCTGATCCATCCGGTTGACGGAGGAATTGACTTCGTGCAGCGCGTTGTATTGCTCCCGGCTCGACCGGGCGATGACGTCCATCTGCTGGGAGGCGGTGACCACTTTCGCGGAAATGCTTTCGAGGACGTCGCTGGTTTCGCGCACGACCCGCGCCCCGTTGGTAATCTCCGCCCGCGAGCGCCCGATCAGCTGTTTGATCCTTTGCCCGGCCTCGGCGGAGCGCTGGGCGAGATCGCGGACCTCCTGAGCCACGACCGCAAAGCCTTTTCCAGCCTCGCCGGCGCGGGCCGCTTCGATGCCGGCATTGAGCGCGAGCAGGTTCGTCTGGAATGCGATCTCATCGATGACGCCGATGATCTGCACGATCTCGTCCGACGCCGCCTCGATCTTGCCCATCGCCTCGATGGCGCTGGCCACGACCTCGGATGAGGAATCGGCCGTCTGTTTGGTGTCGGTGATGATCTGACGGGCATCGTCGGCGCAAGCCGCGGACGAACGAACCGTGGTGGTGATCTCTTCGATAGCCGCGGCGATTTCCTCAAGCGCGACGGCCTGCTGTTCGGTGCGCTTTGCAAGGTTGCTCGCCGACAGATCCATCTGGCCGGCATTTCCTTCGATCATCCGGGTGTTGGTGCGGATCTGATCGATCGTTTCCTGCAGGCGAAGCAGCGACGCATTGAAATCGTTGCGAAGCTGCTCCAGCCGGCCGAAGAAGGGCGACGCGATCGTCTGTGAAATATCGCCCCGCGCCAGGCGCCCGAGCCCTTCGGCCAAGGCCGTCACCGCGAAATCGATCTGCTGTTCGACGGCACGTTTTTCCTCGTCGTTGCGATGCCTTTCTTCCTCGGCCTTCGCCCGCTCGATCTCGCTGCGCTCCTCGATCTCGACCTTGGCGATGGCATTGTTCTTGAAGACGCCGAGCGCGCGGGCCATATCGCCGATTTCATCGGCCCGGGTCTCGCCGACGATCGAGGTTTCAAGCTTGCCGTCTGCAAGCCGCCGCATGGCCGAGGTGATCTGGTTGATCGGGCCCTTGAGCGTGACGGTCAGCCCGACGCCGGCAAGGATTGCGATCACCACGCCGAGGATCGTCGTTCCCAAAGACATGGAATTGGCATCGGTGCGCTCTTCGGCAGCGTTCTGCCGCTGCATTTCGGCGAAAGCCGTCAGCTGCGACCACATCCGGTCGACGTCGGCAGCGGCGGCGCGGAATTCGTCCTGGCGCTGCGCACTGATGCGGACGAGATCGGTCGCGGCCTTCTGCATCTTATCAAGTGCCGGCAGAAGCTTCGGTTTGAGATTATCGAATTGTGCAACGCCGCCGGCATTCGAAATCAACATATCCAGCCCTTTTCTGACAGCGGTGATTTCCTGCGAAAGCCGCTGGAGATTGGCGTCCGTCGGGGCGAGCGTCAGCTTCGCCAGGACGATCTGGATCACATATGCCGAGGTCGTCAGCTTCTGACCGTCTCTCTGGCTGGTCTTGGCACGCTCGACCGTCTTGGCCGTTTCGGCCGCCTTATCCGTCACGGCCTTCAACCGCCGCGTGGCGACGACCTGCAATTCGGGCAGCCTGCCGATGATCTGGGCCGTCGCATCCCGAAGGCCGGCGACGCGCTCCTCGGCCTGGCCGGAAGCTTCGACAAGCGGCTTCAGGGCCGCGATGGTATCGTCGATCGCTTTTTTGGCGTCCGGCGCCTCGCCGCCAAGCGCCATTCCGACGATGCGCTGTTGCCGGGCGAGTTCGTCGAGATCCGCGCCACCGATCGGGCCGCCGGCCTCGGCCTTGTGGTTCAGCGATTGGGTGAAGGACGCGAAATCCGAAATGCGCCCTGCGTCGGCTAGCGTGTTGCGAGACTCGTCTTCCTGCAGGTCGGCCGCGCGCTGGAGAACCTTGGAGCCCTCGACGATATCCGTCTGGGACGACACGACGACGCTCTGCGCTTTCTGGAGGTCGGCAAGGAGTGCCGTCCGGCTTTCTTGAAGCTGCCACAGCGAGTCCATGCGTGTCGAAATTCCGTCGATGGAAGAGAGCGCCTGTTCCAACTCCTGCTCGCCGCTGCGATCCGCGGCGAGCCTGTCGAGGCCGGATTTCAGAAGAGCGCGCTGATCGGTAAGCTTGGCGGTGACGGCGTCTCTGTTTTCCTGCGTCGCATTGGCGAGGAATTCGGCCATCGCGGCAGATAGATTGCGAAAGCCGCTCAAGGACTGCAGGACGGAGTTGGAAATATCCATCCGCCCCTGAAGCAGGCTCGATGCATAAAAGCCCATGGCGCCGACGGCCATGATGCTCAGGACGAACGGCGCGATGAACACCATCACCTGCGTCTGAATGCGCACACGTGACAACAGCCTAGCCAACATCAACCCCTCCTCTTCCTCCAAGAGAGCAGTCGATTTCGAGAGTGAAGGTCCCGATCCGCTCGATCCGACTGAACATCCAATCACCGCCCGGACACATAATGTCCTGACGGAATGAATATTCCATATCATGTTAATCGTGAAATATTCGTTTCAATGTCGCTGCAAGCGCTGATGCATGTCGTTTTTCGGTGGATAACAACGCCAAGGCAGTCGCGCGTGACGCCAGCGTTCAAGCGAAGCCGATCTCTGCAAGAAGAGGGAGGTGATCCGAAGCGATCTTCGTCAGCCGGTTTTGCAGCACGGCCGCTTTCTTGACGACGAGATCGTCGCTGACGAAGACGTGGTCGATACGCATCAGCGGGTAGCGGGACGGAAAAGTCGCTTTCGGCCGGTCCTTGCCTGCAAGTTGAGCGTCCTTCAGTGACCGCGTGGCAAGTCGATACGTCGCCGATGACGGAATGGCGTTGAAGTCGCCGCAGAGGATCGTGGGAAGAGGCTCGTCCGTACTGCCGCGTAGCCAGCCCGCGTTCAGCAATGTCGTCATCTGCCGCATGCGCTCGCGGCCGCGAAGACCGAGATGGGTGTTGACGACCAGCAGTTTTCTGCCGCCGACCAGAATCTCGACGGAAAGGGCGCCGCGCTGCTCGCCGAGGGATGGAAGCGGGCCGGCCTTGACCGCGCCGGTCGGCAAGGCGGTGATGATCGCATCGCCATACTGCTCTTCGGCCACCGACAGCGCCGGGTGAAAATGCGCCTGCATCTTGAGAAGCGAGGCAATCGTATGGGCCTGGTCGATGCCGCCGGTCCTGCGCCTGAGGACATCGACCTCCTGGAGAGCGACGATGTCGGCCTCCGCCTCGGCGATGACCGAAGCGATGCGCCCCGGATCGAGCTTGCGGTCGCCGCCGATACAGCTGTGGACGTTATAGGTCAGGAGTTTGATTGATTTTTCCGGCATCGGCCCGCTGAAGCTCGTCCCCTGGGGATATGGATGTGGTTCCCGGGGGAACACAAAACTCGTTTGATCGTTCCGGATTATCGGCCCATCACGCTCGCACCCCTGAGGACAATCGATGAGTTTGAAAAGCATGATCTGGAATGGACTGCTCGTTGCCGCCCTTTGTCTTGCGGTCTTTCTTCTCTATCGTATCTTCCAACAATACAGCCTTGATCAGATCGTCCAATCCGTCCGCAGCATACCGCTTTCAAGCTTCTGCACAGCGCTGCTCTTTGCTGCGGCGTCCTATCTGTGCCTTGGCTGTTTCGATCTGCTGGCGATCCGCTCGCTCGGCAAATCCTTGCCTTATCCCAAAATTGCGTTGGCTTCGTTCATCAGCCTGTCGCTCGGCCATAATATCGGATTTGCCGGATTGAGCAGCGGCGCCTTCCGCTATCGTTTTTATTCGCGCTGGGGGCTGACGACCGAGGACGTGGCGAAAATCATCCTGTTCTGCGGTGTGACGGTCGGGCTCGGGCTGATCACGCTCGGCGGTCTTGCGCTGATCGTCAACCCTGGTGATGCCGGGCGCCTGCTGCGGCTTGATCCCGCCAGTGTACGCATCTTCGGCTTGCTGGCACTCGTCGTGCCGGTCGTCTATGCGGGGCTGGCATTTTTCATCCGCGGCAAGTTGCGGCTCTGGCGCTGGTCGTTTCAGTTGCCGCGATTTAGGATTGCGGTCGCGCAGGTCGGGATCGGCACGCTCAACTTCATGCTCGTCTCCGCCTGCCTGCACCAAATGCTCTCGGCCTTCGGCGACGTTGCCTTTTTCCGGTCGGTGACGGCCTATGTGTTGGCCAATTCGGCAATTCTCGCAACCCATGTTCCGGGCGGCCTGGGTGTGCTCGAGGCGACCGTCTCCTATGCCGTGCCGAAGCAGGCGTCGATCGGCGCATTGATCGCGTTCCGCTGCGCCTACTTCTTCATTCCGCTGGCGCTTGGCACGACGCTTCTCATCGTCACCGAGATCGTCTTCCGAAGATCACGCGGGGCGGATGAGCAGGCGGATGAGGGCGCCGAGGCCCAGTCGGTGTAGGGGCAGGAAAGGGCGGGCCGGGTCGAAGAAGCCGGTGCCTCTGATCGGTGAGATACTGCCGGAAAGCTCGACGGCGAATTCTCTCAGACCCCGAGCGCCATCATTCTGCGCGTCGATCGCATCGATCACCGAGCCGCTTTGCGCGTAAGCCGCCGCAAAGGTTTCGGTGCCGGTTCCGAGATATTCCGCCAGCAGACGATTACGGAGCTCCGCGATCGCGCGGCGGTGTTCGTCTGTTGCGGCGTGAAACAGTATATCGCATTCGGAATCAAGGCCTTCGGAGCGGTTGTTGAGATTGGAGGAGCCGATGCGGACCAAGTCGTCGTCGGCGATCATCAATTTGGAGTGGATCAGCACCTCGACCTCGTCGACCGTAGTCGGCGCTGTCGGCCCGGGCACTGTCGGCCCGGGCACTGCCGGCCCGGGCACGACGGGGAAATAAACCCGCAGCCGGTTTCCGCGATCGGCCCGTTTGAGAACGCGGATGACGCGGTCGCGATTGCCGCCCATGACAAGCTTTTCGATCAGCCCGTGAGAGCTGCGCGTGCAGATGATGACGACCTCGGGGCCGTCCTCCTCCTGCAGCCGCGCGGCAATGGCATCGGCGACACGGAAGGAGGCGAGATATTGCGCCTCGATATAGAGCAGGCGGCGTGCTCGGGAGATGATGTCCATTGTCGAGGCGATCCCTTCGCAGATACCGGCGCGCGCGGTTGTCGACGGCTCCGTCAGCGCGAAGCTCACCGGGATGTCCCGCAGCGAAACGGCAAGATCGTCCGGCCAGGAAAAGGGCGCGCGCTCGGCAAGCGGCAGGTGCTGTTCGCCGGTCGCGTCTTCCCAGCGCCGCCTGGCGATATCGCCGATCAGCCTGGCGGCGTCACCGGTGACCATTGCCTGCACGTCATGCAGCGGATCGTAGGAAACGCCCTCGGGGTCACGCCGGAGCCTGTCCCTGGCACGATGGCGCTTTGTATCCCATCGCCGTGACGTCAGGTCGATGCCGCCGATGAAGCCGACGGCGTCGTCGATGCAGACGAGTTTCTGATGGTGGCAACCGCGAACGGCACCTTGAAGATCGAAGCGCAGGTCGATCCTGGCATTCCTCGGGAAGTTCTTCTTGCGAAGCACCTGCAGCGATTTTTCAGAATAGACCGGCCCCAGCGCCCAGATGAGGATGCGTATTTCGAGCTCGGGATTGGCTGCTGTGAGCTCATGCAACAGGTCTGCCAAAGTCTCGTCGGATTTTTCCGGCTCCAACGGGATGTCGGGATTGAAGTCCCAGCCGACGATCCAGATCGTGCGCCGAGCCTGCCGCAGAGTCCGCGACACTTCGGCGAAATATCTGTTGCCGTTGATCAGGAAGGCCGCCTTCTCGGCGCTGCCGTCGAGGCGCAAAGCGCTGGTATTCGGTTTTTCGTGGCCGTCCGGCCGCTGTGATTTTGCCTGGGTCAGGCTCGGGTCATTGAAGACAGTCTCGAATGCGGTCATGATTGCCTCGGCTTCTAACTGGGAAACCAAACGCCTGGAATATTTTTGGGTTCCCTACGGTACTGGAAGAGGCGGCCGGACTGACTTCGCCCGGCGATAGACGCGCAAGGAAACGACATGTCACAACGTGCAGGCAGCGCCGATCTTCCCCTTCACGGGGGACGTGTGCCGCATTGGCTCGGTGACCGGATGACGCGGCTGGGAGCCCTGATCACCGAAGCGATCGTGCATCATTACGGCCGCGACGAATTCCTGCGCAGACTCGCCCACCCTTTCTGGTTTCAGTCGTTCGGCGCGGTGATGGGCATGGATTGGCATTCCTCCGGCATCACCACCAGCGTTCTCGGCGCGCTGAAGCGTGGGCTGAAACCGCGCGCCGGCGAGCTCGGCCTGCATGTCTGCGGTGGCCGCGGTGCGCATTCGCGCAAAACCCCGCAGGAACTCGTGTCGATCGGCGAGCGCGTCGGCCTCGATGGCGAAGGGCTGGCGACGACCAGCCGTCTCATTGCCAAGGTCGACAGCGCCGCGCTTCAGGATGGGTTCGATCTTTATCTGCACGGCTTCATCGTCGCCGACGACGGCCATTGGGTCGTCGTGCAGCAAGGCATGAACGGCGACAGGCGGCAGGCCCGGCGCTATCACTGGCTGTCGGAAGGGCTGGAGAGTTTTGTCGACTCGCCGCATGCGGCAATCGAGGGCCGGAGCCAGGGCACGATCGTCAATCTGGCCGACAGGCGCGCCGAGCGCTCGCGGCGCGGCCAGCTCGATCTGCTGGCGACGCTCGGTCCCGACCGGATCGTCCGCGAGGCCGCCGCGCTACGGCGTGTCGAGCAGCCGGCGCCCGAGCCGGCCGCGCAGCCGATGCTGCCGCACCTGATCATGCCGGCCCATCACGACGTGCGCGAGAGCGACGTCAACATGCGCCGCCTGCATGGAAATCTCGCCGCCGCAGCCGACCGCGGGCCGGCGGATTTCGAGGAACTGCTGCTGGTTCCCGGTGTCGGTGCCCGCACGGTGGAGGCACTGGCCATGGTGGCCGAGGTCGTCCACGGCGCACCCTGCCGTTTTTCCGATCCGGCGCGCTTTTCCATCGCCCATGGCGGCAAGGACCGCCATCCCTTCCCGGTGCCGCTCAAGGTCTATGACGAGACCATCGGTGTGATGAAATCGGCGGTGCAGAAGGGCAGGCTCGGACGTGAGGAGGAACTGCAGGCGCTCAAGCGCCTGGACGACCAATCCAGGCAGATGGAACGCTACGTCACCGGTCCCGACCTCAAGGAGATCATCGCCGGCGAATTTCGCCAATCCGCCGATTTCGGCGGCCGCAGCGTCTTCGGCTGGGAGCCGCCGCCGGCGGATGAAAGCTAGAATTCAACCGCCGACGAATGCCCGGCAGCCGCGTGCTCCCGGCGGGGAGGCGTACTTCATCGAAACATGCAAGGGAGCAGAGCGGCTTTGCATTACCTTAATTCGCGGAGCCAGGCAGGGCGATCGCACCGTTTTCCTCGCCATCCCAGTATCGGATGGAGGACGCTGAAACCTTGATGAGGACGATCCCTGGAGTGTCCACTCCTTCTGGAAACCACCGCTTGAAATCGGGGACCCAATGTTCTTCGAATGCCGCCTTGTCCCGGACCAGAGAGGCGAGGCCCTCGACAGCGATGAAAATCCCCGGCTTGCCGAGGAGGCTGGGTGGCGCCGTGAACGTCAGCGAGACGGTGTCGACGCCTTCGATCTCGGTGATTTTCCTGCTGTCTTCATATGAAAAGAACCAGGAATCTCCGTCATATTCGACGTCGCCATTATTGCTCATCGGCCGGGCCGAGATGCGGCCGGAGCCTGCGGTCGTAGACAGCATGCAGAAATCGATCTTCTTCAGTTGCGAGGATAGGTCTTCGAGGGTCATGGACGCCATGGTGATCTCCCGTGTTTGAATGTTCCGGGGTAGCGTGCAAGCGTCCAGATTGTTCCGCGGAAACTGTGCAGGGTAACTCTGGGATGTGCATGGTGAAGGCGAAAAGGTTGCTGGCGGAAATTTCGCCCATGTGATCATTGCCGCTGCTTCCGCGCTGGAAGGCAAAAGGTTTTATTCCCGCCCGGCTTACGGATGGAAATACACAGCAATTCCAAGGGTTGGAACGTCTTATGTGAAGCTCAGGATAAGCAGCGCTGGCGTCTCAATGGCCGTCGGGCGGAACGGCTTCAGTCGGAACCGTCTCTTTCAGATTCTTGCGATGGAAGATGAACAGCCCCGCAACGACGATGATTGCCGCACCGATGATGATCTGCGTGTCGGGAACATCATTGAAGAAGAGGTAGCCAAGGATGATCGCCCAGAGCAACAGCGTATATTGCAGCGGCGCCAGCAGCGACGCCGGTGCAAGCTTCAGCGAGCGGGTGATGAGCAAATGCGCGCAGGTGGCAACGATGCCGAGCAGCAGCATGCCGGACCAGTCGACAATCGTTCCCGGCTGCCAATGGCCGATGCTGAGCACGATGCCGGTGACCAGTGCCGCCACGGTCTGCCATGTCACCAGCGTCGTGTCGCTGGTCGAGCGCAGATAGCGGCTCATGACAAGCGACAGCGCAAAGGCAAGGCTGCCCGCAAGACCGAAGAGCGATGGAAGCGACAGCATCGCCGTCGACGGGCGCAGCGCGATGACGACGCCTGCAAAGCCGACCACAACAGCCAGCCAACGCCGCCAGCCGATTTTTTCGCCGAGAAAGAAATGCGAGAGCGCCGCAATGTAGATCGGCCCGGCCATATAGAAGGTCATGACATCTGCGAGTGGCAGATAGGCGACGGCAGCATAAAACAGCGCGACATCGCAGGTCGCCATGATGACCCGTATGAATTGGAGGCCTTTCTGCTCGACGCGGAACAAGGCCATCGGCCCTTGCCGGAGGATCATCGGGCCGAGCACGATGAAAGCGCCGACCGAGCGGATCACCAGCACCTGGCCGACGGCAAAGCTTGCGACCAGCCACTTGCCCATCGCATCGTTCAGCGCAAAGAGCAGATCGCCGAGCAGCATCAGCAGGACACCGGTCATGATCAGGTTTCCGGCATTGGCTGTCGCCGCCTTGGTCTTCATCTGTCGAATCCTCGAGAAAAAATAGCCGCGCATTGCGTCGCCGAGTGCGGCTTCGGCCTTAATACCACCGATGTCAATGGTCGGCTCGAAGCTGTTGCACTTAAATTCGGCGGCGAGGACAATCTGTGGCGCCTTTGAAGGCGAGACGCCGCAGAGTTCATCTGATTGCGGTGCTTGACGATTGTAGGTTGGGGCTTGCGATCAAGGGCGAAGCGGCAACCGCATCTTGTAATTCCGGCGAGTGCGGATTAAATGTGGTTACGTAACCACAAACGTTGGAGGCTCGCCATGACCGTCACCACGCTTTCAGGCCGAGAACTCAACCAGGATCTTGGCCGCGCCAAGCGCGCCACCAAGGACGGGCCTGTGATCATCACCGACAGGGGGCGGCCCGCGCATGTTCTCTTGTCGTTCGACGAATACAAGCGGCTTACCGGTAAAATGCGGACCCTCGGTGACATGCTGGCAGCGCCGGGAGCGGAAGACGTTGACTTGCCGCTCCCGCCGCGCACCGAGCATGCCCGACCGGTCGATCTGTCGTGATGCTGTTGCTCGATACCAATGTCGTGTCGGAACTGCGCAAGGTCGCGAGCGGCAAGGCCGACCCCAATGTGGTGGTCTGGAACGAAACCGTCGATCCGGCCGAGACGTTCATTTCCTCCGTCGTCCTGCACGAACTGGAGATTGGCGTTCGGCTGGTCGAGCATAATGATGCAGCCGCCGGGAAGGTGCTGCGCAACTGGCTGGAAAATTCCGTTCTCGCAGCCTTCTCCGGCCGTGTCCTGCCTTTGGACGAGGCTGCGGCCGTTCAGGCCGCCCAGTGGCATGTGCCCAATCCCAAACCGATCAACGACGCCTATATTGCGGCGACAGCCTTCACCCGCCGCATGACGCTGGTCACGCGCAATATCAAGGATTTCGAGGGCATGGGAGTGGCACTCGTGAATCCCTGGGCATTCCCGACATAGCATTCTCAAGAGCCGCAGCGATCGTTTGTGTGATGCGATTCATCTCAGCCTGTGGGACGCGACCGCTGAACATTGATCAGTCTGCCGGGCGGGTTTCCAACAGCGATCATCTGTTCGCCATACTCGCGACAAGATCACTGAATCTCTCACCCTGAATGCCGACATGCGTCCGCAGCAGACGGCGGGCTTCGTCGCCATCGCCGGCAAAGATCGCATCGACGATAGCGCTATGTTCCGAGAAGGATGTCGACAGGCGGTTTCGCACGCGCAGCTGCAGGCGGCGGTAGGGTCGCAGCCGCCGGTGCAATTGCACACATTGCTCCTCGAGGAATTCGCTTCGGCCGGCTGCATAGATGGCCTTATGAAATTCCTCATTGTCATAATAATAGGCATCGCTGTCGCCGGCGCCGGCTGATTGTTGGCAGCGGCTGTGGGCGGCGGCGATCGCGTCCCGGGAGGTGTTGTCCAACCGCCGTGCGGCGAGAGAGCCGGCCAAGCCCTCCAGCTCGGCCATAACTTCGAACATCTCATAGACGCGGTGCGGTCCCGGATCGATGACAACAGCACCTCTGCGCGGCCGAATTTCGATGAGGCCGATCGCATCGAGTTGCATCAGCGCTTCGCGCACCGGTGTGCGGGAGACCCCGAACCGTGTCGCAAGCACCATTTCGTCGAGCCGCTCACCAGGGGAGAACTCGTTGGAAAGAATTGCGTTTTCAATCTCATCCCGCAGCCATCGGCCGGCATTTTCGGACATTCGGTTCGTTTCCTTCATACGCGATGGCCATTCTTGTATACACGATGATTGACTTCGTGTACGAAAAATGACAGTTTACATACTACCGGTGAAACGCGGCGATGGGAAGAAGCTGCGAGGTGCACGTGACGCGGCCGGCCACCCGGCAGAGAGGAGAAATGGCATGTCCGAAGCTTCCTTCTTCACCGATATGCTGCAGAGCATCACCGATCGCGGACGCCAGCTTCTGTTTTCCGGTTCACGCGCCACGCAGGCCGCAGCCAAGGCCGATCTCCAGACACTCTGTGAAATGCTGCTATCGAGCCGGGGCGAAGCCTCGGGCATGGCCCTTGCGGCCGAGATCCTCGATCGCTGGGAGGCGCTCGACAGCGACGGCGCGCAGGCATTCCTCCATATGCTTCATGAAAAGTTCGGGCCCGACACGGCCAAGCTCGACCAGGCGATTGAAAATTACGGCACTGACAAAAGCTCTGCCGCGATCATTGCTCTCCATCAGGCCGCCGAGCCACGGCGACAGGAGCTGCTGCGACGGTTGAATCACGCGCCGAACGGCACCGCCAAGCTCGTCCGGATGCGTCAGCAACTGCTTGCTTCCAAAGACCAGTCCGAAGGGTATCGCGCCCTTGACGCCGACTTCACGCATCTGTTCGGTTCCTGGTTCAATCGTGGCTTTCTGACGCTGCGGCCGATCGACTGGTCGACGCCGGCTTCCATTCTTGAAAAGATCATCAAATACGAGGCGGTGCACGAGATCGCCGGCTGGGAGGAGCTGCGCCGCCGTTTGGCGCCGTCCGACCGGCGATGCTTTGCCTTCTTCCACCCCCGGCTAGCCGACGAGCCGCTCGTCTTCGTCGAGGTGGCGCTCACACGATCGGTGCCCGGCGCGATCGGCGATGTTCTCGACGAGGGCAGGGAGCAGATCAATGCCGACGAAGCGACGACGGCGGTCTTCTACTCGATCTCCAACTGCCAGGATGGTTTGCGCGGAATCTCGTTCGGCAACTTCCTGATCAAGCAGGTCGTGGATGACCTGCGCAGAGACCTGCCCGGCCTGAAGAATTTCGTTACGCTGTCGCCCGTTCCAGGCTTTGCCCGCTGGCTTGCCAAGGCGCGTGCTTCGACCGCCGACCGGCCGCTGCCGGACGCCGTCCGCAAAACGCTGATGCTGCTGGACGATCCGAATTGGCCTGACAACGAAAATACGGCAACCGAAGTGGAGCGGGTGCTGCTGCCGCTTGCGACACGTTATTTCCTGATCGAACGGACGCTGGAGGGGCGGCCCGTCGATCCCGTCGCCCGCTTCCATCTCGGTAATGGCGCCCGGCTCGAAAGACTGAATTTTCTGGGCGACCGCTCGGCCAAGGCGATGCAGCAGGCGCACGGTCTGATGGTCAATTATCTCTATAAGCTCGACGACATCGTGGCCAACCACGAGGCTCTGGCGCAGCGCGGCGAAGTGATTGCCTCGCCGGCCGTCAAAAACCTGGCCAACCAGAACGACGAAAGCCGCAGCGGCGGCCATGGCCAGCAAGGCTCGCGGCCATTCGCACAGATCATGAATTCAACGCTTGGAGGAGGGCGAAAGTGAGCAACCATCTTTTCGACGCGATGCGGGCCTCCGCGCCCGGTGACGCACCGTTTATCCGGATCGATAGCACGCGCACATGGACCTACAATAACGCATTCGCTCTTTCCGGCCGCATCGCCAGCGCCATGGATGCGCTCGGCATTCGCCCGGGCGATCGCGTGGCGGTGCAAGTGGAGAAAAGTGCCGAGGCATTGATCCTCTATCTCGCCTGCCTTCGCAGCGGCGCGGTCTACCTGCCGCTCAACACGGCCTATACGCTGGCCGAGCTCGACTACTTTATCGGCGACGCCGAGCCGCGTTTGGTGGTTGTTGCCTCGGCTGCCCGGGCGGGCGTGGAGACGATGGCGAAGGCGCACGGCGCGATCGTCGAAACGCTCGACGCCGACGGCAGTGGCTCGTTGCTCGATCTTGCGCGCGATGAACCGGCCGACTTTGTCGATGCTTCGCGCTCCGCCGATGATCTGGCGGCGATCCTCTACACGTCGGGAACGACGGGCCGTTCCAAGGGGGCGATGCTCACCCATGGGAACCTGCTGTCGAATGCCCTGACCCTGCGAGATTATTGGCGCGTCAGCGCCGAGGATCGGCTAATCCATGCCTTGCCGATCTTTCACACGCATGGGCTGTTTGTCGCCACGAATGTCACGCTGCTCGCCGGCGCCTCGATGTTCCTGCTGTCGAAGTTCGACCCGGATGTGGTGCTGCCCCTGATGCCGCAGGCAACGATGCTGATGGGGGTACCGACCTTCTATGTGCGTCTCCTGCAAAGCCCGCGCCTCGACAGAGAGGCGGTCGCAGGCATCCGTCTCTTCATTTCCGGTTCGGCTGCGCTGCTTGCAGAAACACATACCGAGTTCCAGGCGCGGACCGGCCACGCGATTCTCGAGCGCTACGGCATGACGGAAACCAATATGAACACGTCGAACCCCTATGAGGGCAAACGGATCGCCGGAACGGTCGGCTTTCCGCTGCCTGGTGTGACGGTGCGCGTCACCGATCCCGCGACGGGGCAGGCGCTGCCGGCTGAAGAAACCGGCATGATCGAGATCAAGGGGCCGAACGTCTTCAAGGGTTATTGGCGCATGCCGGAAAAAACCGCGGCCGAATTCACCGCCGACGGTTTCTTCATCAGCGGCGATCTCGGCAAGATCGACCGGGAAGGCTATGTCCACATCGTCGGCCGTGGCAAGGATCTGGTGATTTCGGGTGGATACAACATCTATCCGAAAGAGGTCGAAGGCGAGATAGACCAGATCGAGGGTGTGGTCGAGAGTGCTGTGATCGGCGTGCCGCATCCCGATTTCGGAGAAGGCGTGACCGCCATCGTCGTGCGCAAGCCCGGCGCCGTCCTGGACGAAAAGACGATCGTCAACGCCCTCCAGGACCGTCTTGCCCGCTACAAGCAGCCCAAGCGCATCATCTTTGCCGAGGACTTGCCGCGCAACACGATGGGCAAGGTTCAAAAAAATATCCTGCGGCAGCAATACGCCGATCTTTACACCAGGCCGTAAGGCGACCACGACCCTCTGGGAGGAGGGTGCCCGCATTCCGGATCAATCTTGAAAACAGCAACTGCGGCGCCGGAAGCGTCGGAGGGAGGGGAATCATGGGTATTGAATTGCTATCCATCGGACTGCTGGTCGCGATGTTTGTCGTTGCGACGATCCAGCCGATCAACATGGGCGCACTGGCCTTTGCCGGCGCCTTCGTGCTCGGCTCCATGGTCATCGGGATGAAAACCAACGATATTTTCGCCGGCTTTCCGAGCGACCTGTTTCTGACGCTGGTCGCCGTCACCTACCTCTTCGCCATAGCGCAGATCAACGGCACGATCGACTGGCTAGTCGAATGCGCCGTCCGCCTGGTGCGCGGGCGGATCGCCTTGATTCCTTGGGTGATGTTCCTCGTCGCCGCCGTGATTACCGGTTTCGGCGCGCTTGGCCCGGCGGCGGTCGCCATTCTCGCGCCCGTCGCGTTGAGCTTTGCCGTGCAGTATCGCATTCACCCCGTCATGATGGGCCTGATGGTCATCCACGGAGCGCAGGCGGGCGGCTTTTCGCCGATCAGCATCTATGGCGGCATCACCAACCAGATCGTCGAGAAGGCCGGCCTGCCTTTCGCGCCGACGTCGTTGTTTCTCTCCAGCTTCTTCTTCAACCTGGCGATAGCCGTGCTGGTCTTTTGGGTTTTCGGCGGCGCCAGAGTGAAGACGCAGGAAGCCGCACCAATCGGCCCCTTGCCCGAACTGCATCCCGAGGGCGTATCGGCGTCGATCAGAGGTCACGGCGGCACGCCGGCAAAACCGATCAGGGAGCATGCCTATGGCACGGCGGCCGATACGGCGACGAAGCTGCGCCTCGACAATCAGAGAATTACCACCTTGATCGGCTTGACGGCGCTTGGCGTCGGCGCCCTGGTTTTCAAGTTCAATGTCGGCCTCGTCGCAATGACGGTGGCCGTCGCCCTGGCGCTGCTGTCGCCGAAGGCTCAGAAAGCGGCGATCGACAAGGTCAGTTGGTCGACCGTGCTGTTGATTGCCGGCATCATTACCTATGTCGGCGTAATGGAAAAGGCCGGGACGGTCGACTACGTGGCGCACGGCATATCCAGTCTGGGCATGCCGCTGCTGGTGGCGCTTCTGCTTTGCTTTACGGGTGCGATCGTCTCGGCCTTTGCATCCTCGACCGCGCTGCTCGGCGCGATTATCCCTCTCGCCGTTCCATTCCTGTTGCAAGGGCACATCAGCGCCGTCGGCGTGGTTGCGGCGATCGCAATCTCGACCACGATCGTCGATACCAGCCCGTTTTCCACCAATGGCGCCCTTGTCGTCGCCAACGCGCCGGATGACAGGCGAGAGCAGGTGCTGCGGCAGTTGCTGATCTACAGCGCCTTGATCGCTATCATCGGCCCGATCGTTGCCTGGTTGGTGTTCGTCGTGCCGGGTCTGGTCTGACGGCGGGCTGCGGCTCCCAACGAAACTGTGCCGAGCCCTATTCGGCGCAGTTGCAAGCCGCTGATCACCAGGTTCGGGAATTCAGCGCAGCTTCTCAACGGCGACGGCAAGACACCTCTTGAACGCCGCAAGGTCCGTATAGAGCCCGTCCCGCGGCGCGTCTCCGACAATGAGAACGCCGCCGCGCCGTTCGATCCCGGCGTGCAGCATGAGATTGTCGGCCAGGCCGAAATCCTCGATCGCAATCCCGTTCGGGTCCCGCAGCCGTCCTTCGGCATCATAGGCGACGGCCCCGCCATAAAGATCGCTGACGCGTCCGCTGTGATCCCTCGCCACATTCGTGTAGGCGAAGACAGGCTTGCCGCTTGCGCACATAAAGCCGAGTTCGAAGGCCGTCCCGGTATCGGCTGCAATACCGCGAAACGGCGTGAGATTGGCAATGATGGCGTCAGCCTCCATCATCATCTTCTCGTCCACCGCGTTTATCGCCGCCGCCCGCTCCCGCTTCGAATTCGTCTGCGGGATTTCCAGATCGCCTGGCGAGAGCGGGTGAAGCCCGGCCTCGCGGGCAAGCGCAGCTTTCCTGTCGAGCATTTCACGGGCGTTTGGCAGGAAGACTTCGGGACCGGCGAGATAAACTTTCTTTGTCATGGATGAATGCACCTTAATGGGATGGGCTTGGAATACGTCCCTTGCTGTAGAGCCAAGGAGGATCACAATCCAGTGGCCGAAGACAGCCCACGCCATGCGGCGCGCAAAAGGCCGTTCACCCGATCTGATTAGGACTCACGCTGGAACGACCCCGCGCAGATGACGTTCAGCCGATAGCCGAGAGCTGAGGAGATGTCGATGCGCCACGATTTTTGGGACCAGCCCGTTGAGGTCATCGGGGATGGCGACCACCCTAAGAGTATCCGCAACAGCAGGGACGCGCTTGCATATCTGATGACGTGTTGGCCGCGTGAGAAAGCGGCATCCTTCGCCGTCGCAAAGAAAATCTGCACGGAGGCCGTTGACGGGCGAGCCGATTCAGCCGCGGCCGCACTGGCTTTCAAAGCCGCGGCCGAGGAAGCCGGCCTCCTCCGTTAGGAAGCAATTGAGCCCATAGCGGCCTCTGCTGGCGATGTTGAAATATATTTCAACATATGAATTATATTGACATATCTTTGCCTTTCGGATTACCTGCTCATACCGGACTTCGAGGAGGAACTCCGGTCTTCAATGGATCATCGGCAGCCGCTCAGGCGCCGCCGGATATTTGGGAGGGGCTTCGGCCTCGAGGAGGAAACTTGCGCAGATTTTTAAGCACGACCGCATTGGCGGTCCTCGCATCGACGTTATTTGCCGGCGCAGCCAGCGCGGGCGCGGAAAATCCGTTCCGCTGCATGCCGGGCGAAAAATACGTCATGAACGTCATGGTGTCGGGCGTCGAATATTGGTTCCCGGTCTATGAGATGTTCAAGCAGGCCGGTCAGCAGCTCGGTTGCGAGACAGCCTATACCGGCACCCCGGAATATGACGTCAACAAGCAGATCGCCACTTTCGACCAGGCGCTGGCCCAGAACCCGGCCGGTATCCTCGTTCATCCGATGAACTCCGACCCGTTCATCGAGCCGATCAACCGGGCGATCGGCCAGGGCACGGCGGTCGTCACCTTCGCCGCCGATGCGCCGCTCTCCAAGCGCATCTCGTTCATCACGTCGGACAATACCCGCGAAGGCACGTATGCGGCCGATGCGATTGCCGAAAAGATGGGCGGCAAGGGCGAATATGCCGTTCTGGAAAATCCGGGCCAGGACAACCACGACAAGCGTATCGCCGCTTTCATCGCCCGCATGGACGAAAAATATCCCGATATGAAGCTGGTCGGTCGCGCTGCGTCCAACCAGGACCCGAACAAGGCCTATCAGGGCCTGATGAGCCTGGTGCAGGCCCATCCGAACCTTGGCGCCGTCTTCATGCCGGAAGCGAACTCGGCAATCGGCGCGTCGCAGGCCAATAAGGAAAGCGGCGGCAAGATCCTGGTGATGTGCGCCGACGTCAACGCCAACATCCTCGACATGATCAAGGCGGGCGAAGTGTTCGGCTCGATCAACCCGAACCAGGGCATGCAGGGTTACATGGGCTTCATGCTCCTGTGGCTGGCCAAGCATCCCGAACTTATCGACCCGATGAACGACGCCAAGCGTGCCAGCTTCAATCCGATGAGCATTCCGTTCGTCGACAACGGCCTGTCGATCGTCACGGCTGACAATGCCGACGACTTCTACTGGGACAAATACCTGAAGCGGCGGGGCACCAAGGGCATCGACGAGTAGGCCTTTTGGTCGGCTGTCCGGGCAACGTTCCGGACAGCCACCGCGGAAGTGAGGAGGAGACAATGATGGCGTCGGTGCCGGTTCTGGAAATCCGCAATGTCAGCAAGCACTTCGGTGCGGTGAAGGCCCTGACGCAGGTGAGTTTCAGCCTTGAGAAAGGCGAGGTTCATGCGCTTTGCGGCGAAAACGGCGCGGGCAAATCGACGCTGATGAACATCATTGCCGGCGTGCTGCAGCCGACCGAGGGGGAGGTTTTCGTCGACGGCGCGCCGGTAAAAGTAACGTCGCCGGCCGTGGCGCAGTCGCTCGGGCTCGGCCTCGTGCATCAGGAAATCGCGCTCTGCCCCGATGCGACGGTGGCCGAGAACATGTTCATGGCCGCCACGAACCGCCGCCGCTCGCCTTTGATGAATTACCGCAAGCTGGAGCGGGAGGCGCAGGTCGTGATGAACCGTCTGGCGCCGATCGACGTCCGCCGTAAAGTCGGCGACCTGTCGATATCAAGCCAGCAGCTCGTCGAGATCGCCAAGGCGCTGACGCTCGATTGCCGGGTCCTGATCTTCGACGAGCCGACGGCTGCGCTGACGGAATCGGAGACGCAGGTGCTGTTCGGCATCATCCGCGACCTCAAGGCGCAGGGTATTTCGATTATCTATATCAGCCACCGCATGGCCGAAATCTTCAGCCTGTGCGACAGGGTCACCGTGTTTCGCGATGGCCGCTATGTCTCGACGGAGAAGGTGGCGGAGTTGACGCCGGATGATGTGGTACGCCGCATGGTCGGACGGGAGATCACCCAGCTCTATCCGGAAAAGCAGGCGTCGGCGGAGCGGACCGGCGAGATCATTCTGAGTGTCCGCGATCTCGGCGACGGCAGCCGCTTCACGGATGTGAGCTTCGACCTGCGCAGGGGCGAAATACTCGGCGTCGGCGGGCTAATCGGCTCCGGCCGTACCGAGATCGCCGAAGGTATTTGCGGATTGCGGCCGGTGATCGCCGGCGAGGTGCAGTTGCATGGACATCGGCTGCGGACGCGCTCCTATGCGCAGGCCGCGCAGGCAGGCGTCGTCTACCTGTCGGAAGACCGCAAAGGCTCCGGCATATTCCTCGATCTTTCCATCGCCCGGAACATTGCGGTTCTCGATTTGAAATCGCTGACCGGACCGCTGGGGCTGCTGAATTCGAGGGCCGAGGCGGATCGCGCCTGCGACCTGGTCCGGCGGCTCGGCGTGCGGATGGGCGGCATCGAGATGCCGGTCTCGTCGCTATCGGGTGGAAACCAGCAGAAGGTGGCGATCGCCAAGCAGTTGGCGGTCAACCCCAAGGTCATCCTGATGGACGAGCCGACCCGCGGTATCGATGTCGGCGCCAAATCGGAAATCCACCGGCTGCTGCGCGATCTCGCGCGCTCCGGCATCGGCATTGTCGTCATCTCGTCGGAACTGCCGGAGCTTCTCGGCCTGTGCGACCGGGTGCTGGTGATCCATGAGGGCAGGGTGGCAGGCGAGGTCGACGGCGAGACGATGACTGAGGAAGCGATCATGCGGCTCGCGTCGGGGATCGGCGGTCAGGCAAGGGCATCCGAGCATGCCGCTTAAAGAAAACGCAGGGGTAGGAGACAGGGCCATGGCGGACGCCACATTGGCAGGGGCACATCAGGCACGCACGCCCGGCTGGAAACGGTTGGGGACGATGCGAGAGGCGGGACTGATCGCAATCATCCTGGGGCTCTGCATCGTCATGAGTTTTGCCTCGCCGCATTTTCTGACGCTCGGCAATTTCCGGGCGATGCTGATGTCGTTCTCGGTCGAAGGGATCGTCGTCGTCGGCATGACCATCCTCCTGATCGTCGGCGGCATCGACCTGTCGGTCGGCTCGGTCGTCTGCTTCTCGATGGTGCTCTCGGGCTCGCTGTTCCTGCTGGGGCTCGATCCGTGGAGCGCATCGCTGATCGGGATCCTTGCCAGCGGCCTGATCGGCTGCGTCATGGGCTTCTTCGTCACGGTCGTCGGGCTCAATCACTTCATCACCTCGCTTGCGGCGATGGTGATCGTGCGCGGCATCTGCCTGATCATCACCAAGGGTACGCCGCTGTCGCTGTTCACCTTGCCGCCCTCGTTCAAGGCGGTCGGGCAGGGCACGTTCTCCGGCATCCCCTATGTGATCCTGATCTTCGTTGCCGTCGTCGTGCTGTTCGATTTCCTGTTGCGCCGGGCAACCGCCTTCCGCAAGGTGTTCTACACCGGCAGCAACGAGAAGGCGGCGCTCTATTCCGGCATCAAGACCAACCAGGTGAAGTTCTGGGTGACGGTGCTCTGCGCCACGCTGTCGGGCGTTGCCGGGGTGATCTACATGTCCCGCTTCGGTGCCGCGACCCCGACTTTCGGCGTCGGCATGGAGCTCAACATCATCGCAGCCGCGGTGATCGGCGGCGCGTCGTTGAACGGCGGCTCCGGCACGATCCTGGGGGCCATTCTCGGCATTGCCCTGCTCT
This sequence comes from Rhizobium sp. N122, assembly GCF_002211295.1. NCBI lineage: Bacteria > Pseudomonadati > Pseudomonadota > Alphaproteobacteria > Hyphomicrobiales > Rhizobiaceae > Rhizobium > Rhizobium sp. N122. The sequence goes on along the minus strand of NZ_LOKU01000001.1, from coordinate 83,462 downwards.
CGGTCGTCACGAGCTCGTTGATCTTGCTCAACGTGTCCGTCTATTGGCAAGACATGATCAAAGGCTGCATTCTGCTTGCCGCCGTCTCGATCGATCATTTCCTGCACAAGCGGAAGGCTGCCTAATATGCCGATAGCCAAACTCAAACCCGCAAACGCGCCGCGCGAAGAAATCGTCATCGCCCGGCAGATGCACCAGGCGCTGGTCCTGCATTTCCTCGAAGGACTGACGCAGGCGCAGATTGCCGATCAGCTCGGCATTTCGCATGCCACCGTCAACCGGCTGATCAAACGCGGCCGCCAGCTCGGCCTGGTCGAGATCAAGATCAAGTCGCCGGTCGAGCCTTTGGTCGATATGGAGGAACAGCTGCGGGCGCTTGGCGGCATCGGCCGCGCCGTGGTGGTGCCGACGGTCTCCGACAATCCGCAGACGGCGCTGCAAGCGGTCGGCGAGGCGACCGCGCGCTTGCTGCTGGAAGAGATCGTCGACGGCGATACGATCTGCATCACCGGCGGCAAAGGCGTGAGTGCCGTCGTTGCCGGCCTGCAGCCGCTGCGCCGTTTTGATGTCGAGGTCATTCCGGCAACCGGCTGCGTGCAGGGCAAGCACTATACCGACGTCAACCACGTCTCGACCCTGATGGCCGACCGGCTTGGCGGGCGTTCCTACCAGATCCACGCACCGCTCTTTGCCGACGATGCCGAGCAGCGGGCGATGCTGATCAACATGCGTTCCGTCGCAGACGTTTTCAAACGGGCGCGGGAGGCGAAGGTGGCCGTGGTCGGCATCGGTTCGATCCTGTCGGACGATTCCAGCTATTACGACCTGCATCCCTCCTCGAGCACCGACCGCGCCGCGATCGAGCGGTCCGGCGCCTCCTGCGAATTGCTGGCGCATCTGCTCGATGATCATGGCCGCGTCTGCGATTACAGCCTCAACCGTTCGCTGGTGTCGCTGACGCTGCCGGAATTCGCCTCGATCCCCACGAAGATCGGTGTGGCGAGCGGGCCGAACAAGGCGGGCCCGATCCTCAGCGTTCTCCGCGGCAATCACCTGGATACGCTGGTGACCGATGAGGCGACGGGTGCGCGGGTGCTGGCACTGGCGAATGGCGAAGGGAAATGGGCATGAGCGCACAGCAATTGACACGCGAGATCGGCAAATCCGGCGTCTCCGCCTCGGCGGTCGGACTGGGCACCTGGGCGATCGGCGGCTGGATGTGGGGCGGGACCGATGAAACGGAATCGATCGCCGCAATCCAGGCATCGCTCGATGCCGGCGTGACGCTGATTGACACGGCACCGGCCTATGGGCTTGGACGTTCCGAGGAAATCGTCGGCAAGGCGTTGGCTGGTCGCCGCGACAAGGCTGTCATCGCCACCAAATGCGGCCTTGTCTGGCATACGCAGCAGGGCCGGCACTTCTTCGATCAGGACGGCAGGCCGGTCCATCGCTACCTCGGCCGCGACGCGATCCTGCATGAGGTCGAGGAAAGCCTGAGGCGGCTGCAAACCGACTACATCGACCTCTACATCACCCATTGGCAGGACCCGACGACATCGGTCGAGGAAACCATGCGGGCGCTGGAAGATCTGCGCGTGGCTGGCAAGATCCGGGCGATCGGGGCAAGCAATGTCAGCCGCGACGACCTTGATGCCTACATCGCGGCTGGTGGTCTCGATGCGATCCAGGAGCGGTTCAGCATGATCGACCGCGAGATCGAGGCGGAGCTTCTGCCGCTGACCCAGGCGAACGGCATAGCGACGCTCAGCTACTCGTCGCTGGCGCTGGGGTTGCTGTCCGGCACCATCGGTCCTGACCGGGTGTTCTCCGGCGACGACCAACGCAAGGACAATCCGCGCTTTTCGGTCGGCAATCGCCGGAAGGCAATGGCGCTGGCCGACGCCATCCGGCCGGTCGCCGAAAAACATGGCGCCAGCATCGCCCAGACCGTGATTGGCTGGACGCTGGCCCAGCCCGGCGTGACCTTTGCCCTTTGCGGCGCGCGTAATCCGGCACAGGCGATCGACAATGCGCGGGCCGGGAGCATCCGGCTCGATGCAGACGATCGTGCCGCTATCGATACAGCCATCGCGGCGACACTGACTGACATGAAGTAGCGGATCGCCATCATGAAACGTGAAGAAATATTGGACGGGCTTCATCGGAGCCCGAAGGTGGACGTGTGTATCATCGGCGGCGGCATCAACGGCATCAGCGTCTTTCGGGAACTGGCGCTGCAGGGGCTGAATGTGCTGCTCGTGGAAAAGCACGACTATTGCTCCGGCGCCAGTTCGGCGCTGTCGCGCATGGTGCATGGCGGGCTGCGCTATCTTGAAAACGGCGAATTCAAGCTGGTGCAGGAGTCGCTGGTCGAGCGCGACCGGCTGCTGCGCAACGCGCCGCATTATGTCGCGCCGCTGCCGACGACGGTGCCGGTATTCGATCTCTTTTCCGGTCTCGGCAATGGCATCGTGCGCTTCCTCGGCCTCAGCCGCCGCCCGAGTCGCCGCGGCGCCGTCGCCATCAAAGTGGGTCTTAGTATCTATGACTTCCTGACGCGCAAGCGCGCGCTGATGCCGCGCCACCAGTTTCGCGGCCGGCGCACGACGCTTGCCAAGTGGCCGGCGCTCAATCCCGAGATCAAGAGTTCCGCCACCTATTTCGACGCCTGGGTCAGCCATCCGGAGCGGCTGGGCATCGAGCTTCTGCAGGATGGTCTTTTGGCCGGGGCGATGGCGCTGAATTATGCTGAACTGCGGCGAACAGAAAATGGTCAGTATCGCGTCGAGGACCAGATAGGCGGCACGTCCGTTGCGGTCGAACCGGCGCTGATCATCAACGCCACTGGCGGCTGGATCGACGCCGCCAATCAAACGCTGTTTTCTGAAGAAGACCGGCCGTCACCGCTGATCGGCGGCACCAAGGGCTCGCATCTGATCATCGACAATGCGGCGCTGCGCGACGCGCTTGCCGACCACATGATATATTACGAGAACGAGGACGGGCGGATATGCATCCTGTTTCCCTATCTCGGCAAGGTTCTGGTCGGTTCCACCGATATCCGCGTCGATGATCCGGAAACGGTGCGCTGCGAGGCGGACGAGCGGGACTATATCCTGCAATCGCTCGCCTTCGTCCTGCCTGATATCAGCATCCGGCCGGAGCAGATCGTTTTTCAGTTTTCCGGCGTGCGGCCGCTGCCGGCGAGCACCGACAGTTTTACCGGCCGCATCCCGCGCGATCATTTCTGCACCGTGCTGGAGCCGTCCGAGGGCGGTCCGCCCGTGCTGTGCATGATCGGCGGCAAGTGGACGACATTCCGCTCCTTCGGCGAATTGGCGGCCGACCTGGCGCTGGTAAGGCTCGGCAGAAAGCGCCGGCTTGCGACAACCGATCGGCCGATTGGCGGCGGGCGTGCATTTCCCGCCAACATACCCGTCTGGCAGGCGCAGACGGCGGCCGGCAAAGGTCTTTCCGGCGGGCGCGTGGCTGAGCTGTTTGCCCGGTATGGTACGGATGCCGAGGCGATGGCCGCTTTCATCGCGGCAGGCCACGATGCAGCCCTACCGCATGCCGGCTACTCCACGCGCGAATTGCAATTGTTGATCCGCGAGGAGGCGGTGGAACATCTTGACGATCTACTTTTGCGGCGCACGACGCTTGCCGTCTCGGGCGAGCTTTCGCTCGACATGACGGATGCCGCACTCGACCTGCTCACGCAGGAAAAGCGCTGGACGCTCGCGCGTCGCGCCGGCGAGCGCGAGCGTTTTCTCACCCTTCTCAACGAACGCCACGGCGTCGACGAAGACATGCTTTGCGCACGGAACGAACCAAGGAGCACAGAATGCGAGACAACAGCAAAGTCCGGATGAACCGGCTGTTCGGCGGCGGCCGCTGCCTCGACGTGGCGATCGATCACGGCGTCTGCAACGAACCGTCCTTCCTCGACGGGCTGGAGGATATTCAGGCCGTCGTCGGCGCCCTGGTCTCCGCCGGCCCGGATGCGATCCAGATGAATTATGGTCAGGCGGACCTGCTGCAGGACTTGCCTGGCAAGGACAAGCCGGCGCTGGTCATGCGCATCGACATGGGCAATCCCTATAACCGGATCCGCCACCGCGACATGTGGGCGGTGCTGCAGAACAAGGCCGAGCCGTTGATCGGCGCGATCGAGATGGATGCCGCCTGCGTCGTCGTCAACCTGTTCATGCTGCCGGACGAGCCGGACCTGTTCCGCCAGTGCGTCGAGAATATTTCCCGCGTCCGGGCCGACTGCGACAAGTATGGCATGCCGCTGATGATCGAGCCGCTGGTGATGCAGCCGGTCGAAAAGGGCGGCTACATGGTCGATGGCGATGCCGACAAGATCGTCACGTTGACGCGGCTCGCCCGTGAGATGGGTGCGGATATCGTCAAAGCCGATCCGACCACCCATGCCGAGGATTTCCACAGAGTGGTGGAAGCGGCGCGGTGTCCGGTTCTCGTCCGCGGCGGCGGAAAGGAAGATCTTCGCGCCGTCTTCGACAAATCGGCAGCCTTGATGCGGCAGGGCGCGGTGGGCATGGTCTATGGGCGCAACATCTATCAGCACGCCAATCCGAGTGCCGTGGTGCGAGGGCTGATGGCGATCGTGCACGAGGATGCGAGCGGCGAACAGGCCTTTGCGCTCTATCGGCAGGGCTGAGTTGCGATTTCGAACCTTCGGAGGGGTTCTGCATGGGAGACCATCTTTTGGGGCTCGACGCCGGAAACACCGTCATCAAGGCGGTGATTTTCGACCGGCATGGCAACGAGATCGCGGGTGCTTCCGAAGAGGGGCACAGCCGCATGCCGAGCCCGGGGCATGTCGAGCGGGGGCTGGACGAACTCTGGACGCACGCACGGCAGGTCATCCGCGCCTGCATCGAAAAGGCAAGGATCCGCCCGGAGGACATTGCCGCGATCGGCTGCGCCGGGCATGGCAACGGTCTCTACGCGCTTGATCGCGACGGCGCTCCGCTGCTCGCCATCCAGTCGCTCGACACGCGGGCGGCCGGGCTGGTCGATGAATGGCGGGAGGCCGGCGTCGGCGACCGAACCTATCCGATTGCCCGCCAGCGTCCGTGGCCGTCCCAGACGCCGACATTGCTTGCCTGGCTCAAGCGTCATCGACCCGATCTGTTCAAGCGCATCGGCACGGTGTTCTTCTCCAAGGACTTTATCGTCAACCGCCTGACCGGCCGCCGCGTTAGCGAGGTATCCGACATGTCGGGGGCGGGTTTGCTCGATCTTGCCGCGCGCCGCTACGACAAGGCGTTGATGGAGGCCTATGGACTAGGCGATTGCATGGACCTCCTGCCGCCGCTCATCGAAAGCGCCGACATCGCCGGCGTGGTCACGGAAGACGTGGCGACGCAAACCGGGCTCGCTGCCGGTACGCCGGTGGTCGGCGGGCTGTTCGACGTCGTTGCCTCGGCGCTCGGCTCGGGCGTTTCGCGCACCGGCAGCGCCTCGATCATTGCCGGCAGCTGGAGCATCAACCAGGTCGTCATCGACGGTCCCGATCTCGCCGACCCGGTCTTCATGTCCTCGACCTTCGATCGCACCCGTTACATGGCGATGGAAAACAGCGCCACCTCGGCTGCCAATCTCGAATGGCTGGTGCGGGAGTTTTTCGAAGGCGAACATAGGCCAGGCGTTTCACCCTTCGATGACTGCTGCGCGCTGGCCGCGGCGATCACGCCCGCGGCAGACGACCCGCTCTATCACCCCTATCTCTATGGCGCCCAGCAGGATGGCCACGCGCGCGCCGGCTTCTACGGACTTGCGGGTTGGCACAGCAAGGGGCATCTCGTGCGCGCGCTTCTCGAAGGCGTCGCCTTCGGCCATCGCCAGCACATCGAGACGATCCGCAGGGCCGGCGCCGATTTCAACGAAGCCGTGCTCTCCGGCGGCGGCTCTCGCAGCCTGTTCTGGCCGCAGATCTTTGCCGATGTGCTCGGTGTTCCCGTCACCGTTGCCCGCTCGCAGGAAACCGGTGCGCTGGGGGCGGCGATTGCGGCGGGAACCGGCGTCGGCATCTTCGCCGACTTCGGCACTGGAGCTGCGGCCATGGTGACGACCGAGCGGCATTATCGTCCGGATGTCTCGCTGGAGGGACATTATGCGCGCCGCTACGCTCTCTATCAGGATATCGCCGAGGCGATGGCGCCGCTCTGGCGGCGTCTGACGGCGGCTCCGCCGGCGGCAGCGGGAGTGGCGGCGTGAACGTGCGTGTGAACGATGCGGCCATTGATGCCGGAAGCTACGACTACATCATCGTCGGCGCGGGATCGGCGGGATGCGTTCTCGCCAACCGCTTGTCGACCGATCCGAAAAACCGCGTCCTGCTGCTCGAGGCCGGCGGCAGCGACCGGTATCATTGGGTGCATGTGCCGATCGGCTATCTCTACTGCATGGGCAATCCCCGCACCGACTGGATGATGAAGACGGTTGAGGAAACCGGACTGAACGGTCGGTCGTTACCCTATCCGCGCGGAAAAGTCCTGGGCGGCTGCTCGTCGATCAACGGTATGATCTACATGCGCGGCCAGGCGGCCGACTACGACGGCTGGCGGCAGGCGGGCAATTCCGGCTGGGGCTGGGACGACGTGCTGCCCTATTTCCTGAGATCCGAGGACAATTACCGTGGCAAGTCGCGGATGCACGGGGCAGGCGGCGAATGGCGGGTGGAAAAGCAACGGCTTTCCTGGCCGATCCTCGATGCCTTTCGCGATGCGGCTGAGGAACTCGGCATTCCGAAAACCGACGATTTCAACGACGGCGACAATGAAGGTTCAGGCTATTTCGAGGTCAATCAGCGCGGCGGCCTGCGCTGGAACACGACCAAGGCCTTTCTGCGCCCGGCGATGAAGCGGGCCAATCTGCGGGTGCTGACGGGCGCCGAAACTGAGCGGCTGGAATTTGACGGCAGGATGCTGGCCGGCGTGCGGTTTCGGCGGAACGGCCAGGCTCATCTGGCGCGCGCCGGCCGCGAGGTCATTCTGTCTGCCGGTGCGATCAATTCGCCAAAGATCCTGGAACTGTCAGGGGTTGGCCGACCGGATGTGCTGTCCGCCGCCGGGCTTGATGTCACCCATGCGCTTCCCGGTGTCGGCGAAAACCTGCAGGATCATCTGCAGATCCGCACGGTTTTCCGCATCGAAGGCGCAAAGACGCTGAACCAGCTCTATCACAACCTGTTCACCCGGGTGGGCATGGGGCTTGAATATATGCTGCGCCGCTCAGGGCCGCTGTCCATGGCGCCGAGCCAGCTCGGTATCTTTGCCAGGAGCGATCCGGCCGTTGCGACCGCCGATCTCGAATATCATGTGCAGCCCTTGAGCACTGATCGGCTGGGCGAACCGCTGCACAAATATCCCGCCGTCACCGTCTCCGTCTGCAATCTGCGGCCGGAAAGCCGCGGCACTGTGCATATCGGTGGCCCGGACTTCTCCGTGGCGCCGGATATCCGCCCGAATTATCTTTCGACCGTCGGCGACCGGATTGTGGCGACGAAGTCGATTCGGCATGCCCGCCGGCTGATGGGGGCCGGCGCCATCGCCAAGTACCGGCCGCAGGAGATACTGCCGGGAACGGAATATCAAAGTGACGAGGAACTGATCCGGCGCGCCGGCGATATCGCCACAACGATCTTCCATCCGGTCGGCACCTGCAAGATGGGCAGCGACACGATGGCGGTTGTCAATCAGCAATTGCGGGTGCATGGGCTGGCGAAGCTGCGGGTCGTCGATGCATCGATCATGCCGACGATCGTCTCGGGCAACACCAATTCGCCGGTGATCATGATTGCCGAGAAAGCGGCCGAGAGCATTTTGTCAGAGGCGTAGAGAGCCTAGCATATGTCTGACATGCATGCGTGGGCACCCTTGCCGTTCCGTATCCGGATACGACACACACGACCCCGATTATCGTCGCGTCCTATGGCGTGACGGCGAGCCCAACCCGCTCAAAGCGGGTTGGGCAATCTTCGACTTTCGATCAGAGGGTTGAGACGTTCTCAGCCTTCGATTTTCCGGTCTTGCGATCCTGTCCAACGTCGAAGCTGACCTTGTCGCCTTCGCGGAGCGAACCGCCGCGCTGCAGCGCAGACACGTGCACGAACACATCCTGTCCGCCATCCTCGGGGGTGATGAAGCCGAAGCCCTTGTCGTCATTGAAGAATTTAACCGTACCTGTCGGCATGAGATAACTATTCCTTGTGTCATTCGTCGATTTGCGAAAGCGAAACTATACCGCCGCTGCTCCTCTATCAACCTTCATGGCGGTGACGCAACTTTAAAGACAAAGAGGCAACAGTTTCGTCGAGGGTCAATCCAGCTCCCGACAACCGATCGCCTGACGATCCGACTGTTTTGTTCGTGTCGATCCAGCCTCCGGAGACCCCGCTGATATTCATGTCTCGCGCCGCCCGCATTATCCACGGAATCAATGCAGGATTGCCGCCCGCGCGTGTAGAAGGAGATTGCCGATCGCTTGCAACAGGTTGTAGATCGGTATCACACAACGGGATTGTGCAAGCCGGTGTGGATGACGCCAACTATCGTCCTCATCGGTCGCTGTCTGAAGCTTTACCGGCGCGCTGCGCTGTCACTTGAGGGGTCCGCGCCATTGTCTTCGCTTGTTCTCCCCAGCCGCCCGCTTTCATTGGCGCGCGACGTCATCTCCACGCCGAACGCTTACTTCTGGTCAACGCCGGTTATCCTGGCATTGGCTATCTTTCTGTTCATCTGGGAAGCGCCGGGTGTGATCCGTGATTTCCAGATCAGCCAGAACCCTTTGGTGCTCGAGAACGGCGATGTGCAAAACGGGAAATGCACGACCCGCAAGGCAGTCTTCACCGACTGCGAGGCACGCCTTGTCTACAGCTACGGCGGACGAAACTACGACACCGAGGTCGAGATCATGTTCGTCGATTTTCATACCGGCGACTATGAAACCGATCTTGTGATTTCCGCCGATCATCCGGAACTCGCGACGTTGAGCCTGGGTCTGGACATGCTCTGGAACAGGATCATCACGCTCGCCGCGTTTGTGGTTCTGCTTGGCGGCATGAGTCTGGGTATGATTTTTCTCGGCATCCGCATCTGGCGGGTCAAGGGACAATTGCGCCGGCCTGCCAGGCTGATCCCTATCCCGGTCGAGATCAGCGCATTCGACCGCAAGCGCGGCATCCTTTCCATCACCTACAATGACAAGATTGCCGCCGACAAAACCGGGCGATCGGCTTACACGCGCATGAAGAGCGGGCAGGAGCCGCTGATCGTCGGTGAAGCCAATGGCAAGGCGATTGGAATGGCCGTCAGGCACGGCAATACGGCCCTGCCGGTGCTTCTGGACGATCGTCTGCAGCGGCTTGAGCTTACCGAGGCCGAGCGCGTCGCGGCTCTCGCACCCCTGGTGGACCAGCAGGACGGCGATCGGAATGCACCGGTATTGATCGAAGAACCCAAGAGGAAGGTATCGATTCGGAAGCGGCTGCAGCTTTTCTTCGGCACCCTGCTTCTGATCGTCGTCGGTGTGGTCGGCTTTTGGCTTTGGTACGTCACCAGTTCCCCGACACAATTCCAGTCGCCTGGCATGGACATCAACAATCTCATGCCGGCGCCGGTAAACGCCTGGGGATGCGAGCAGTTGAAGAAGCGGTTTGGCCAGGATCGTGCGCCGTTTGGCTGCACGGCGGCTGATTACACGAGCTGGAAATAAAATGTCCGGCGCGGCCGGCGCTAGTCTCGGCGTCTAGCCGCACGAAAATGCGGCCGGTCATCCCGGTCGCCGTGCATAAAAGGTGTTCCAGGCTTCGTTGTTGCGGCCCATGCGGTAGGCGCCCCATTCAAGATCCAGGCCGGCCGCCTTGATGCACAGCGCGAAGTCGTCCTGGCGCCAATAGGTCATATGGTAGGCGCCGCTCGTCTCGCCGTCTCCATCCCGCATCGTCACCAGGAAGACGCCGCCGGGGCGCAGCGCGGCGGCGATCTTTTCGAGGACATGGCCGGTCTGGTCGCGAGGCACGTGGATGAGAACACAGAGAGCGATTACCGCATCGTAAGGGCCGCCGAGGTCGTCTGTGATGACGTTGAGGAACTCGCCTGCCTTGCCGCGCGCCGCCTGCAGCTCGAGAAACCGCCGCGTGGCATCCGTTCGCCTCACCGAAACGCCCTGCGTCTCCAGGAAATCCGCATCCCACCCGGGCCCCGATCCGATCTCAAGGACCCGGCCGCCTTGGCCGGCGGCAATGGCGACCTGACGCAAGGCCGCCTCCAGGCTGGCCGCGGGAAAGGGATCAACGATGCGGCTATATTCATCGGCACAACCGTCATAAGAATCGATCGTGCGTTGGATGTCGGCCAGGGCGGTGGAAGAGACGTACATTTTGACCTCCGGTTGATGGAAACCCGAGCGCCGTTCGAGGGCGCCATATCACCATGCTCGGCGTAAGGCCGCGCATGCACATCAGGCAAAATGCCTAGGCAATGAAAAATGGAATGCCGTGAGCAAATATCAGGAGGGTCTAGCCGGGCATGTGCTAAAGCTGACATCTATGCCGGATCAACCATCCGGAGCCGATGGGCCATGGCGGCTGCGGCACCGCGGCTAGGGACGGCGAGTTTGCTCAAGATGTTGGAAACGTGGACGCTCGCCGTTTTCGCGGAAATGAACAGACTATCGGCGATCTGACGATTGCTTTGTCCGGCGGCGACAAGCCGAAGCACCTCGAATTCCCGATCCGTCAGGCCAAGCGGTGCCTTCGGCAGGCTGCCCTCTTTCCCGCCCCACAGGTCGATGCGGGCCTTTGCAGCCAGCGTCTCGATCTGATTGCAGAGGAGGCGAGCGCCGATCGAATGGGCAAGATCCGCGCCTTGCCTGAAATGGCCCGCACCCCTGGCGCGCTTGCCGGCAGTAACCGCAGCACTCCCGGCCTGCATGAGGGCATATGCCTGCCGAAAGGGCTGGCTCAAATCGGCCCAGCTTTGGGCAACTGCCTCCCAGGCATCAAGGTCGGAAACCGTCGCGCGCGACATCTCGGCCAAGAGATTGAGCCTCTCGGCTTCCTCCACCAGGTCGCGGCACGGAGCCCGAGCGGCAAGGCCTGCAAGCTGCTGGGCCACATCTTTCCGGTTCGTATCGACGGCGACACGTATGGCCGAGGCCAGGAGCGGCCAAGAGACGCCGCCTTGCGTCTCGAAATAGGTCGAAGCCGATCTTATCAGAATGGCAGACTGTTCCATGTCGCCTGCCAGTGCGCGGCTTTCGATATCGAATCTCAAAAGATCGGCCGCTATGCGGCCAGCGACCTGAGGGCCGGGCGGCAGAGCGCGCAAGGAGTTTGCCGCCGCGGCAAGGCGATCCGGATCGCCCAAGACCAGGGCGATCTCTGCCTGGCATTCGAAAACATGAACCAGCCCCAGTGGCAGCGGATCCAATGCCGCCATCCGTTCGCATGTCTCGATGGCTTCGGAAACGCGGCCGACGGCGAGCAAGGCGCGACACAAGGGCGAGCCCACGATTGCTCCGATATACCGCGCCTGGCCGAACTCGACGGTCCGCGCAAAGATCGCCGGTCCGGTTTCGATGATCTGCGCGTAGCCTCCGGTCTCAAGCAGGGCCTGCAGCAGGGCTGCGCCCGCCAGCACCTCGACACGGCCGATCGAGGCTTGCCCGGCGCGCCTGACCACGCTCCAAAAGCCATCGATGCGGGAGCTGTTCGAGGCCATGTCCACGGATGCCGCGACGATCAGTGCCTCGATGCGGTATTCCTCGTCATCGAGCCTCTCCGCCAGATGCTGCAGCTCGTCGCCCAAGAGCCTGGCGCGATCGTATTCACCCCGCAATATCAGCGCCCGGGAAAACTGCCCCAGTCCGTCCGCGCGCAGTCTTGTGGGATCGGTCGCATGCTCAAGCGCTCGTTCGAGATCGGCGATTTCGCCTGGGATCAGCGTGTGCTGACGCATCACCGCGCGCTGCAGAAGAAGGGCTGCCAGTTGCTCGCCGTCGCGCTCGGCATTCACTTCGGCGAGTGCGCGTTCGACAAAGGCCAGTCCCTGTTCCGCTTCCGCCGCCCAGCAGGCGGCATCGGCAGCGAGTTCCAGCACCCTGCAGTGAGCCGCGCCGATCAGATCAGCCGCATGATCGACGTCGGGCCAGGCCGCCAGCACGAGCTTCAGCATCTCCATCTGATCCGCATAGGCGAAGGTGGCAGCGGCCTCAGCGGCAGATTGCCAGGCCCAGCGCAGGCAAGGTTCGGCCTGGCCGGCGCCGTGCCAGTGGCGGGCGAGCGCAACGGAATGCCAAATCCGGTAGCTTGGAACCGGGCCGCGTTCGAGCACTTCGGCATAGGCGCGATGGATGGCCATCCTTTCGCCGGCGATCAGGTCACCCCGCACAGCTTCGTGGATCAGCGCGTGGCGGAATGCATATCCCTCGCCATCCGGCACGAGGATCCCAGCCAAAATCGCCGCTCGCAGCACGTCTGCCAGTTCAAGGTCGGACTTCTCAGTCACGCTGCGAAGAAGCGCATGCGTGATATGCGGGCCGCCAAGCGCCATGACCTTCAGGAGCTCGGCCGTTGACGCCGGCATCTCCCTGACGGCTTTCAGCAGATAGTCGTTGAGCGAACCAGGAAAATCGTTACGCAAACCTCCGCTCGCATCGATGAGCGCCTCGGTGAAAAGCGGGATCCCGCAGCACCGCGCATGGACCTCATTGATGATCGCAGGTGTCGGTGGGCGACCGAGAAGCCCCTCAAGCTGGGCGGCGACTTCGGCGCGCTTCAGGCGGGGTAGCTTCAAAACCGCGGCACCCTCGGAAAGCGAGAGGTCCGCGATGGTCGTCCGCAGTGCATTGCTGCCGCTGGTCTCCTCGGGTCGATAGGTGACGATCAGCATCAGCCGAATTGTCTTCAGCCGCGCCGTGAGGAAACGAAGCAGATCGCATGTGGCCTGGTCGGCCCAGTGGATGTCCTCGACGACCACGACGAGCGGCACCTCCTGGGCGAGTTCCTCCAACAACCTTCTCAGTGCCTCGAACAGCCGCGCTCTTGCGATGCCCGCATCAAATCGTTCAGAAGTCTCGCCGAATTCAGGAAGAAGCCATGCCAGCTCGCGCGCACCCTCGGCGCCGACAAGCGATCTGACAGCCGTCGCGCCGCGCAGCTGAACCAGTTCATGCAGCAAAGCGGTTACCGGCGCATAGGGCAATGCCGATTCCCGCTGCTCGATGCAGCCGCCTTTCAAGACGAGGGCCCGGCCCGACAGTCGGCAGGCAAATTCTTCTACCAGCCGGCTCTTGCCGCCGCCTGCTTCCGCGCCGAGAAGAATGGAGCGTTGCCGCCCGCCGGAGACGTCCCGGAATGCGGAATCCATCGCGTCGAGTTCTGCTGAGCGGCCTGAGAACAGGGACCTTCTGGGGGATGTCTGCACGAAGTCCTCCGATACGTGGACTTCGAGATTAGCAGAGATGGAGACGTAGTCATCCCGTGTATGTTTGAGCGTGTCCTACGCAAAATGCCCGATGCGGCACGCCTGCCTTAGTCCCATCATCGGGATGCCTGCTGGTACCAGGACCCAAACCTTCGCCGCTTCACCCGATACAAATAAAGGATGCTCCAAGTGACTGAACGCATTATCAAGTTCGACGATGTCGAGATCGCCACCCAGGCATTTGGCGACCCGGCGCATGCGCCGGTCCTGTTGATCATGGGCGCGATGGCGTCGATGCTGTGGTGGCCGGACGAGTTCTGCCAAAAGCTCGCCGCTCGGAAATATTATGTCATCCGTTACGACAATCGAGACACCGGCCGTTCGACGGTCTATGAACCAGGCGAGCCGCCTTACACTATGGACGACATGGCTGAGGACGCCGTCAGGATCCTCGATGGCTACGGCATCGACAGCGCCAATCTGATCGGCATGTCGCTGGGCGGCACGATCGCCCAGATCGGAGCGCTGTCGCATCCCGAACGCGTCAAGACGCTGACGCTGATGTCCACCACACCGATCGGTATTGATACAAGCGCTCTACCGCATACCGCAGCCGCCTACATGGCGCATGCCGCGACGGGCGAGACCGTCGACTGGACAGACAATGCCGAGGTGATCGAATTCCTTGTCAAGGACACCCAGATGATTGCCGGGGTGGCGCACCCTTATGACGAACGCCAGGCGCGCGACTTCGTTGAACGGGATGTTAGGCGGGCGAAAAACTTCGTCAGCGCCACCAATCATTTCATGCTGAGGGGCGGCCAGGCGCTGAAAGGAAAATTGGCTGAACTGGCAGCGCCCCTGCTTGTCATCCACGGAACGGCCGACCCGATTTATCCGGTTGAACACGGCGAACTGCTGGCACAAACCGTCCGGGGCGCGAAGCTTGTTCGGCTCGAAGGTGGCGGCCACGAAATTCATCCCGCTGATTGGGAGGAGATCGTTTCCGCTATCGACGCCCACTTGCGCTGACCCCAGGAGCCGCAGGGGCGTGCCGATCGATGGCTACGCCCTTCCGTACATCCGGCTCGCGCGCAGCAGGCGCTGCGAATAGGGGTGTTCGACCGCGCCTCTTCGCAATGCCTCGATATCGACCTGTTCGACGATCTCGCCCGCCTCCATGATGGCGACGCGGCTGCACATATGGGAAACGACGGCGAGATCGTGGCTGACGAGCAGATAGGTGAGGCCGCGCTCTTTGCGCAGATCCTGCAGGAGATTGAGGATTTCGGCCTGCACCGAGACGTCGAGCGCCGATGTCGGCTCGTCCAGCAGCAGGACGTCGGGGTCCAGCATCAAGGCGCGGGCGATCGCCACGCGCTGGCGCTGGCCGCCGGAGAGCTGATGCGGAAACCTATAGCTTAGCGCCGGATCGAGGCCAACCGATCTCAGCACGGCGCTGACGTCGACCGAATTGGTGTCGAGCCCCTGGTTGCGCAGCGGCTCCTTCAATTGTGAGCGGATGGTCTTGCGCGGATGGAGCGATCCGTAGGGATCCTGAAACACCATCTGCACCCGCCGATAGAACGGCCGGCTGCGCTGGCGCTGCAGCGCCTCGCCCTGGAGTTCGATGTGACCGTCATAATTGGCGTTGAGGCCGGAGAGCGCCCGGAGAACCGTGGATTTGCCGCAGCCGGACTCGCCGACCAGGCCGAATGCCGTCCCCCTTTCGACGGTGAGGTTGACGTCTCTGACGACAGGGCGCTGGCCATGTCCGAAACGGATGGTGAGATTGTCGATCCGGATCATCGCGGCGCCTCCGCTGCCAGGTCATTGAGCCAGGCGGGATCGCGCGTCAGGATCGGCAGCCGGGCCGGCGGATTCTCTATCGTCGGCAGGGAGGCCAGAAGCCCCTGCGTATAGGGATGTTTCGCTTTGTCGAGATCGCGCGCCTCCAGCACTTCCACGACGCGGCCGGCATACATGATGAGCACGCGATCGCAGAAATTCCGGATCAGGTTGAGGTCGTGGCTGATGAAGATCAGGCCGAGATTGCGGCGTGCGACGAGTTCGTCGAGCAGGGCCAAGATCTCGAGCCTGACCGTGACGTCAAGCGCCGAAGTCGGCTCGTCGGCGATCAGCACTTCCGGTTCGGCAATGAGCATCATGGCGATCATCACACGCTGGCCCATGCCGCCCGATATTTCGTGCGGATAAAGGCGGGCGACGCGCTCGGGATCGCGGATCTGGACGGCTTCGAGCATGCCGAGCGCTTGGGCGTAGGTCTTTTTGGTGCTGACCTTGGGATGATGGAAGCGATAGGTCTCGGCGATCTGTTCGCCGATGCGCATGACCGGATTGAGCGAATATTTCGGATCCTGCAGGATCAGGCCGATCCGCCGCCCGCGGATCGTCATCATCTTTCGTTCGTCCGCCTTGATCAGGTCGACGTCGCGAAAAGCCATGCGCTCGGCGCTGACCACCGCGGTCGGCGGCAGCAGTTTCATGATCGCCCGACCGACGGTCGACTTTCCCGATCCGGATTCGCCGACGATGCCGAGTTTTTCCTGCCCGAGCGCGAAACTCACGCCGCGCACCGCCCGCATGTGGCCGCCGCCATAGGCAATTTCGAGGTTGCGGATATCGATCAGGGGCTCTGTCATTCCGAACCTCTCGGGTCGAGCACGTCGCGAAGCGCATCGCCGACGAGATTGAAGGCGAGGCTGACCAGTGCGATGGCGATACCGGGCGCGGCGATCACCCAGGGACTGTCGAGCATGAACTCGCGGCCGCTGGCGGCCATCGAGCCCCATTCCGGCCAGGGCGGCTGCGCGCCGAGGCCGAGGAAGCCGAGACCGGCGGCGGTGATGATGATGCCGGCCATGTTTAGCGTGACGCGGACGATCACCGAGGGAATGCACATCGGCAGGATATGGCGGGTGATGATCGCAAGGGATGTCGCGCCCTGCAGGCGCACGGCGGCGATATAATCCGCCTTGCGCAGGCTGAGGGTTTCGGCGCGCGCCAGCCGGGCGATCGGCGGCCAGGCCGTCAGCGAAATGGCGATGATGGCGTTGGTGATGCCCGGGCCGAGGGCGGCGGCAAAACCCAGCGCCAGCACCAGGCCGGGAAAGGAGAGAAAGATATCGGTGACGCGCATCAGGATTTCATCGACGACGCCGCCGAAATAACCCGAAACGGTGCCGATCAAGAGGCCGAGCGGTGCGACGATAATCGTCACCAGCATGATGATGTTGAGCGTCGTGCGGGCGCCGTAGATCACCCGCGCAAAGACGTCGCGGCCGAAATTGTCGGTGCCGAGTAGGTGGGCTGCCGACGGCGGCGCAAGCCGCCCGGCCATATCCTGCACGATCGGATCGTAGCTCGTCAGCAGAGGCGCGGCCGTCGCCACGACGATCAGCAGCACGATGACGAAGAGACCTGCCAGACCAAGCGGATGCAGGCTGAATTTCAGCCAACCCTGATGGATCTGCTGCATCGATGACTGAAACCAGCCCTGAGGCTCCGGCGCCAGCAGCCATTTGCGGAGGCCGCCGGCATTGGCGCTGTCTGCGTCTTCGGTGGAGATCGTCATGGCGTCACCGTGTTCTCGGGTCAAGAATGCGATAGAGGACGTCCGACAGGATGTTGATGGTCAGGAAGACGGCGCCGATCGTCAGCACCGAGCCCATGACGACGTTCATGTCGTTCATCTGCAGCCCGCGGGTGAGATATTGGCCGAGCCCCGGCCAGCCGAAAACCGTCTCGATCAGCACCGCCCCTTCGAGCAGCCCGCCGAAGGTTAATGCCAGGATGGTCAGGAGCTGCACGCGGATGTTGCGGAAGGCATGGCGCCAGACGACCTTGCGGGTGCCGAGCCCCTTGGCCCGTGCGGTGATGATATATTCCTGGCTCAGTTGCTCCAGCATGAAGCTTCGCGACATGCGGCTGATATAGGCGACGGAGTAATAACCGAGGATCGCCGCCGGCAGGATGATGTGGCCGAGCGCGTTGTGAAAAACGTCCCATTGGCCCTGTATCGCCGCGTCGATCAGCAGAAAGCCGGTCATCGGCGTGACGAGGCCCTCGTAGAAGACGTCGATCCGGCCGGATGCGCCGACGAGCTTGAGCTTGGCATAGAAGAGGAAGAGCGCCATCAGCCCGGTCCAGAAGATCGGGATGGAGTGGCCGGCAAGCGCGACGATCCGGGCGATATGATCGATGATCGTTCCGCGCCTGACGGCAGCCGTGACGCCCAAGGGAATGCCGATGACGGCGCCGATGATCATAGCAATGATCGCAAGCTCGATCGTGGCGGGAAAGATCGTCATCAGATCGGTGAGGATCGGCTGGCCCGTCGTCGCCGCCGTGCCGAGATCGCCTGTGGCGACCTTCCCGACATAGGAGAAGAACTGCATCCAGATCGGCTGCCCAAGTCCCAACTCGTTATAGACCCGATCATAGACCTCCTTGCTGACCTCCGCCCCGGTGATGGCCAGTACCGGATCGGCAGGCAGCAGACGGCCCATCGAAAAGGTTAGGAAAAGCAGGCCGAGCAGCGTGGTGACGACAGCCACCACGCGCCCTGCCAGGCGCCGCAGCAGGCTCGTCAAGGGGTGCGGGGCCGCATCGGCAAACCCGCCCGCCCTGGAATGACGGCTCTCCTGCTTCGATGTCAGATCGGCGCTTGCCACGCGCTCTACTCCTTGGTCACGTCATGCCAGCGCGTCGACCAGGTCGTATGGCCGTGATAACCCTTGACGTTGGCGCGCATGACATACGGGTCGGTTCGCTGGAAGAAGATGACGAGCGGCGAAGCCATGCCGGAATAGATGCCGTCCATCTTCTTGAAGATGTCGGTGCGCTTTTCCGTGTCCCGCTCCCGCATCGATTGGTCGATGAGCGTGTTGAGCTCGTCCACCTTCATGCCCGTGCGCCAGAGGTAATAGCTGCCGAGGCGCGCCTCGTCGCTATTGTCTGGGTTGAAGGCATATTGCGTGGCGACGGCGAAGGGATCGGGCAGGCGGGCGCCGGAATTGCCGAGCAGCACTTCGAATTTGCGCTCGCGGAAGGCGGGCGTGAATTCGCCGGGCACGAGATCGAGATCGAAACCGGCGGCGCGCGCACTCGCCTGCAGCGCTTCTGCGAAGGGCAGGGTCGGGGCTCCCGAGGGATTGAGCACCTTCTTCAGGCCGTTGGGATATCCGGCCTCCGCCAGCAGCTGCTTGGCCCTGGCGGGATCGTAATCGTAGCGGGCGGCAGCCTCATCGGGCGCGCCGATCATGCCGCGCGGGATCATCGACTGCCAGGGAAAGCCCGTGTAGCGCATGATGTTGCCCGAGATCGCCTTCCAGTCGAAGGCGTGCTGGAAGGCCTCGCGAACCTTCGGCTTCTGCAGATCAGGGTCTTTCTGGTTGAGGGCGATGTAGTAGAAGCCGAGACCCGGGACATTGTCGATGACCATATCCTTGTTGGTGGACAGCGCATCCAGATCGCCGCTCGCCACATACTGGCCGACATCGACGTCGCCGGCTTCGAGCTGCAGCCGAAGATTGCCGGATTCAGGGATGTGGCGGGCCACGACGCGGGCCATGGCCGGCTTGCCGCCCCAATATTTCGGCTGCGCGTTGAAGATCGCCACGTCGTTCGGCCGCCACTGAGCCAGGCTGAACGGACCGCTGCCGGCGGAGTTGGCCGAAAGCCAGGCGCCGCCGAAATCGCCGTTCGCCTCATGCGACAGCACCGTCTTCTTGTCGACGATGCCGATCGACGAGCCGGCCAGCGAATAGAGCACCAGGTCGGTATTCACCGACTGCGGCAGCTCGATCTCCAGCGTATGGTCATCCTTTGCCCGAACGAGCTTTTCGACGTTTTCGGGCGTGAAGCCCCAGAGCGCCACATCGGTCGAGCCGACCTGACCCATCTTGATGACGCGCTGGATCGACCAGGCGGCATCCTCGGCGGTCACCTTGTTGCCGCTCTGGAAGACGGCGTCGTCGCGCAAGGTGAGCGTGATGATCTTGCCGTCCGCCGAGACCTCCCATTTCGTCGCAAGCATCGGCTTCAGCGTCTTGAGGTCATCTGGCGACAGCTGCACGAGATTGTCGTAGAGGTTCGAGATCAGTTCGGAAACCGTGCGGGCATTGTTCTGGGCCGGATCGAGCGTCCGGATACCGGTGAGGTTGGTGCCGATCACCAGCATATTGGGCGGCGACGCCGCCAAGGCAGGCTGCGCACCCATCAGGGCGCCGGTAAGTGCGATCGTTGTCAGTAGCTGTTTCAGCATCTCTAGACCTCCCAATCCTGTTATTTGCGAAAATAGTGTTGAGTTCAGCTGGCCGCCTTCGCAGATTGCTGCCGCTCCGGATCTGTTTGAATGCTGCCCTCGGCCTCCCAACCTCGAAGCAGTCGATGAAGTTCCTCGCGATCTTGCTGGTCGAGCATCGGCAATCCCGGCACGCGTACGGGGCCGACATCGAGGCCGGAATAGGTGACGGCCTCTTTCACGACGGTGACGTTGGCGCCGTTGCGGAATTTCGTCCGCATCCGCTCGAATGGTTCGAGCGTGTTGACGATCGCCCGTGCCGCGGCAAAATCGCCTTTTTCGAGCGCGGCGTGGACGGCAAGCGAAAGCCGCGGCGCAACATTGACGAGGCCCGAAGTGAAGCCGCGCGCGCCGGCTGCGGTGAATGTCGGCGCCCAGCTCTCCGCCAGGCCGCAGACGAACAGCGCGCCATTAGGATCGGCCGCGGGGATCGCCCGCGACAGCAGCATCAGATCGGTTGTGGCGAATTTGATGCCGGCAATATTGCCGTGGTTGGCGAGGCGGACGATATCCTCGACACCGAAACCTTCGGCCCTGACATAGGCGACGAGCGGCAGGGTGGACGCGTCGGCAAGATTGCAGAAGTAACCGATCTGGGCCGCAGGTGCCGCGAAAGGATCGACCGGCTGATGCGACATGACGGCGGAGGCGCCCATCGCCGCCGCATCCCTCGCCATGCCGATCGCCTCGCGCAGCGACCGGCCGATGGCCGCCGTCACCGGCGCCCGGCCGTCGACGCCCGAGACCGCCGCCTCGTGGACGATCCGGATTTCCTGCGGCGTCAGGGCATAGAATTCGCCGGTATTGCCGGCAGCGACGATGTTGTGGATGCCCGCTGCCGCCACCCGCGCATAGACCTTGGCCGTAACCCGAGGTTCGACTTCGCCTTTACCGTCATAGGCCGTGACGGGAACGCCCGACACGCCGGTAAGCGCCTTGCGCATGATCGCGATGCTCATTTTTCTTTCCCCGTTAGCTTTCCATCCAGATAATCGTCATCCGAAGCGGAAGGGCGGCAGCCCCTCCGCATCCACCTCGAAGGCGATGACCGTGCCCGCCTCGAAACGGCCGGTACGGTCCGTCGACAGGCTGGTGACGAATAGGGTTCTGAGATCCGGCCCCCCAAAACACGGCATTGTCGGTGCCGGGACCGGCAGAATGTAGGTCTCGACGATTTCACCTTCGCGCGATATCCGGTTGAGGCGGCCGGCGGAGACGCCGGCGCTCCAGTAAAATCCATCGCGATCGGTCGTCGCCCCGTCCGGCCGCCCCTCTTCTTCGGTGAAGCCGCGCAGGCGACGTCCTTCACCGAGGCTGCCCGTCTCAGGATCGAAGTCGAATGCCTGCAGGAAACATTGGCGGCTGTCGGAGTGATACATCTGCCGGCCGTCCGGCGACCAGGCGAGGCCATTGGAGCTCGTCAGTCCCGTTGCAACCGTCCGTGTGCTGCCATCGGCGCCGACGCGGTAAAGAGCGGCCTCTTCGATCTGCGGCTTGGCTTCGCTGATCGAGCCGACCCAGAAATGTCCGTCCGGGCCGATCTTTCCATCATTCAGTCGGCCGATCATCTCGCGCCCGACCGGGTCGCAGAGGAATTCGATATCGCGGGAGGCCGGATCGAAGAGATGGACGCCCGTCTGGAGGCCGACGACGATCCTTCGATCGCGGCAAAGCCCGAGGCTGCCGACCGCCGCCGGCATGTCGAAGCGGTCGATCTTTCCCGAAGCCGAGAGCCGCACGACGGCCGGCGCCAGAATGTCGACGAACCACAGCGTGCCGGTGTCGTCGTCCCATACCGGCGATTCACCGACCGTCAGCGGTTGCTCGATCACGGAACGGACTTGCGGGTGGATGATCCGAGGCGCCGTCATTCGGCCGCCTCCAGGCTTTTGGCCAAACCTTCGGCGTCACGCATGCGGATGGTGCCGTCGTGGTTGATCTCACAGAATCCGCCACCCTGGAACGCCAGCGCGACCGGCCCTTCGGCCCCCTGTTCGATGCGGGCGTGATCGCGCGGCCGGTCTTCCGGTTGGTAGCCGAGCCTCCTCGCCAGATCGTTGTCCCACCATTTCTCGTCGGTATCGGAAACACCGTAAACCACCGTCGCGGCGATCAACGGATGGGTGAGTCCGATCCGCACCAGCTGCGCCAGGTCGCGCGCACTGATCCAGATCGCGACCGATCGCTCGCTATTGGGATAGGTACCGGCATTGCCGATACGGATGGAAAGGGAGCGAATGCCCGAGGTGTCGTAGTAGAGTCCCGCCACCAGTTCGCCCCAGCATTTGGAAAGCCCATAGGGGCTGTCGGGGCGCATCGGGTCGAGCGGCGATATGACTTCGCCGCGCGGATAAAAGCCAGTCGCATGGTTGCTGGAAGCATAGACGACCCGCTGGACCTCGTTGATCCGCGCTGCTTCATAGAGATTGTAGGTTCCAAGCACATTCGCATGCAGAATGGCGTTCATGTCGATGCCGCTGGCGATGCCGGCGAGATGAACGACGCCGTCGATATCCTTCAGCGCAACTCCGGCCTCGTCGAGCTTGGTAAGATCGGCCCTGACGAAAGTCTCGTTTTCGCCCAGTTCAGCCGGTTCCTGCAAGTCGATCAGGCGGACGTGCTCAAAATGCGCGCGAAGGTGAGGGCGCAGCAGCGTTCCGACACGGCCAGCAGCACCCGTCACAGCGATCCGTTTCATCATCCGTCCTTCCATTATCGCTCAACCCCCTGAAACATGCGGGCGCGGGCGTTCAGTATGTGTTTCTTCATCGCATCGTGCGCTTCGGTTTCCCGCCGTGCGAAGATCGCCTCGACGATCACCGCATGCTCGTCCTGGACGCTGCGAATCTGCTCCAGCGTCCGTTTCAGGCTCAGGCTTCGCGTGACGGAATGCCCGATGGCGAAATGCGGCCTGAACCATTCGCGAACGGTAATGTGGAACTGGTTGCCGGTCGCCATGGCGATGGCATCATGCAGAACCTGATCCTCCTCGGCGCCGAGCTCTCCGTTGCGCAGACATTGCTCGATCGAAAGAAGCGCCGCCGTAATCCTTTCCTTGTCAGCCGGCTGCCAGTTTCGCGCGGCAAGTTCGGCCGCCTCAGCCTCGAGGCCGGCGCGGAACTCGAAGAACCGCTGGACATCGGCGAGTGATCCCACAGGCACCATTTTCAGCATCGACGAATCCGGTCTCTGCCTGACATACGAGCCCGAGCCCTTGCGCGAAACGACCAGGCCGTCAGCTCTCAGGCGTTCGAGCGCTTCGCGAACGACCGGTCTCGACGCGCCGAAATCAGCGGCGAGCTTGGTCTCCGACGGCAGGCGTTCGTTCACCGGAAAATTGCCGTCGGCGATCATCCCTACGATCTTCTCGTAGATGATATCGCTGAAGCGCGTTGCGCCCCTGTTCGAAACGGCATCGACCGCGAATGTCATTATCGTCCTTTTCTCAGAACGCTATGGGCTCTTGCAGTTGCCGACCGACGTCTGTGTGGAGGTGTACAGCTTCTGACAGATTTCTGTCATTTATTCGCTTTTGCCTTGCTGTCGGCACGGGAAAACCCGGTTCCATTGCAGCATCGCTACAAAATTTGTAATTATCTGTCAACTCTTGTAATCATTTGGGAACGTGTCTATGGTTCGGTCCCAGCGCCGAGGAGGGTGCGGGCGGCAGGTCGGGAGCCTGCCGCATCAGCCGGTTCAAAAGGTGCGCCGGCTTAGAAAGGGAGGAACTCGATGCCCAATGAAATTCTGTCGCGCGGCGTTACCCGCCGCACTGTGCTTGGTGGCATGGCGGGCGTCGCAGCCTTGTCTATCGCCGGTCGCGTCTCTGCCGCCGCAGGCGGCGAAGCGCCCGCGCTTGCGCAGCTTGTGAAGGACGGAAAACTGCCGCCGGTCGCCGAACGGCTGCCGAAGAAGCCGATGGTCGTCAAGCCGTTCGAAAAAGTCGGCACCTATGGCGGTTCGCTGCGCCGAGGCCTTCGCGGTTCGTCCGACCACAACGGCATCCTGCGCATGGTCGGCAACCAGAGCCTGGTGCGCTGGAACCTCGAATTTACCGCCGTGGAGCCGAACCTTGCCGAGCGCTGGGAGGTCAGCGACGACGCAACGCAATTCACCTTCCATCTGATCGAAGGCGTACGCTGGTCGGACGGCCATCCATTTACGGCCGATGACGTGGTTTTTGCGATCGAAGACTGCGTCAAGAACACCGAACTCTACAGCTCGACACCCGCGCAGCTTGCCGTCGCCGGCAAGCCGGTCACCGTCGAGAAGGTCGACGATTATACCGTGAAGTTCACCTTTGCGGCGGCCAACGCCCTTTACCTCGAAAACCTCGCCACGCCGCTCGGTCAGCATCCGACGCTCTTTCCGAAGCATTACTGCAGCCAGTTCCTGCCGAAATATAACCCCAACATCGAAGCCGATGCGAAGAAGGCCGGCGTCACCAGTTGGACGGAACTGTTCCGCAGCCGCTGCGGCGACATCGAGATCCCGTCACGCTGGGGCAATGTCGACAAGCCGACGCTCGATCCATGGGTGGTCAAGGAGCCCTATGCCGGTGGTGCGACGCGTGTCGTCATGACCCGAAACCCCTATTTTTGGCAGGTCGACACCGAGGGTAATCAGCTTCCCTATATCGACGAAATCAATTTCGGCATCTCGCAGGATGTCGAATCGCTGATGCTGAATGTCATCTCGGGTAAGATCGACATCCAGGAACGCCATATCAGCGTCCTTGCCAACAAGCCGACGCTGTCGAAGAACATGGAAAAGGGCGATTACCGCCTGCTGACGCTCGTGCCTTCGGCCTCGCAGCAGTGCCAGATCTACTTCAACATCACCCACAAAGATCCGGCGATGCGCAAGATGTTTGCGGACAAGTCGTTCCGTCAGGCCTTGTCGATCGGCATCAATCGGCCGGAACTCATCGACATCGTCTATTTCGGGCAGAGCGAACCCTATCAGGCCGGGCCGCGTCCGACCCATCCCTGGTATAACGAGAAATATGCGCGCCAGTTCACCGAATTCGACGCCGACAAGGCGGGCGCGATGCTCGATGAGGCCGGCTACAAGAAAGGCGGCGACGGCTTCCGCCTCCGGCCCGACGGCCAGAAGGTGTTCTTCTCGATCGACGTCATTCCGACGCTCTATCCCGACCTCGTCGACGCGCTCGAACTGGTCAAGACGCATTGGGCGCAGATCGGCATCGACATGAAGGTCAACACGATCGAACGGGCGCTTTATTACACCCGCGGCGACGACAATGCCCATGACGCGCAGGTATGGCCTGGCCCCGGCGGCCTCGATCCGATGCTCGATCCGCGCGATTTCTTCGCCTTCCATCCTCAAGGCTCGCGTTACGCCATTCCATGGACGCTTTGGTACACCTCCAATGGCGCACGCGGCGAGGAACCGCCGCAAAGCCAGAAGAAGCGGATGAAGCTCTTCGACGAGGCACGTTCGACGGCCGACCTCGACAAGCGCGGTGCGATCATGAAGCAGATCTTCGATATCGCGGCGGAGGAGTTCGAGACCGTCGGGCTTTGCTTGGCCGTCGGCGGCTTCGGCATCATCCGCAACAATCTGCGCAATGTTCCCGAGAAGGAGCCGGACAGCTGGTCCTGGCCCAATCCGGGGCCGGCGCTGCCGCAGCAGTTCACCTTCACGAGCTGATTTTGATTGAGCGCCGTACCGACGGTACGGCGCTTTCCTCGGTTCGCCTTCCCCCTTGCCGACCCCGATGGCCGGCAAGGCCGGTAGGCAACGTTAGTGCAAGAGGCGCCTCATGCTGGTCTTCATCGCCAAACGCTTGCTATGGATGATTCCATCGCTTTTCGCCGTCAGCTTTCTCGCTTTCGTTTTGATCCAGCTGCCGCCGGGCGACTATGTCACCACCTATATCGCAACGCTGGCAGCCTCCAACGAGATCGTCGATCAGAACACGGCCGCGCAATTGCGTGAGCGTTTCGGGCTCGGCGATCCGATGCTTGTCCAATATTTCAAATGGATATGGGGCATCCTTTCGCGCGGCGATTTCGGTATTTCCTTCGAGTGGCAGCAGCCGGTCTCGGACCTGATCTGGGAGCGCATGGCCCTGACGCTTGTTCTGGCCTTGTCGACCTTGATCGCCACCTGGGCGATCGCCTTGCCGATCGGCGTCTATTCCGCCGTGCGCAAATATTCGATCGGCGACTATTTTTTCACCGCCTTCACCTTTTTCGGCCTGGCCGTTCCGTCCTTCCTGCTGGCGCTGGTGCTCATGTATGTCGCGGCGGTTGAGTTCGGCCAGGATGTCGGCGGCCTGTTTTCGCCGGAATACGAGAACGCGGCCTGGAGCTTCGCCAAGATGGGCGATCTTTTCTCGCATCTCTGGCTTCCCGTCATCATTCTTGCCGTCTCCTCGACAGCGAGCCTTATCCGCGTCATGCGCGCCAACATGCTCGATGAACTGCCGAAGCCTTACGTGACGACAGCACGGGCAAAAGGTCTGTCGGAGTTCCGGCTGCTGATGAAATACCCGATGATGATCGCGCTTAATCCGTTCATCTCGACGATTGCCTGGCTGCTGCCCAACCTCATTTCCGGCTCGGTCGTCGTCGCCATCGTTCTCAACCTGCCGACGGCAGCACCCTTGCTGCTGCAGGCGCTGATGGCCCAGGACATGTATCTGGCCGGCGCTTTCGTTCTGCTCATCTGCGCGCTGACGCTGATAGGCTCTCTGATCAGCGATATCCTGCTTGCGCTGGTCGATCCCCGCATCCGGTTGGAATAGGAGCCGATATGGCCGACATTACCGTTACAAATATACAGCCGGATCGCGCCGCCGTCGCATCGCAATGGCAGCTCATCTGGTGGGCTTTCCGCCGACACCGGCTGGCCATGGTGGCACTCGTCGTCACCGTGATGATGTATATCGTTGCCCTGGTCCCTGGCTTCTTCGCCATCAACGATCCGAACCTGCAAAATGCCCGGGCGACCTTTCACCCACCGCAAAAATTGCATCTGATCGATACTGAAAACGGCTTCTCCTTCGGCCCGCATTATTATCCGATGAAGCTCACCCGCGATCCGGAAACGCTGGCCGCCATCTTCAAGGAAGACACGACGAAGCGCGTCGACGTCCAGTTCTTCGGGCGCGGCTATGAATATTCCGTCTTTGGATTGTTCAACACCAACATCCATCTGATTGCCTCGCCCGACAAGACCACGCCGCTGCTTCTCTTCGGCGCCGACAGGCTTGGGCGCGATGTTTTCAGCCGGACGGTGCAGGGCGCGCAGGTATCCCTGTCGATCGGCCTCGTCGGTGTCTTCCTGTCATTGATGCTCGGCATCGTGATCGGCGGCATCTCGGGATATTACGGCGGCCGCATCGATTTCATCATGCAGCGCGTGATCGATTTTGTGCTGTCTCTGCCGACGATCCCGATCTGGCTCGCCATGGCCGCGGCCCTGCCGCAGGACTGGCCGGCGACGCTGCAATATATGATGATCACGATCATCCTGTCGCTGACCGGCTGGGCGCAGCTCGCCCGTGTGGTGCGCGGCCGCTTCTTGTCCCTGCGCACGGAGGAGTTCGTGGCGGCCGCGAGACTCGACGGCGTACGCGAAAGACGCATCATCTTTCGCCACATGCTGCCGAGCTTTGCCAGCCACATCATTGCATCGATCACCCTTGCCGTGCCGGCGATGATCCTTGCCGAAACCTCGCTTTCCTTCCTCGGGCTCGGGCTGCAGCCGCCGACCATCTCCTGGGGCGTGCTGCTGCGCGAGGCCCAGAACATTCGCTCGATCGCTACCGCGCCCTGGCTGTTCATGCCGGGCTGCGCCGTCGTGGTTGCCGTGATGGCGCTCAACCTCCTCGGCGACGGCCTGCGCGATGCGGCCGATCCCTACAACAAATGAGGCCGGCATGACCGATATCGTATCCATTGCCGCCAAGCCGCTGCTCGAGGTGAAAAACCTGACCGTCGAGTTTCCGCTGCGCACCGGCGTCTTCCGCGCCGTCAGCGATCTGTCTTTCTCGATCGAACCGGGCAAGACGCTCTGTGTCGTCGGCGAAAGCGGATCCGGCAAGTCGGTGACGGCGCGTTCGATCCTGCAGATCGTCGATGCCCCCGGCCGTATTGCGGCCGGATCGATCGTCCTCAACGATCAAAACGGCGGCTCGACCGATCTGACCAGCCTCAATCCGCGCGGGCGCCAGATCCGGGCGATCCGCGGCCGCGACATCGCCATGATCTTCCAGGAGCCGATGTCGTCGCTGTCGCCGATCCACACGGTCGGCAACCAGATCGTCGAGGCGCTTCGCCTCCACACCAGGATGAGCAAGGCCGAGGCGCGGGCTGAGGCCATATCGCTGCTGAAGCAGGTCGAGATTCCCTCGCCGGAAAAGGCATTGGACCGCTACGCCTTCCAATATTCCGGCGGGATGCGCCAGCGCGCGATGATCGCCATGGCGCTCGCCTGCAAACCGCAACTCCTGATCGCCGACGAGCCGACCACGGCCCTCGACGTGACGACGCAGGCGGAAATTCTCGACCTGATCGCCCGGCTGCAGAAGGCGAACGGCATGGCCGTTCTGTTCATCACGCATGATATGGGCGTCGTGGCGCAGATCGCCGACGACGTGCTTGTCATGCACAACGGCGTCGCCAAGGAATATGCGCCGGTCGAGCAGATCTTTCATGCGCCGCAGGACGACTATACCCGCATGCTGATCGGTTCGGTGCTGAAGCTGGAGCAAAAGGCCGAAATCCGCCTGGCGCGCGCGCCGCTCGACAGGACGGCGGCGCCGATCCTCGAGCTGCGCAACGTCTCGATGGATTTCGGCGAGGTGAAAGCGCTGGACGATGTTTCCATCTCGCTTCTGCCGGGCGAGACGCTCGGTATCGTCGGCGAGAGCGGATCCGGCAAGACGACGATGGGCCGCTCGATCATGCGGCTGCTCGATCCGACAGCAGGCGAAATTCTCTATCGCCGCGCCGACGGCGGCATCATCGATCTGGCAACGGCAAAAGGCCAGACGCTGGCCGAGGCGCGCCGCGAATTGCGCATGGTGTTTCAGGATCCTTTCGGCTCGCTCAACCCGCGCATGACCGTCTCGCAGATTATCGGCGAGCCGCTGCTCGTCAACGGCGTCGCCAAAGGGCGGGCACTGGACGAACGGGTCTGCCACCTCATGGAGCAGGTGGGCCTCGATCCGAGGGCGCGCGAACGCTACCCGCACGCATTCTCCGGCGGTCAGCGCCAGCGCATCGGCATTGCCCGCGCCATCACGCTCAATCCGCGCGTCATCGTCGCCGACGAGGCAACCTCGGCGCTCGATGTCTCGGTGCGTTCGCAGGTCCTCGACCTGCTGATGCGCCTGCAGGACGAGCTTGGCCTCGCCTATATCTTCATCAGTCATGATATCGGCGTCATCCGCTACATGTGCGACCGTGTCGGCGTCATGTACAAAGGCCAGCTCGTCGAAATCGGCGAGGCGGAACAGGTCTGCCGCACACCCGAGCACGCCTACACCCAGGCGCTGATATCGGCGATCCCGCGCCCCGATCCGCGCGACCGCGATCATTCCAGACGCTTCCGCTATGTCGCGCCCGATAATCTCGGGCCCGGCAATCGGAAGAATGGAAGTTCTCAGAGATGAAAATCACCGGAATCCGCACATTTCTCATGCAAGTCGGTCAGCCCGACCCGTCGAACTGGGCCTCCGATCACCGTCCCGGCGGCGCTACCTCTAAGCAGTTCGGAGGCACCCGGAACTGGCTCTTTCTGAAGATCGATACCGATGAGGGCATCACCGGCATCGGCGAGTGCTCGGGCTGGCCGCGTGTCGTCGAGACGGCGATCCATGATCTTACACCTCTCCTCATCGGGGAAGATCCGGCTCATATCGAACGGCTGTGGCAGAAGATGCATATCGCCATGATGGGCCATGGCATGCTCGGGACAGTCGGAGGCGGTGCAATGACCGGCATCGATATGGCGCTCTGGGACATCAAGGGCAAGGCGCTCGGCGTGCCTGTCTGGATGCTGCTCGGTGGCAAGGTGCGCGACCGGATTCCGATCTATTCGCATGCCAATACGCCCGAGCGTGCGCTTGCCCTGAAGGAACGCGGCATCAAGGCGATCAAATGCGGCGGGGTCGCCGACCCGGTCCGCAAGGTCGCGGCGCTCCGCGATGCCGTCGGCGACGACATGGATATTGCCATCGACCTGCATGGGCCGCCTTGGCTGACGCCTGCGGATGCCTGCCGGCTGGTGCGGGCGCTCGAACCCTATGAGCTGATGTGGGTGGAAGATCCGATCGCGCCGGAGAATATCGACGGCTACCGGCGCATCCGCGACGCCGCGCATGTGCCGCTTGCGGCCGGCGAGCGTTCGGCGACCATTTTCGGCGAGCGCGAGCTGATCGAGAAGGAACTGGTCGACGTAATCCAGCCGGATACCGGCCGGGCCGGCGGCATCACGCAGATGAAGAAGATCGCCGCCATGGCCGAGGCCCATCATATCCAGATGGCGCCGCATTCCGGTTCGCTCGGGCCGGTGGCGGAATATGCGGCCCTGCATCTGCTGGCGGCCATTCCGAACGGCCTCATTCTCGAGCGCCTCGATGATGACTGGGACGGCCGCCGCCAGACGATCGTGCCGCATCCGCAGCAGGTCGATGGCCTGATCGCCGTTCCCGACGGCCCGGGGCTCGGCTGCGATATCGACGAAGAATTCGTGGCGCGATTCCCGAGCGCCGGCAATCTCTCGGTGCCGCAAGCGGCCCGCGCCTACAATCCCGGAACCGACAACGAGCATGTCTACGTGCAGACGCGTGTGGCGCGCCGCAGCTATTTCAATCGCTAGAAGGACAGAATGATGAAGATCGACCGCATGCGGGTTTTCATGACCCGCGACAAGGACCGTCCGCGCGTGATCGTCGCGCTCGATACCGATGACGGGCTGACCGGCTGGGGTGAATGCTACAATCACGGCCCCGACAAGGCACTGCCGCCGCTGCTCGATTACCTCTACGCCTTTGTGGCCGGCCAGGATCCGACACGCGTCGACTATCTCGTCAACCTGCTGATCCAGCAAAGCCGCTTCCCGCCGGGCGCGCTCGGCCTTGCCGCCATCTCCGCACTTGATCACTGCCTTTGGGATCTGGCCGCCAAGGCGGCGAACGTCCCGGTCTACAAGCTGCTCGGCGGCGAGGTGCGAGACCGCATCAAGGTCTACGCCGGGGTCTACACCGCGCCCGATGCGCCGGCCGCCCGCGACGAGTTCGATCGCCTGAAGGAGGGATGGGGGTTCACCGCCTTCAAGCTCAGCCCATGGCGGATCGACATGCACGCCAATCGCTGGGGCAATGTCGTCAAAGCCTCGGCGGATTATTTCCGCTCGTTGCGCGAGACGGTCAACGACGAATACGAGATCGCCTTCGACGCTCACGCCAAGATTTTCGAACCGATCGCCGCGCGCCAGCTCGGCAATGCCCTGGCGCCTTACGATCCGCTGTTTTTCGAGGAACCGCTGCGGCCCGAGAATATCGAGGCGTGGGGCGATCTGAAACAGGGGCTCAACTGCGTGCTCGCCACCGGTGAATCGCTCTACAGCAGAAACGAGTTCCTGCGGCTGCTGCAGGTCAAGGGCGCCGATCTCATCCAGCCAGATATCTGCGTGGTCGGCGGCATCAGCGAAATGCGCCGCATTGCCACGCTTGCCGAAGCTTTCTTCGTCGGCGTTGCCCCGCACAACCCGATGGGTCCGCTCGCGACAGCCGTCAACGTGCATTTCTCGGCCGCGGCGCAGAATTTCCGCATTCTCGAATACCGGCTGCCGAAGGGCCAGGCCTATGTCTATGGCGGCAACGATATCGAAAAGCGGGAAGGCGAAACCCGCTACGTCGTCGATCCTTATCTGCCGAAGGACGGTTATCTGGAACTGCGGCCCGACCGGCCCGGCTGGGGCGTCGAGATGGACGAGAAGGCGATGCAGGAGGAAGGCTATATCCACTGGCAGCGGCGCGTGCCGAAGCGGCCGGACGGCTCTTACGCCTTCGCGTAAAGACGTTACTCGAAAGCCGAAAACTGGCTGCTGCCACATGGCAGCGGCCAGTCTCTTTTATGCTCTAAGCATCTTTCGGCAGCACCGAGCGAACCCTTGCGATGAAGACGTGGAAATCCTGCATGAACTTGCGAAGGAAATCCGCGGTGGCCTCGTTCGTCACCTCGCCGTCATCGGTGATCAGCCCCGGTGTGAACTGGATGTAGGCTTCCGGGGCATTCATCTGGGGAGAGTTGCAGAAACTCAGCACGCTGCGCAAATTCTGCTGGGCGACGGCGGTGCCGATCGCGCCCGGCGACGTGCCGATAACCGCCGACGGCTTGCGTGTGAACGAATTGGTGCCATAGGGGCGGCTCGCCCAGTCGATGGCATTTTTCAGCCCGCCGGGTATGGATCGATTATATTCGGGCGTGACGAACAGCACGGCGTCGACGGCCGCGATATCAGCCTTGAATGCCTTGCCGGCCGGAGGATAGTCGGGGTCATAGTCGTAGCTGTAGAGCGGCAGATCCTTGAAGGATATCTCCGACATTTCAAGTTCCGGCGGGGCGAACCGCACCAACGCCTTGGCGAGCTTGCGATTGATCGAGCCCTTGGCGAGGCTGCCGATGAGATAGCCTACTTTATGTGTGGTCATGGCGTTCTCCAGTATCGCGGTGGCAAGGACGTACACGCAGGAATGATAGGAGGCCTCTCTTGTCCTTCAAGCATAAGCAACTAATCGCCGACGAAAGTGACCGTCTCGGCGAGCGGGGCGCGGCCCGTATGGGCAGAACTTGCCGCGGGGTCCTCGTACCCGATCGACATGCCGCAGAAGAGGATGAGCCCGTCCGGGGGTGACAAGGCCTCCGCGACGGTCTCGCGAACCTGTGACCATGCCATTTGCGGACAACTGTGCAGCCCTTCGGCGCGGAGCAGCAGCATG
Organism: Rhizobium sp. N122; assembly: GCF_002211295.1. Classification (NCBI taxonomy): domain Bacteria; kingdom Pseudomonadati; phylum Pseudomonadota; class Alphaproteobacteria; order Hyphomicrobiales; family Rhizobiaceae; genus Rhizobium; species Rhizobium sp. N122. The sequence goes on along the minus strand of NZ_LOKU01000001.1, from coordinate 50,698 downwards.
ACGGTCTGCAGATACATGCCGACGTCGGCCCATTGGGGCAGGCCGAGGTCACGGTCGATATAGCAGAACAGGGCGGCGGGCGCGCCGAAGCAGTTCCAGTTGGCGATTGCCGCCCGCTGGCGCGCCTCCCAATCCTCGCGCGCAATGCCGAGCGCGCTGTAGCGCTCCTTGCCGAAGGCGGAGCGACGCTCCCCGTACGGGGACTTCAGTGCCGCCGGATACATCTCGTACTGCCGTTTGTCCCAGGCGTCGCCGTGGGCCACGCGCTCGACGGCTGATGTCTTGAGCTCGGCCAGCGACGCGCCGGTCATTACGTAGGTGTTCCACGGCTGGATGTTCGATCCTGAGGGCGACCAAGCCGCGGCGGCCAGCACGCGCTCAAGTATCTCCCTCGCCACAGGCTTATCTTTGAACCCGCGCACCGATCGTCGGCTTGTGACTGCCTCATATACGTCCATGCTCGCGTCCTCCTGACCGTTCAACTCCTGATGTGGTTCATTATCTCCATTCGCGATGGAGGCGAAATCACACCGTGGTCTAGGAGGCCTACATCAAACGTCCAACAGGGTTCGACGCGTCCGACCCAATGGCCGCAAGATTATCCTCGGCAGAATAGGAGACCGATCACGAGGGCAAGAGCAAGGCTTCGTCATTTCGCCGGATGCCCGGCGCGGACGCGGTCTGCCGGGGCGCGACGGCGCGATCCGAAGATGTCGGTCAGTGTGTCGAGCATCGTCTTTGCCGTGCCGGATTGAAGGGAATAATAGATCGTCTGGGCAGCCCTTCGCGTCTGCACGAGACCTTGTTCTCGAAGAATTGCCAGATGCTGAGAGGTCGAGGATTGGCTCAATCCGACTTCATCAGCCAGGACGGTCACCGACACTTCTCCCTCGGTCAACAGATGCAGAATGTGAAGCCGTTTGGCGTTCCCCATGGCCGACAGGAAGTTTGCTTCAATGTCGAAAGCGTTGGTTCCAGGGGAAGGTGCGGCTGGCGATGGAGTGTTCAGGCGGATCTCCTTTATGAAATTGAAGCCGGGCATGAGGTCATATCCCCGAGCTTTAATTTAGAGATAACGCATGGGTGCCAAGGCGAAACCCGTTGCCGGCGCCGCACCGTCGTTTTCGACGCAAATCGGATACGGCGCGCATCAAATGGACAGGCAATTGATAAAATTAACGCGCGCCAGCCTGCCGCATATGCGCCGGCAGCGTCTCCCAGGCCCGGATCAGTTCGCCGATCGAGGCGGCCTCCATCTTGTGCATGACGTTGCTGCGATGCAGCTTGACCGTCACTTCGCTGATGCCGAGATCGAAGGCGATCTGCTTGTTGAGGCGTCCGCGCGCCACTTCGTGCAGAACTTCACGCTCCCGCTGCGTCAGCGTCTCCAGGCGTTTGACATTGCGTTTGGCGATTGCGGCTTCGGCCCGTCGTTCGGCATCCATCGCAATGGCCGCGGTGATGGCGTCGAGCAGCGTCTGGTCCCGCACCGGCTTGGTGAGAAAATCTACGGCACCCGCTTTCATCGCCTGGACGGTCATCGGAATATCGCCGTGGCCGGTCAGAAAAATGATCGGTTTCGAAATGCCGTTTTCGGCCAGATGGCTTTGCAGATGAAGGCCGCTTGCTCCGGGCATGCGCACATCGAGGATCAGGCAGCCGGGGTTTTCCAGGATATCGGCATCAAGCAACTCGCGGGTCGAGGCGAAACTGACCGACTGAAAACCCGCCGAGAGGATCAACTCCGACAGCGCCTCGCGAACCGATGCGTCGTCATCGACGATAATGATGAGTGGCTGATCCTCTTCATACTTGCCCTGCAACGATGGCGGCGCCGATCTCCGCAGCAACGGCTGGTCAACTCTCATGTTACCCTCCATCTCTCGATTGGTGTAAAGCATTGGCGATAGCCGCCAGCAGGGCCTGGGCATCGAAGGGCTTGCGGAAGAAACCGCCGCCTCCCTGAGCGCGCCCCTGATCGGCGATTTCGTGGCGGCCCGTGATCAGGAACACCGGCAACTCGGGACGTGATTTTCGCACAAGGTCACGAAGCTCGAAGCCGTCGATGCCGGGCATTCCGATATCGGTGATGAGCAGGTCGAAGTCCGACAGCCCGCTGACGAGCAGCGAGCCCGCTGACGGGAAGCCGCGGGCCACGTAACCCGCCGATTCCAGCAGGTCGCCCATCGATTCCAGCAGTCTCGGATCGTCATCGACAATTGCGACGACATGTCTTGTCTCGGTCATGTTCAATTCCCCCCCACCCGGCGCGAGTGGGTAATCGGTATTTCCAGTTTCTCCGCGATCCGCACGAGATCGGCGAGCGAGGCCGCGGCCATTTTCTGCATCACATTTCGTCTATGGATCTGCAGCGTGACTTCGCTGATCCCGAGTTCGGCTGCCGCCTGCTTGTTGAGAAGGCCGCTGACCACGAGCGGCAGCACTTCGCGCTCGCGCGGCGTCAGGTCGAGATAGTGACGTTTCAGCAGGTCGAGTTCGGCGCGTCCCGATCGCTTTGCCCGATCCTCGGCGAGTGCTGCCTGGATTGCCGCCAGGAGATCCGCGTCACTGAACGGTTTGGTCAGAAAATCCACGGCGCCGTGCTTGATCGCCCGCACCGAGGAGGGAATGTCGCCGTGCCCGGTAATGAAGACGATCGGCGGATGGTCCCTGTCGGCGATCTGCCGCTGCAGATCGAGGCCGTTGATATCGGGCAACTCGATATCAAGGATGAGGCAGGCGGGCACGTCGGGCTTGTCCGCTTTGACGTAATCGCCGGCCGATTCAAAGGCGATGGCGCGCATGCCGTGCGAGTCCATGAGCTCGCCGAGCGCTTCGCGGATGCGTTCATCGTCGTCGACGATGAAGACGATATGGTCATCGGCTGTCATGACGCCGCCTTTGTTTCAATGGGCAATGTGAAGATCAACGTCGCTCCGTGCGGATTGTTCTTCTCTGCCCACAAGCGTCCGCCGTGCAGCTCGACGATCGAGCGGCAGATCGCCAGACCCATGCCCATGCCGTTTTCTTTGGTCGTGAAGAACGGCTCGAACATCTTTTCGGGAAACTCGATCCCCTGGCCGCGATCGCTGATCTCGGTCTGGACGGCATTCCCCATATGGCGCACGCGCATTTTGATCACCCTGTCGCCGGAAACGGTCTCCATCGCCTCGATACCGTTGCGGACGAGATTGATCAGAACCTGCTGGATCTGGATGCGATCGATGGCTATGAACGGAAGGTTTCCATCGACGTCCACGTCCATCCTGGCGCGCCGCCGGGACGCTTCGTCGGCCATAAGGTTGCGCGCTTCGTCGATGACGCTGGAGAGCGTTGTGTGCACTCTCCTGTCTGCGGACTGCTTGAACAGGGCGCGGATGCGGCTGACGACGTCGGCGGCCGAGTTGGCATCGCGGATGATGCGCTCGACGGTCCTCTGCGCCCGCTCCATATTCGGGGGCTCCGCCATCAGCCAACGCTGGCAGGCATGCGAGTTTGCGACGACGGCCGCAAGCGGCTGGTTCACCTCATGGGCGATGGAGGCCGAAAGCTCGGCAAGGCTCGCTACCTGGCTCGCCCGCGCCAGGCCTTCCCGTGCTTGCCGCAGATCGTCCTCCGCCCGAACCTCTGCGTCGATATCGAGGCAGATGACATTCCACTGGACGATGACGCCTTCGGCATTGCGCATCGGCGCAGCGCGCGTCTCGACCCAGCGATATTCGCCATCGAACCGCCGCAGACGATGCCGACGCGCATAGGGCTCGCCGGTGCGCAATGAATGGGCATAGTTGTCTTTGACCCCCGCCACGTCGTCGGGATGAACGCCGGCATCCAGCGTGCCGTCCAGCCGGGTTTTCCCGGTTCCATCAAGCTCTTCGAGCTTATATCCGAGGAAATCGCGGAGCTGAGGGTTACGGTATACCGGCTCCCCATCGGGCGCTGCGCAATCGATCATTGCCGGCAGCGTTTCGACGATCTGCCAGAGCGAGCGCTCCCTCTCGCGCAGCTCCTCCTCGATGCGCAGCTGATCGTCGATGTCATGCGTCAGGCCGTACCACTGAATGATCTGTCCGCTCTCGTCCCGCAGCGGCTCGGCGCTGCCTCTGACCCAGCGGTAGACGCCATCGGCGCGCCGCAGGCGATATTGTTTCGAGAAGCGCTCGCCGGTGGCGAAGGAATGCCTCAGCGCCCCGGCAAGGCTCTCCGCATCGTCGGGATGGATGGCGGCTTCGATAATGGCGGACAGCCGCTTCATGCCGGGCTTGCCCACGTCTGCGATATTGGGACCGAGAAAATTGATCAGCCGCTTGTTGAAGAAGGTCGGTTCGCCCTCTGCATTCAGGCGCCAGAGAAGGCTCGGAACGATGTCGACGAGCTGTGACAGCTCGCGCTCCCGCTCACGCAGTGCCTGTTGCGCACGCACCTCGTCATCGATGTCGATCGCAGCCGCATACCATTGCACGATCGCTCCATTCTGATCCCGCAACGGCTCTGCGCGGCCTTCCATCCAGCGATATTCGCCGTCCGCCCAACGCCGGCGATACCGTATCGTGTAGGGCTCGCCGGTCGCAAGCGCATGAGCGAGCACCTCCCGCATGCGCGGCCCATCTTCTGGATGCACGGTTGCCCCGATGATCGCCGCCGAGCGGCTGATATCCGGCGTGTCCCAGGCTGCGACGTCATCAACCCCAATGGATTGCAGTGTGCGCTTGCTGAAGAAGGTCGGCTTGCCATCAGGCGCCATGCGGGCGATGTGCACCGGGACCATGTCCACGAGCTGCGACAGTTCCCGCTCGCGATCACGCAATGCCTCGAGCGCGCGCACCTCCTCGTCGATGTCGAGAGAAACACCGTACCATTGCACGACCCTTCCGTCGTCGTCGCGCCGGGGTTCCACCCTGCACTCCGCCCAGCGGTAGACGTCGTCCTTTTCACGCCAGCGAAACCGCATCGCGGTGCCGCCGCCGCTTTCGAAACAATTCTGCAGCATGCGCTGGACGTCGGGTGCGTCTTCGGGATGGATCAGCTGCTGCAGCAGCTCTTCGATACGCGGCTCGCCGCGGGCGTCGAAATCGGCGATGACCGCGCGGAAATGGTCCTGATAGCGTTTGTTGAAATAGACCGATCCACTCGCCGGCTCCACGCTCCAGACGCGAACCGGCACTGCGTCGATCATCTGCCGCAGCGTTCGCTCGCTCCGGCGTACCGCCTCTTCGGCACGGACCTGATCGTCGATGTCGTGGCAAAGACCATACCACTGGACAATGCTGCCGGCCTGATCCCGCATCGGCTCGGCGCGGCTCGACATCCAGTGATAGACGCCATCAGCGCGGCGCAGCCGATATCGCATGGCGAAGTTTTCGCCGGTGGCGAGGCAATGGTTGAGCGCCTGGGTGAAGCCGGCTGCATCATCCGGATGAATGGCTGCCTCCAACTGGCTCATGCCAGGCCCGTCCGAATCCGCGACATCGAATCCGAGGAAATCGACCATCCGTCGGTTGAAGAAGGTCGGTTCGCCCTTGGGTGTCAGACGCCAGACGTGGCTTGGAACCATGTCGACAAGCTGCGAGAGCTCCTGCTCCCGCTCGCGCAGCGTCTCCACGCTTTGGCGCAATGTCAGCACGGCCAGCTGGTGTTGCCTGGATATGCCGGCAACGATCAGCGCCGAAAATGCCGAGATGGCCAGAAAGAGCTGCAGCATGATCTGCTTGTGTTTCTGGGACTCGGGATCGCCGACGAACTCGCCTGCGCCGGTCATCGTGAAGATGGCCGTAATGAGGGCGAGGAGAGCCAGCGATATGGCGGCGCCCTTGAACTCAAAGCGGACCGCGGCCCAAAGAAGGGGCGGCATGATGATGTAGGCGAAGGGAAGATAGCCGCTGAGCGACAGGGCGGCGACACCGAGAAAAATCAGCCCAAGGACGCCAGCCTCCACCCATTGCGCGGCCGAGAGCCGGGTCTTGCCGCGCCAGTTGTGGAAGACGGCGAGCGCCAGCGGCGCGACGATCAGAACGCCGGTTGCGTCACCGATCCACCAGAGAGGCCAGGCCGTCACGAAGGATTGCGATTGTATGCCGAACCAGGCGAGCGTCGCACTTCCCACCGTCGCGCTCACGACCGGCGCAATGCCGGCGCCCAGCACGACGAATGCGAGAACCTCCTGCAAGGTTTCCAGCTGTGCCGGGCGCTTCAAGACACGATTGATCAGCCATGCCGCGACCACCGCTTCAAGAGCGTTGCCGACATAGATCAGGAAGGCGGCAGGCAGCGGACTGTAAAACCAGATGGCATTGCTGAGCAACTCCGCCAGGCAGCCCCCCAATATCCACCATGGCCAGCTGCGCCTGGGGGCGAGGATGAGCGTGGCGATGAAAAGCCCGCCCGGGGGCCAGATGGAAATACCCGTTCCCGGCACGATCGCGAGCGACTGGGCAAAGCCGCAGGCGAGCACATAGGCGGCGATGAAAAGCCCGAGATACAGGGCTCGGGGGCGGTGCGACCAGACGCTCATCATCAACAGCTCCTTCCGGACAGGCAAGGCCCGGGGATCGTCAGCATTTGGTACAACATTCTGTTTTGATATCGGAGCCGGCGAACTCATGTTCGAACCGTAACCCCGCCACACCACAGCTGCAACTCATGGAAATCCATGCACTGCGCGGAGGTAGCGTTGCGCCGCCGCGGGATCTCCGGCACAAACAGGAAACGGACGACCGACCCCGTTCCTCGGTGGGTCATCCTAAACTTTCGGTCTGCTCGGCTATACCTCCGGCTAGGGCGCCAACCCTCTCGCATGATGGAAGGGATTCGGTTTTCCGGTCATTGTCGGTCCAATCGATCGCGAGGATGCTGACATGAAAATTTCCGTGGTGGGAGCAAGCGGGGTCATCGGAACACGGCTCAGCGAAAGCCTGCGCCGGTCGGGCCATGAGGTTGCTGCCGCATCCTTGTCGCTTGGCGTCGATACGGTTACCGGCAAAGGCCTCACCGCGGCCATCGCGGGATCCGACGTCATCGTCGACGTCACCAACGCCGCATCGTTCGGCGACAATGCGGCCCTGGATTTCTTCAAGGCGTCGACGAAGAACCTGCTTGCCGCCGCCGCTGAGGCTGAAGTCGGGCACTATCTCGCCCTCTCCGTCGTCGGCACGCCACGGCTTGTGGAAAGCGATTATTTTCACGCCAAAATGGTACAGGAAAATCTTATCCAGGCTTCCAGTCGCCCATACACGATCCTCCGCTCCACGCAGTTCTACGAGTTCATCAATGGATTGATCGACATCGGTGGGCAAGGCGACGTCGTTCGACTGCCGCCAGCCTTGATGAGGCCGGTCGCAGCCGGGGAGGTCGCCGCCTTTCTGGCCGAATTGACCGTCGCAACGCCTTTGGGCGGTATCGTTGAAATCGCCGGCCCGGAGCAGTTCGGCATCGATGAGGTCGCCCGGATCTATCTCGCCGCCAACGAAGACGAACGGCAGGTGATAACGGATCCGTCCACATCGTATTTCGGCGTCGAATTGACCGATGCCGCACTGCTTCCGGGCGCTGGCGCGCGGCTGGCGACCGAGAAGCTCTCCGACTGGCTCTACCAATCGATGGCGGCTTAGTTTTGCCGGCGATCGGCCTCGTTTCGCCTGCAGAGAAATCGACGCTGAAATTCCTTGAGCCCCCCAAACCTTGGACCGCCCGGATCTATCGCCGCGCGATCGTCTTTGAACGTTTTTTACAGATCGAACGGAGTTGACATCGCCCCGTGAACCCGGGGCAATATCAAATCGAGGTGAACACCGAATTTAGAGGTTGTCGTTATGAATAATTGTGCGTAAAATAATCGTACACGATGCAATGGAGCTAGATCATGTTGAAGATGTTTGTCGCCGCCGCAGCAATGACCGCAGCCGGCCTTTTGCATGCTAACGCGGCCGAAAAGCCGACGGTCGTCCTTGTTCACGGCGCGTTTGCCGATGCCTCCAGCTGGAATGGCGTGATCACACGGCTGGAAAAGGATGGATATCCCGTGGTGGCGGTCGCTAATCCGCTTCGAAGCGTGACGACCGATGGCGATTATGTGCGCAAAGTGGTCGCCGGGTTGAAGACCGACGTAGTACTAGTGGGTCACTCCTACGGTGGCTCAGTGATCAACGAGGCAGCAGCAGGTAGCGCGAACGTCAAATCGCCCGTTTTTGTCGCCGCCTTCGCACCGGATGTTGGAGAAACTGCGATCGCGCTTTCAGGTAAGTTTCCGGGAAGTACGCTCGCACCCACCCTTGCGGAACCCGTGCTGTTGGATGGTGGAGTAAAGGACCTGTACATCAAGCAGAGTGAGTTTCACGATCAATTCGCTGCAGATGTGTCGAAGGCAGAAGGCAAGCTCATGGCCGCGACACAGCGTCCTGTCACTGACAAGGCTCTTGGCGAGGCATCAGCTTCGGCGAGCTGGAAGAATATCCCTTCCTGGTTTGTCTACGGCGACGCGGATAAAAACATACCGCCGGCAGCGCTGGCATGGATGGCGGAACGAGCTGGCTCGAAAGAGACGGTTGTGGTGAAAGGGGCGTCCCACGTCGTCATGGTCTCTCATCCCGATCGAGTTGCGAAGGTCATCGAAGACGCCGCGTCCAACAAATAGGCGACATGCGCTGCGGTTCCGCGATCGGATCGACCCCTGGTCCGGTCGTGGTGCACCGTGGCAAGGCACTGACAACGCGCAGGACGTCGGGCTTTTTGCACAGGTGCTGAACGTGGTTCATGCTTCAGGCTCTATCCGGGCGGTGTCGCCGCGGTCTCTGCGGAACAGATGGTTTCCTTCGAAGTTGAACACCTGCAATCGAGGCTACTGCCGGCCGGTTCGTCGCCATGCACACTAGGGATGTTTGAAGCCGGCCATACACATGGAAGCTTTGACGTGCCGGAGATGTCGACGGATGACCGGGAGAGGCGGAAGGCGCGGCGGGAAGAGCGGCGTCGCAAGCAGCGCGAGGCCAACGTCGAACGTGCTGCGAAGATGCACGAAGCCCGGCTCAAATCGGAGCAGCGAGAGGTAGCGGCATCCGCGTGCGAAGGTAAGCGCAGGCTCAATATCGGCTGCTCGGGCTGGTATTACTGGCACTGGCAGGGTCTGTTTTATCCGGCCGATGCTCCTCGAAATCAATGGTTCTCGTTTTACGAACGAGAGTTTAAGACGGTCGAGCTGAACGCTCCGTTCTATTCGTGGCCGACAGTCGCCGCGGTCAAAACCTGGCTTCGCCAGGTGAACGGCGATTTCGTCTATACGATCAAGGTGTGCGAGCTCATTACGCATATCAGGCGTTTCGAAGATTGCGGGGAATTGATCAGAGATTTCGGTTATGTCGCGGATATGCTCGGTGAGCGCATGGGGTGCTTCCTCTTCCAGCTGCCGCCAAGCGTCCGCTATTCCCCCGACACTCTGGACCTAATCCTTCGGCAGCTCGATCCGTGCCGCCGGAATGTCGTTGAATTCCGCCACAAAAGTTGGTGGAACGATGAGGTGTTCCGCCAGTTTGAAGCGGCCGGTGCGATCTTCTGCTCATGTAGCGGGCCGCGTCTTCCGGATGAATTGGTGAAGACCGCAGACGATATTTATGTTCGCTTTCATGGGACCACGAAATGGTACCGCCACGATTACAGCGAAGCCGAACTGTCAGTCTGGGCCGACCGAATAAAGAGCAGTGGTGCGAAGACCGTTTGGGCCTACTTCAACAACGACAGAGACGCCAACGCCCTCAAGAACGCCAAGACGCTTTCGCGACTGTTAGGCGACGCGTAAGTTCCATCCCTAAAGCCAAGGCGGGTGATGGCGCGAGATCATCGGGCGTCACTACGTCCGGCAAACGGCCGGGCGCCAGCGGACGCTACAGGCTTCCGGCTATCGTCTCGACCTGACCGACGCGAGCGGCAAGATGGAAAGCATGGGAATATTCAAACCGGACAAAGCATCCGACGGGCTGCTCGTGATCAACGGCAGCAACGACCTGAAAGACGACCGCAGATAGTCAGGCAAAACCTTTCCGTCCCGCCGGCGGCACCACATAAAATTCAATGAATTTCATGTGCATAACGAGGGCCGCGGCCTTGCTCGTCAGTAGCCCGGGCGGGTGCGAATCACCTGCCGATTGGTCGGCGAGAACGCCAAATTCCCGCGACTGTTTCGTATGCCTCGACCCGCCTTTTGGTTAAGCATTTGTAATTCGGTCACGAATCGCGGCATATAGTAACTGCGCAACTGAAGCGCTTTCGTTCAAAATTGCGCAGTTATTTGGGAAATAGATCATGCAGCCGAGTCTTGCTCTTCAGGACGATCAAGAGCATCTCCCTTCGCTTCTGGCAACAGATGCGAAGGAGTTGTCCTATCAACTTCAGCAGCACCAGGCAAAAATCTTCCCGCCGCTTTCCCAAAAGACCATCAGAACATTTTCGCCGGCGGAAGCGGCGGCCTTCATCGGCATCGGTGAAGGTTATCTCCGGCAGGTGGCCGCCGACGGCCACGGGCCCGATCCGTTGGCAAACGGACGGCGGCTCTACAGCGCAATCGATATGGACCGGATTCGCCGGGTCCTCGACGAGCGAAATGGAACGCCGAAATATGTGCCGGCTCGAAGGCCGGGGGAAAAGCTCCAGATCGTCTCCGTCATGAATTTCAAGGGGGGGTCCGGCAAGACCACGACCGCGGCCCATCTGGCCCAGTTCATGGCGCTGAGGGGTTACCGCGTGCTCGCCGTCGATCTCGACCCGCAGGCTTCCCTGTCCGCCTTGTTCGGCCATCAGCCGGAATTCGACGTCGGCGAGGGCGAAACGATCTATGGCTCGATCCGCTACGAGCAGCCGCGTCCCATCGCCGACATCGTGCGCGCCACCTACACGCCCAATCTGCATCTCATTCCCGGCAATCTCGAGCTGATGGAATTCGAGCACGAGACGCCGAAGGCGATGTCTTCGGGTAGGGCTGAGACGATGTTCTTTGCCCGCATCGGCGAGGTCTTGACGGAGATCGAAAGCCTTTACGACGTCGTTGTCATCGACTGCCCGCCGCAGTTGGGTTTCCTGACGATGTCGGCGCTCTGCGCAGCGACCTCGGTTCTGATCACGGTTCATCCGCAGATGCTCGATGTCATGTCGATGTCGCAGTTCCTGACGATGACGAGCGAATTGATGTCGGTGGTCGAAAAGGCCGGCGGGCGCACCAGCTATGACTGGATGCGCTATCTGGTGACGCGGTTCGAGCCGAACGATGGGCCGCAAAGCCAGATGACCGGCTTCATGCGGGCGATCTTCGGCAATCGGATGCTTCGCAATGCGATGGTGAAGTCGACGGCGGTCTCCGACGCCGGTGTCACCAAGCAGACCCTTTACGAGGTGGAGCGGTCGCAGTTCACCCGCGGCACCTATGACCGGGCGCTGGAGTCGCTCAATCTCGTGAACAGCGAGATCGAGGCGCATATCCGCTCGACCTGGGGGAGGAAGTAGATAGATGGCGCGCAAGAATCTTATCGAAATCTCCGCCCCGAGCCCGGCCAGGGTGGAAACTGTCGCACCGCGCGACAATCGCCCGATCGCGGGATTCGTGCCTCAGGAGCGCAGTGCGGCCCCGGTCGGCGGCATTACCAAGACACTCGGCAACATTACCGAAAAAATGGAGCGGGCGAGTGAGCTGGAACGGCAGCTCGCCGCCGGCCAGGCCATCGTCGAACTCGATACCGGCCTGATCGACGCGTCCTTCGTCAGCGACAGATTGGCGATCGATGCGGCCGAGCTGGCACAGCTTGTCGAACAGATCCGCGAGCATGGGCAGCAGGTTCCGATCCTCGTCCGCCCGCATCCCGAGACCAGGGGACGCTACCAGGTCGCCTACGGACATCGTCGCCTGGCCGCCACCAGGGAGCTCGGCATCAGGGTGCGCGCGGTCGTCCGCGACCTGACCGATGGTCAGCTGGTCGTCAGCCAAGGCCAGGAAAACAGCGCCCGAACCAATCTTTCCTATATCGAGCGCGCGCTCTTCGCCTCAAGGCTTGAAGACCGCAGCTTCGGCCGCGAGGTGATCATGGCGGCGCTCGCCGTCGACAAGGCGGCGCTTTCAAGGATGTTGATCGTCATACGGCAGGTGCCGCTTGATCTCATCAACGCCATCGGCGCGGCTCCTGATATCGGCCGCCGGCGGTGGCTGGAACTGGGCGAGCGGCTTGAAGGTGCCGACATCGGGAAAATCATCGCCGAGTTGTCCGCGGACGACGCCCGAAAAATTCCAAGCGACGAGCGGTTTCATCGCGCATTTGTGCTGGCAACCCAGCGGACAGCTGCGCCGAAGCCGGCGATTGCCAAGACCCAGGTCAGCGGCGTGCCGGTGACGATCAAAAAGACAGCGTCAGGCGCGACCTTCGTCTTCGACGGCAAGACCGCACCCGGTTTCGATCAGTTCGTCCAGGAACGGCTGCAGAGCCTGTTCCAGGAATTCAACAAGGACAGAGGAGCGTAGCGCGCAAAAGAAAAAGGCCCCCAACGACGGCGTCGTGGAAGCCCTTCTCAGATCTTAAGCACATCGAGAATCGCATTTCCACGAATCACAGTCAAGCGTCTTAGGCACCAAATTGGTGGATGGTTTTCTTTTGCCTGAGCGAAGGTGACGGCAAATGGAGAGTGGATATGTGACGACGCCCTTTGGGCGGCGGCCGATGTCGCTTGGCATGCTGGCAAGCCAGCAACTGGCCGAGACCATCGAGCCGGGGATGAAACGCAGCAAGTGGAAGCTGTTCAGGGCAATCTGCGAAGCGAGACCGGCGCTCGGCGTGACCGATCGGGCGCTGACGGTGCTCGACGCGCTGTTGACTTTCTATCCCGATGACGAGATTTCCGAGGAAAAAGGCCTGATCGTCTTTCCTTCGAACGCGCAGCTTTCGCTCCGCGCCCGCGGCATGACGCCGGCCACACTCCGGCGGCATCTGGCCGTGCTGGTCGAGGCTGGCCTGATCCTGCGCAAGGACAGCCCGAATGGAAAGCGTTATGCCCGCCGCGACAGGGCTGGCGCCATCGGCGAAGCTTTCGGCTTCAGCGTCGCGCCGCTGCTTGCCCGTGCGGCCGAGATCGAAGGCCTTGCCGCCCAAACGATTGCCGACCGGGAACTGCTGAGAGCAACCCGGGAACGGCTGACGGTTTGTCGGCGAGACATTTCCAAGCTGATTTCAACGGCGATCGAAGAAGCGGTTCCAGGCGACTGGGAGCAGATGACGGTAATGTTTCGTGCGATCGTCGCCAGGATCCCCCGCGTGGCGAGCATCGAAGCGCTGGCATCGCTGCTCGACGAGATGGCCCTGCTGCGGGACGAAGCCGTCAACTTGCTGGAAAGGCAGATTAAAAGACAAAAAATAGACGCCAATGAGTCTCAGATTGAGCGTCACAAACAGAATTCAAACCCCGACTCAACTTATGAACTTGAACCAAGCTTCGAAACGAAGCAGGGCGAAAAGGCAGCGACATACAACGAGGCTATGGCCGAACCGCCGGGTAAGCAAAGGCCGAGGCCACTCAAGCCGTCGGCTGGAATGATTGGCAAGGCAGCTCCGGTGTCAGGCCCAGGTCTGAAATCCTTCCCGCTCGCCCTTGTTCTCCAAGCCTGCCCCCAAATCCTCGACTATGGGCCGGGCGGAACAATCGGCAATTGGCGAGATCTGATGTCCGCCGCGGTCATCGTGCGCTCGATGCTCGGCGTCAGCCCCTCGGCCTATGAGGAGGCTTGCTCCGGCATGGGCCCGGAAAATGCCGCGACCGTCATCGCCTGCATTCTGGAAAGGGGAGGGCATATCAATTCGCCCGGTGGTTATCTCAGAGATCTCACCCGTAGGACCGAAAGAGGCGAGTTCGCGATCGGGCCGATGCTGATGGCGCTCGCGCGGGCAAATGGGCCGACTGCAAGGCGCGCCGGTTAAGGGAGAACCTAATGCCAGCCTGCAATCATCTCTTTACAGCTAACATGTTACTCTGCTACATCAATCCCAATAATTGGGAGGGATATATTTGACCCAGAAGTTCGGGCTGTCAGTCGCTCTCGCCACGCCGTTTGACGGCAATGGCGATATAGCGATTGAGGTTATGATCGCGCAGGCGAGGCGATGCCTTGCTGCCGGATGCTCCAGCGTCACGCTGTTCGGGACGACGGGTGAAGGCTCCTCGATCGGCAGCCGGGAACGCGACCGCGTCTTTGCGGCCTTCCTCGATGCCGGGATCGCGGCGGAAAAGATCATCGTCGGCGTACTGGTCGACGCCGCCGAGGATGCGGCGATGCAGGCCGATCACGCTCTTTCCAAGGGTGTTCGCAATATCCTTCTTGCCCCGCCGTCCTATTTCAAGAACGTCAGCGACGACGGTGTCTTCCAGTGGTTTTCGGCGGTATTCGCCATATTGGGCGACAAGGCGCGGGATATCATCGTCTACAACCTTCCTTCCCTCACCATGGTTCCGCTGACCGTGTCGCTGATCGGAAGGCTGCGGACCGCCTTCCCCAATATCGTCACAGGCGTCAAGGATTCTTCCGGCGACTGGCTGTATACCGAAAGCCTGCTCAAGGCGCATAGCGATCTCATCATCCTGGTGGGTGATGAACGGCATCTCGCCAAGGGCGTGCGGCTCGGCGGCCAGGGGGCAATCTCCGGGATGGCCAATTTTGTGCCCCGCGACGTCAAGCTGATGGCCGAAGAAGGCAAGGACGACCCCCGCATCGAGGGGTTCGTGGCCGAACTGCTGAAATATCCTGTCGTCCCGGCCGTGAAGGCGATGGTGGCACACGTGATGTCGGAGGAGATCTGGCTTGCGGTTCGCCCACCGCTCGGTTCAATATCCGGCGAAGGGCAGGCGCAACTCGTTATGGCTTTCGATAAGCTTTTCCAGTCGAAAGCGACATAGTCGGGCATGCTGCGGGAAGAGGCGATGGACGGAATGGACGAGCAGCCGACGCTGCGGGAAAAGGCGTATGCGAGCTTCACGCGCCATCTTCTTGCGCGTGATGTGCGCCCCGGCCAGTTCGTGTCGCAGCGCCGTCTCGTGGAGCTGACCGGATTGACGCTCGGCGCCATCCGTGAGCTCATCCCCAGGCTTGAAGCCGAGGGGCTGATCAAGACGGTGCCGCAGCGGGGGTTGCAGATCGCTCACATCGATCTCAATCTCATCCGTGAGGCGTTTCAACTGCGCGTGTTCCTGGAGAAGGAGGCGGTGGCGCTCTTCACCCGGTCTGCGTCGGACGAGACGATCGCCGGGCTTTTGAAGCAGCATCGCGATATTGCCGATGCCATTCGAAGCGGCGATGGCTCGCATGAACTGGAACTGCGCGCGCAAGCCGTCGACTGGGGCATGCATGACGCCTTTATCGATGCGCTTGGCAATACCATCATTTCGAATGCCTACCGGGTAAACTCGATCAAGATGCGGCTGATCAGCCAGGATCGGTTTCGCATCGAGGGTCACGTCGGGCCTGTCATGGGCGAGCATCTGAAGGTGCTCGAAGCGATCGAACGACGATCGGCGGAGGACGCCGTCAACAGCCTTGTCGCACACATCAACGGTGCAAGGGATCGTGCGCTGAGGATATAACCGGGAATAATCAGCCGGAGGTGAGGAGACCGCCGGCAAAAAGAGGAGGAATACCATGCCATCTTTTTTGAATACGACGAGACGCGGCTTTCTCGCGGGCACGGCCGCTTTCGGGGCGAGCAGCATACTCGGCCTGCGCTCGGCGTCGGCTGCCGTCGACTGGAAGCGCTTCGCCGGCACCACGCTCGAGGTCAATCTGGTCAAGAGCCCGCGCAGCGAAATACTTCTGAAGTATCTGCCCGAATTCGAGGCGCTCACCGGCATCAAGGTCAACGCCGAAGCGACGCCCGAGCAGCAGCAGCGCCAGAAGACGACCATCGAGCTCAGCTCGGGAAAACCGAGCTTCGACGTCGTGCATATGAGCTATCACGTCCAAAAGCGGCAGTTCGAAAAGGGCGGCTGGCTTGCCGATATCGGCGGTTTCCTCAAGGATCCGGCGCTGACCGACCCATCCCTGACGGAAGGTGATTTCGCCGAAGCCGGCCTCGCCTTCGCCAAGGACGCCGGCGGCGTCCTGCGTTCTCTTCCCTTCTCGGTCGATTACTGGATCATCTACTGGAACAAGGCGCTGTTCGAGAAGAAGGGGCTTTCCTACCCGACGACGTTCGAAGAGCTGGCAAGTGCGGCCGAAGCACTTACCGATCCGTCGACCAACACCTACGGCTTCGTCGCCCGCGGCCTGAAAAACGCCAATACGCCGGTCTGGACATCGCTGCTGCTCGGTTATGGTTCGAGCCCGCTCGGCCCCGATGGCAAGCTGCGCACGACTTCGCCGGAAGCGGTCGATGCCGCCAAGCTTTACCAGAGGCTGATGACCAAGACCGCCCCTCCCGGCGTCTCCGGCTTCAACTGGGCCGAGGCCCAGTCGGCCTTCCTGCAGGGCAAGATCGGCATGTGGCTGGATGGCGTCGGCTTTGCGCCGCCGATCGAAAATCCGGAAAAATCGCGCGTCGTCGGCCAGGTCGGTTACGGCATCATGCCGAAAGGCCCGAAGGCACAGGCTGCCGGTACCTTCGGCGACGGGCTTGGTGTCGTCGCTGCAAGCCAGAAAAAGGAAGCGGCTTACCTCTTCTGCCAATGGGCGATCTCGCATGAGATGGGTGCCCGTCTGCTGCAGGCCGGCGCCGGCGTTCCTTTCCGCCAGTCCGTGCTCGAGGATGCGAAGGTCCGCGAAGGCGTCAAGATGCCCGGCGCATGGCTCGATGCCGTTGTCGGTTCCGGCAAGATCTCGCAGCTGGCGCTGCCGGTCATCATTCCGGTCACCGAATTCCGCGACATCTATGGCGTCGGTCTCACCAACATGATCGGCGGCGCCGATCCGGAAGCCGAACTCAAGGCCGCGACGGCGCAGTTCGAGCCCGTCCTGGCGAAAAGCGAGGGATAATGACCTCGGCAAGCATCGAAACGGCCGCAGCCGCCAAGGCAGCCTCGAAGGCAAGGAGCAACGCGGGTCGCGTTGCTCCCAACTACTGGCCCTTCGTCATCCCGGCGCTGATCGTCATTGCGGCCGTCATCGTTTTTCCATGGGTGTTTACCCTTTGGATGAGCGTCAACAGCTGGACGCTCGGCCAGTCCCAGGTCTTTGCCGGGCTGGACAACTATGCCCGGCTGGCCGTGGACATGCGCTTCTGGGAGTCGCTGTGGCATACGGTGCTCTATACGACGCTCTCCGTGGTGGCGCCGCTTTTCCTGGGAACGCTGGCGGCGCTGATTTTCGATGCACAGTTTCCGCTGCGCGGCCTTCTGCGCGGCATATTCGTGATGCCGATGATGGCGACACCGGTCGCCATCGCCCTGGTCTGGACCATGATGTTCCATCCGCAGCTCGGCGTGCTCAATTATCTTCTTTCCTTCATCGGCATCGGTCCGCAGGAGTGGATCTACAATCAGGGCAGCGTCATCCCGTCGCTGGTGCTGGTCGAGACCTGGCAATGGACGCCGCTTATCATGCTGATCGTGCTCGGCGGCCTGGCGGCGGTTCCGCGCGAGCCCTATGAAAGTGCCGAGATCGACGGCGCCAATGTCTGGCAGAAATTCCGCTATCTGACGCTGCCGATGATCGCACCCTTCCTGATGATCGCCGTGATTATCCGCAGCATCGATGCGGTCAAAAGCTTCGACATCATCTATGCCATGACTCAGGGCGGCCCGGGCACGGCGTCGGAAACGATCAATATCTATCTCTACAACACCGCTTTCGCCTATTACGATATCGGATATGGCTCGGCCATGGCGGTGGTGTTCTTCATCCTCATCGTGCTGCTTTCCTTCGTCCTTCTGATGCTGCGGCAGCGTGCGAACTGGTCCGATGGGGAGGCTCGCTGATGAAACGCAAGACACTCGATCGCATCGGACTGCTGTTCGTTGCCCTGGTGATGATCTCGCCGGTCGTCCTGTTCTTCCTCTGGATGATCTCGCTGTCGCTGAAATATGAGATCGACAACGGCGCCTATCCGCCGATCTTTATTCCGGAGCGTTTCGCCTGGACGAATTATGTGAAGGTTTTCGAGGAGAACAACTTCTTCCTCTATCTGTGGAATTCGGTGCTGGTGACCGGTGCCGCCACGCTTCTGGCGCTGCTGATCGGCGTGCCCGCCGGTTACGGCATCGCACGGCTAAAGGCCGAGAAGTCGGCGATGGTCATCATGATCGCGCGCATGACGCCCGGCCTTTCCTTCCTCATTCCGCTTTTCCTGCTGTTCCAGTGGCTCAACCTGCTCGGCACGCTGGTGCCGCAGATCATCATTCATCTCGTCGTCACCGTGCCGATCGTCGTCTGGATCATGATCGGCTATTTCGAAACGACGCCGATGGAGTTGGAAGAGGCTGCGAGCATCGACGGCGCGACGCCCTGGCAGATTTTCCGCCTGGTTGCTTTGCCGATCGCCAAACCCGGCATTGTCGTCGCCTTCATCCTGTCGGTCATCTTCTCCTGGAATAATTTCGTCTTCGGCATCGTGCTCGCCAGCCGCGAGACGCGCACGCTTCCGGTCGCGGTCTACAATATGCTTTCGTTCGAACAGGTCAGTTGGGGGCCGCTTGCCGCTGCGGCGCTGATCGTCACTCTGCCGGTGCTGATCTTGACGGTGTTTGCGCAACGGCAGATCGTAGCGGGACTGACGGCCGGAGCCGTCAAGTGAGCAACTGAGACGACGGTTTTAACGACGTCTCCTGCCTTCGACCCGCCTGCCTGATCAGGATGATTTTAGGCTCGGTTGGCCTAAAATCTGAATCCTGTTCTCAATTAAAGAGTTAGAGCATGATGCCGTCCGAAAACCGCTCATACTTTTCGGCATCATGCTCTCCGCCGCGCAGCGTTTTGTGCGTCGGCGCTGCGGTGCTGGACACGCTGTTTCGTGTGCGCGCGCTGCCGACCGGCCAGGGAAAAATTCTCCCCTACGATATGCTGCAGGTCGCCGAAGGCATGGCGTCGAGCGCGGCCTTTGCGGTCGCTCGGCTGGGTGGCAATGCCAGCCTCTGGGGTGCGGTCGGGGATGATGCCACCGGCGTACGCATCATTGCCGACCTCGGCAACAGTGGTATCCATACGAGCGGCATGGTCCGTGTGGCAGGCGCCCGCTCGGCCGTCTCGACGATCCTTGTCGATGATCAGGGCGAGCGCTTGATCGTGCCCTTTTACGATGCTGCCCTGCACGAGACGGTCAAGCCGGTGACAAAACAGGACGTGTCTGCTTTCGATGCGGTTCTGGTCGACGTCCGCTGGCCGAAGCTGGCATTGCGGACGCTGCTCGCAGCCGGAGAGGCGGGCAAGCCGGCCATTCTCGATGGCGACGTTGCCGGCGACGGCGTGATCGAGATGCTGGCGCCGGCGGCCAGCCACATCGTGTTCTCGCAGCCGGCCGCCGAGCGCCTGACCGGAACCGCCGAGCCGGCGAAGGCCGTCGGCCTTTTGAAGCGAAAGTTCGAGCACGCCTTTATCAGCGTCACATCAGGGGAAAACGGTTCGTTCTGGTTCGACGACCGAGCCGGCGAAGTCTTCCATCTTGCTGCTCCCATGGTGAGGGCCGTTGATACGCTCGCGGCAGGCGATATTTTCCATGGAGCTTTCGCTCTGGCCATCGCAGAAGGCGCGCCGATCGCCGAGACGATGCGCTTCTCGTCCATGGCGGCGGCGCTCAAATGCCAAGTCTTCGGCGGCCGTATCGGCGCGCCCAGCAGAGCGGAGGTCTGCGATGCGCTGCGGGGCTGGGACGCGCCGGCGACCTAGATGAGAGATCGCTAATGCCTGTCGCCCGGCAGTGTGAAGCGGCTTAGAAGAAGTCCGAGAGCCAATAACACAGCGCTGAAATGGTCGCGGCGGCCGGGAGTGTGACGACCCAGGCAATAACGATATTGCCGGCCAAGCCCCAGCGAACGGCTGACAGCCGGCGGGCGGCACCCACGCCGATGATGGCGCCGGTGATCGTGTGCGTCGTCGAGACCGGGATGCCCAGCCAGGTTGCGCCGAACAGCGTCAAGGCTCCGCCGGTTTCGGCACAGAAGCCCTGCATTGGGTTGAGCCGCGTGATCTTCGATCCCATGGTATGGACGATCCGCCAGCCGCCGCAAAGCGTCCCGAGCGCCATTGCGCTCTGGCATGAGAGAACGACCCAGAGCGGCACATGGAAGCCGCCGGCCAGATATCCCTGCGAATAGAGCAACACGGCAATGATGCCCATCGTCTTTTGAGCGTCGTTGCCGCCGTGGCCGAGGGAATAGAGGGAGGCGGAGACAAACTGCAAGATCCGGAATGTCCGATCGACAGCGAAAGGCGTCTGCCGCACGAAGATCCACGAGACGATCAGGATGAGCAGCAGTGCAAGGAAAAATCCGATCGCCGGCGACATCACGATGGCGCCGGCCGTTTTCAACAATCCGCTCCAGACGATCGAACTGAAACCTGTCTTCATCAGACCGGCACCGACCAACCCGCCGACCAGCGCATGCGATGAGCTCGAAGGGATACCGAAGACCCAGGTGACGATGTTCCAGACGATCGCGCCCACCAGCGCCGCGAAGATGACCTGCGGCGTGACGATGGCCGGATCGATAATGCCGGTCCCGAGCGTTTCTGCGACGTGCAGACCAAAGAATAAGAAGGCGATAAAATTGAAGAAAGCCGCCCAAAACACCGCATATTGCGGGCGCAGCACCCGTGTCGACACGATCGTGGCGATAGAATTGGCGGCATCGTGCAGGCCGTTGAGAAAATCAAAGAAGAGGGCAACAGCCACGAGCGCGGCAAGAAGGGGAAGGGCGAGGGTGGCTTCCATCAAACGTTCTCGATGACGATGCCACTGATTTCATTGGCGACATCCTCGAAACGGTCGACGACCTTCTCAAGCTCGCCATAGATCTCGCTGCCGATAAGATAAGCCATCGCATTTGAGGCGCCGTGGCGGCGGAAAAGATCCTTCAGGCCCTGCTCGTGCAACTCGTCGGACCGGCCCTCGACGCGTGTCACTTCTTCCGCGAGCGCGGACAGACGCGGAGCGTTGGTGCTGATCCGGTCGAGAAGAGGAAGGGCTTCGGCTATCAGATGTGCCGCCTGGACGATCGTCTTTCCCATTTCCTGCATCACAGGGTCGAAGCTTTTCTGCTCGAACAGCCGGATGGTCTTCACGGTTTTCTGCATCATGTCGATCGCATCGTCCATCGACTGGATGAGATCCTTGATATCGCCGCGATCGAAGGGCGTAACAAAACTGCGGCGCACGGCAAGCAGCACTTGGCGGGTAATCTCGTCCGCTTCATCCTCCAATTGAACGATCCGGGCGCAATGGCCTTCGATGTCCGTGCCGCTCAAAAGTTCGTTGAGCGCTTCGGCCGCACCGACGACGGTTTTTGAGTGTTGAGCGAAGAGATCGAAGAATCGATCTTCGCGCGGCATGAGTTTTCGAAACCAGCTTAACATCGGCACTCCATGGACTGTCACAAAATCGTCATAAAGCACGATGGCTGCCATGGAAAGCCGCGAGACCGGAGAAGGGAAGTCATTGACAGAAATCGCAATCCGTCGATTGCGCTGTCCTGCTGCTTTCGGGCAAATGTTCATTTGAACATTTCATTATTGCAAAGTGAACTATGGCTGTTACCATTGCCGGACGTCTGGAGCGGGAGGCTGCGGACCGAAAGCAATGGGAGTGAAGATGAACAAGATCGCTTTTTTCCTGTCCGCAGGATTGACCAGCCTGTCCTTATCCGTCCCGGCCATGGCCGCCACGAAGATCCAGTGGTGGCATGCGATGGGCGGCGAGAATGGCGCGAAGCTTGAACAGATCGCCAAAGGCTTCAACGCATCTCAGTCCGAGTATGAGATCGTGCCGGTCTATAAGGGCACCTATGACGAGACGCTGACCGGCGCGATCGCTGCGTTTCGTGCCAAGCAGCAGCCGGCAATCGTCCAGGTCTATGAAGTCGGCACCGGCACGATGATGGCCGCACAGGGTGCGGTCTATCCGGTTTACCAGCTGATGAAAGACGAAGGCGAGGCCTGGGACCAGAGCAAATTCATCGCGCCGGTCGTCGGTTATTACTCGGACACCAGCGGCAATGTCCTATCGCTGCCCTTCAATTCCTCGACGCCGATCATGTATTACAACAAGGACGTCTTCAAGAAGGCCGGGCTCGATCCGGAAACGCCGCCGAAAACATGGGCGGAGGTGGAATCCTTCTCGTGGACCATCATGAAATCGGGTGCGGCCAAATGCGGCTTCACCAGCGCCTGGATCTCCTGGATCCAGACCGAAAATCTCAATGCCCTGCATGACAAGCCCTATTCCACCAAGGCCAACGGCTTTGGTGGCCTGGACGCCGAATTCACCTTCAACAACGATTTGACGATCCGCCATTGGGACAATTTGAAGAAGTGGCAGGAGGAAGGTCTGTTCAAATTCGGCGGGCCTGTCGGCGGCGACAACGCGCCTCCGATGTTCTATTCGCAGGAATGCGCGATGTATATGAACTCGTCGGCCGGCCGGGCCGGCGTCATCAATAACGCCAAAGGCTTCAAGGTCGGTTTTGCGCCGCTTCCTTTCTACGATGACGTCATCAAGCAGCCGCTCAATTCGATCATCGGCGGCGCCACCCTCTGGACGCTGAAAGGTCGTCCGGAAGAGGAATACAAGGGTGTGGCGAAATTCTTCACCTACCTGCAGAAGCCGGAAGTTCAGGCCGACTGGCATCAGTTCTCCGGCTACCTGCCGATCACCGAAGCTGCCTATAAGCTCGGCCAGGACCAGGGCTATTATGAGAAAAACCCCGGCGCCGACATCGGCATCAAACAGCTGACGCGGGTGACGCCCACCGACAATTCCAAGGGCATCCGCTTCGGCAATTACGTCCAGGTGCGCGGCATCATCGACGATGAGTTTGCCGCTTTGCTGGGTGGAAAGAAGACGGCGAAGGAAGCGGTCGATTCCGTCGTCGCACGCGGCAACGAACAGCTTCGCGATTTCGAGTCCGCCAACTAATGGGCACCGCGACGGGGGCTGGCGAAAGACCGGCCCCCGTTTCCCATCCGTCAGTGTGAGGGCTCATGCAAACCAAACGGACCGTATTTCCCAACAAGTTTTTGCCTTACCTGCTCATTGCTCCCCAGATTTTCGTGACCGTGGTATTCTTTCTCTGGCCTGCGGCAACGGCCTTCTGGCAATCCTTCCTGCGCGAGGATGCCTTCGGTTTCAAAACGAACTTCGTCTGGTTCGAAAACTACCGGCGGCTTTTCGCCGATCCGATCTATATCAATGCCTTCGGCCACACGCTGATCTTCGCCATTCTGGTGACGGTGCTGTCGACGTCGATCGCGCTGCTCCTGGCGGCCGCGGCAATGCGCGTGCTCCGCACCTCCCGAATTTATTCGACCCTGCTGATTTGGCCCTATGCCGTCGCCCCGGCGATTGCCGGTATTCTCTGGTGGTTCATGTTCAATCCGTCGATCGGCATCGTCGCCTATATGCTGCGGTCGATGGGCGTCGATTGGAACCATCTGATCAATCCCGGCGATGCGATGATCCTGATCGTGATCGCCGCCACCTGGAAACAGATATCCTATAACTTCCTGTTTTTCCTGGCGGCGCTGCAATCCGTGCCCCGCTCGCTTCAGGAAGCCGGCGCCATCGATGGGGCCGGGCCTACCAAGCGTTTCTGGACGATCGTCTTCCCGCTGATCTCGCCGACGACCTTCTATCTGATCGTCATCAATATCGTTTACGCGATGTTCGATACGTTCGGCATCGTTCATGCCACCACCCAGGGCGGGCCGGCGCGCGCAACCGAGATCCTGGTCTACAAGGTCTATTTCGACGGTTTCATCGGGCTGAATCTAGGCTCGTCGGCGGCGCAGTCCGTCATTCTGATGGTGATCGTCATCGCCCTGACGGCGGTGCAGTTCCGCTTCATCGAACGCCGCGTGCAATATTGAGGGAGCCCGAGGATGGTTGAAAATCGCCCTTTTCTAAATTTCCTGGCCCATCTTGTGCTGATCCTCGGTGTCACGATCGTGGTGTTTCCCGTTTACGTCGCTTTCATCGCATCGAGCCACGGGCCCAATGACTTCTTGTCGGGCGTCGTGCCGCTGACCCCGGGAAGCCACATCATCGAGAACTATTCGACGATGCTGTCGTCGGGAATGACAAGCTCGGGAGCGCCGCCGATCGGGCCGATGATGATCAACTCGCTGATCATGGCGGTCGGCGTCGCCGTTGGGAAGATCGCCATCTCGATCCTTTCGGCCTTTGCCATCGTCTATTTCCGGTTTCCGTTCCGGACCCTGGCATTCTGGATGATCTTCATCACGCTGATGCTGCCGGTCGAGGTGCGCATCGTGCCGACCTACAAGGTCGTCGCCGACCTCGGAATGCTGAACAATTACGGCGGCCTCATCATTCCGTTGATGGCCTCGGCAACGGCGACCTTCCTGTTTCGCCAGTTCTTTCTGACGGTGCCCGACGAATTGATGGAGGCCGCGCGTGTCGACGGGGCAGGGCCGATGAAGTTCTTCCGCGATATTCTGCTGCCGCTGTCGATCACCAATATCGCCGCCCTGTTCATCATCCTCTTCGTGCTCGGCTGGAACCAGTATCTCTGGCCGCTCATCATCACCACCGATCAGAGCTTCTATACCGTCGTCATGGGAATTCAGCGCATGGCAGCGGTTGCCGATGCAGTGCCGCGCTGGAACCTCGTGATGGCAGCGGTCATTCTGGCCGCCCTGCCACCCGTCCTCGTCATCGTCGCCATGCAACGCCTTTTTGTCAAAGGCCTGGTCGAAACGGAGAAATGAAATGGCCACGATCAATATCATCGACGTCAAGAAGAACTATGGTGCCGTTCCGGCTGTCAAAGGCATCAACCTGTCGGTCGCAGATGGCGAACTGATCGTGCTCGTCGGACCCTCCGGCTGCGGCAAATCAACCCTGCTTCGCATGGTCGCCGGGCTGGAAACGATCAGCGAAGGCGATGTCGAGATTGCCGGCCGCAATGTCAACAAGGCGGAGCCGGCCGACCGCGACATTGCGATGGTCTTTCAAAATTATGCGCTTTATCCGCATATGACCGTGCGCGGAAATCTCGAATATGGTTTGAAAAACCGCGGCACCGAACGGGCGGAAATCAACCGCCGCGTGGCGGAGGCCGCCGAGATCCTCGAAATCGGACCGATGTTGGATCGCAAGCCGCGCGAACTCTCGGGAGGACAGCGCCAGCGTGTGGCGATGGGACGCGCCATCGTCCGCGAGCCGGCCGCCTTTCTGTTCGACGAGCCGCTCTCCAATCTCGATGCCAAATTGCGGGTGCAGATGCGCGTCGAAATTCGCCGGCTGCAACGGCGTCTGAAGACCACCAGCATCTACGTCACGCACGACCAGCTTGAAGCGATGACCCTTGCAGACCGGCTGGTGGTGATGAACGGCGGGCTTGTCGAACAGGTCGGCACGCCGGTGGCGGTCTACGATCGACCGGCAAGTTTGTTTGTCGCCAGCTTCATCGGCTCGCCGCCTATGAACCTTGTGCCGGTCGACGTGCTCAGGGCCGCCGACAGGGCAGGCACCCTGGCATTGCCTGCCGGCACCGACATGGTCGGCCTTCGCCCCGACGCGTTGCTCGTCACCGAGCCGGCAGAGCCGACCGTTCGCCTGAATGCGACGGTCGAGCTGCTCGAGCCGATCGGCGGAGAAAGCCATCTGCATGTGCGATTGGGTGAGAGCCAGCGGACAGTCGTCCTGACGGTACCGGGCCGCCCGGACTTTGCCGAGAATGCGAATATCGACGTTTTCGCCCGTGTTGACGCGATGCACCCTTTTAACAGCAAGACCGGAAAACGCACGGATTGACGCGGGATTTTTATTTCTTCATCCAGCAGAAGACGACGAAAGAGATGAGACGATGACGACCGTAGAGCCGCGATCGGGCCCGCCACGCAGTGAAATTCAGGCGCATCGGGGCGCCTCTGCCGTGGCGCCCGAAAATACCGTTGCTGCCTTTCGGGCAGCCGCCGAACAAGGCGCGGAATGGGTAGAACTCGACGTTGCCCTTCTTGGCGATGGCACCCCGGTGGTGATCCACGATGTTTCAATCGATCGCTGTTCGTCGTCAAAGGGAAATCTTGCCGACCTCACGGCATCGGAGCTCAAGGCCATCGACGCCGGCGAATGGTTCGGCCCGCAATTCAAGGGCGAACCGCTGCCGACGCTGGCGCGGGTCGTCTCGGCCCTCGGCGAATTTGGCCTCAACGCCAATGTCGAGATCAAGCAGCATGCCCATCACAAATCGCTCGACCAGCTGGTCAATGTCGTCGATCAGCATCTGAAGGCACGGGCACCGCACACCAGGATCATGATCTCGAGCTTTGATGCCGCTGCGCTGAAAGGAATGCATGCGCTCGATCCAGGTTACGAGCTCGCCATGCTGTGGAGCAAGGTGCCCGCGGATTGGCTGGATATCCTTCGGTCGATCCCGGCAACGACCATCCATCTTGACTATAAGGCTCTCAGTATCGGGTTTCTCGAAGAGGCCGTTCGTTGCGGCATCAAGGTGCGGGCGTGGACCTGCAACGACCCAAGGCGGCTCGCATCTTTCTGGGACGCGGGTTTGACCGGCGTGATAACAGACGACCCCAGTGTCTACCTCACCTAAGGAGCGGCGATGGGGCAGCGGATCATATCGAGCCGACAACGCGAAATCCTTGCGCTGATCGAGACCGAAGGTGTTCAGTACATCGAGGAGCTGGCACGTCGATACGATCTGACGACGCAGACCATTCGGCGCGATATCAATGCCTTATGCGATCTGGGGCATGCGCGCCGCTTCCATGGCGGCGTCGACCTGCCGGTCGAGGGCAGCAACATCTCGCTCAATGCCCGCGCCCAGCTCAACCGGCGGGCCAAGCGGCTTATCGCAAAACGCGTCGCCGCCGACATCGGGGCGGAGGCGACCGTGTTTCTCGGCATCGGCAGTACGGTGCAATTCGTTGCCGACGCGTTGCGCGATCACCAGGGTCTGACGGTGATCACGAACAACATCCATGTCGCCTTGAGCCTGTGCGACGCCCCGAGTGTCGAGGTCCATTTGACCGGGGGTCTTTTGCGACACGATGACCGCGACGTGGTCGGCACGGATGTGATCCGGTTCGTCGAAAAATTCTATGCAACCCACGCCGTGGTCGGCGCAGGCGCTCTGAGCCCGCTCACCGGCCTGATGGATTTCAGCTACAGCGAAGCCCAGATCACCAATGCGCTTCTTGAAAATTCACAAACGCAGATCCTCGCCGCAGACGTCAGCAAGTGGACGCGCACCGCCTCCGTGCGGGTTGCGCCGTTCAGCAAACTCACCCGTTTCTACACGGATCGGCTGCCCGGCGAAGCGTCGGCCGCCAATGCCCTCGCCGAAAGCGGGTTGGACGTGGTGACATGCAGCGAGGAGACGACATGAGCTACGTCGACCTGGCGCCATCGGCGCGGGAGCTGCAGGACGTGCGCTACCTGTTCACCGACATCGACGATACGCTGACGACAGAGGGCAAACTTCTGCCGCAGACCTATGAGGCTCTGTGGGATCTCAGCCGGGCCGGCATTGCCGTCGTGCCGGTCACGGGCGGCTCAGCCGGCTGGTGCGAACATATCGTCCGCGCCTGGCCGGTGACCGCCGTCATCGGCGAAAGCGGCGCATATTGCGTCACCCGCCGGGATGGCGACGTCGTCTTCGATTATTGGGAGGATGGCGTCCTGCAGGGCGAGCGCCAACGCCGGCACCTGCAGGCGATCAGAGCGCTGATCACGCAAAAGCGCAGGCCGTTCAGGATCGCCCACGACCAGGTCTTCCGGCTGGCGGATGTCGCAATCGACATACAGGGTCACGATCCGCACGAGGTCGAGGATCTGGCGTCCAGCATCAGGGCTATGGGCGGAACGGTGGCGATCAGCTCCATCCATATCAACACCTGGATCGGCGACTACAACAAGAGATCGATGAGCGAGCGGGTTCTGACCGGCCTGTTTGGAGTCGATCCGACTGAGACGCCCACCGTGACCGCCTTCGTCGGCGACTCTCGAAACGACGCGCCGATGTTCGGCTTTATCCGCAATTCCTTCGGGGTCAACAATATCATCCCGGTCCTGCCGCACCTGCAGTTCGCGCCGAAGTGGGTCTCCTCGCAGCCCGCCGGACTTGGCTTTGCCGATATTGCCCGCTCGATCCTGCACGCGGTCGGCGAAGCTCCGCAATAATCCGTGGCGGATATCAATGCTTAAGACGAATTGGTCCTCCCTCAGCTTTTGACCGAGCCGGCGGTCATGCCTGCTAGGAAATAGCGTTGGGCAACCAGGTACAGCACCAGCAGGGGGAGGGAGCCGAGCACGCTCATCGCCATCATTTCATTCCACTCGAAAGCGTGCTGGCCCATCAGCAGCTGGATGCCGATCGGAACGGTTCTGAGATCCATCGACTTTGTCAGCGTCAGGGCGAAGAGGAATTCGTTCCACGCCAGGAGAAAGGTGTAGACCGCGGTGGCGACGATCCCGGGGATGGAGACGGGCACGATGACACGCCAAAGCGCTGTCCAGCTCGAGCCGCCATCGACAAGCACGGCCTCATCCAGCTCTTTCGGCAAGGTGTTGAGATAGCCCGTCATCAGCAGGACTGCGTAAGGCAGTGTGAAGACCATGTAGGTGAGGATCAGTGCCAGATAGGTGTCGAAGATCCTGAAGGCAACGACCATGCCGAAATAGGGGATGAGAAGCGTGATCGGTGGAACGGTCTGGGTGCTGATGATGAAGATGTTCAAGGTGTTCTTGAAGCGGAACGAATAGCGGCTGAAGCCGTAGGCGGTCAGGATGGCGATGACGAGGGTCAGGCAGGTGACGACGCCGGCGACGAAGTAGCTGTTGATGAAGAACCGCACCTTCACCGGATCGTTGAAGATCGTCAGATAGGCGGCCACGGTGAAATCCTGCGGCAGAAGCCGCGGCGGAAGGGCGAAGATTTCCGTGTTCGATTTCAGCGAGCTGAAAAACATCCAGACGATCGGGAAGGTCGAAAAGACCAGGCCGACCGCCAGCCCGAGATAGGTCAGGATGGTCGGCAGGGCCGAGTTCTTGGAACGCTTTGCCATGGCGGTCACCTGCGCTGCTGGTGTTTGATGTAGAAGTAGGTGACGCTCATCGAAATGATGAGGATGATCATCGCACTCGCCGAAGCCAGCGAAAATTCATACTGGGAGAAGGCGAGCTTGTAGGTGAAGGTGGACAGCACCTCCGTCGAATAGATCGGGCCGCCGCCCGTCGTCATCCAGACGAGCGGAAAAACCTGCATCGTCCAGATGAAGTCGAGAAGCGCAATGCTGATGATGATCGGCATCAGCTGCGGAATGGTGATGTACCAGAATTTTTCCAGTTCATTGGCGCCGTCGATCCCGGCCGCCTCGTAAAGCTCCTTCGAAATGCCCTGGAGGCGGCGAGCAGGCTGACCATGTAAAGCGGATAACCCGCCCAGATGTTGGCAAAGGTCAGGGCGTGAATGGCGGTGTGGGTCGAGGAGAACCACTCGACCTTGAAATTGATGATATGGAGCGCCATCAGCACGCTGTTGACGACGCCGTTCGGGTCGAGCAGCAGGCGCCAGATGATGGCGATGATGACGGCCGTGAACAGCCACGGCAGGATGAAGAGCACACGCAGGATGCTCCTGATCAGTGGATCGACGCGGTTGGTGTTCAACAGGAGCGCGAAGGCGAGACCGATGATGAAGTGGAAGACGACGCTCATGATCGTAAAATACATCGTCTGGCCGACCGATTGCCAGAAGACCGGATTTTCGAAGATGGTCAGGTAATTCTGGACGCCGGCGAATGCAGCGTCCTTTTTCATGATGGCGCCGTCCATCAGTGAATATTTGAAGACCATCACCATGGGGAACAGCATCAGCAGAACCAGCAAAAAGGTCGCCGGCGACACGTAGAAATACGGCACCAGTTTCCTCAAGGTGCTGTAACGAAGCCATCTTTTCTTCCGCGCGTTGACTTGCGCAGCGACCAGAGCCGGAGCGGAATGATTCATGAGCTGTGACTTCCCATTCTGCCGAGATTGACGACTTACGCCGGCAGCGCCGCGTCGCGCTGCCGGCGATTTCGTGAAAGCTATGTGCTTTGGTCCTTTGTTTTATGCATGTCGTTATCCCGGAGCGCCGCTGCGCATTTCCGGGCGACATGCATCAGAACTTCGCGAGCCAGGCTTTCTCGGTATTCGCAGCCGCGTCCTTGGCCGACTGGCCGCCGTCGAACATCTTCTGAACTTCGACGTTCATGTCGCGCATCAGCTCTTCGGCAACCGGAAGGCCGACGAATTCGTTGGCAGGATAGCCGCTCTGGAAGATTTTGAAAGCTTCGGCGAAGATCGGGTCCGATGCCACGAAGTCCGGTTTGGCATGGACATTGCCGGGGAAGGCATTGGCAATCGACACCAGGCGGCCGTTGACGTCGGGGCTCATCAGATATTCCACCAGTTTCCAGGCTTCTTCCTTATGCTTGCTGCCCTCGCTGATGCCGATGCCCCATGACGCATAGGGCATGCCGCGTTTGCCGGTATAGCCGTCGGTGGCCGGCAAGGCGGAGATGCCGAATTTGAGCTTCGGGTTGCGCTCGCGGATGAGGTTCACATGCGCGAGGGAATCGACCATCATGCCGACGCGGCCGTTGACGAATTCCTCGACCTTGTCCTGCTCCTTCTTGGCGAAAATGCCGGGAGAAATAACGCCTTGCTTGTTGAGGGAAGCCAGATAGTCGAGCGTGCCGACGACGGCGTCATTTTCGAGGTCAGGCTTGCCGTCCTTCATCATCGAGGCACCGGAGGCCCAGACCCAGGACATGACGTCGTTCTGGATACCGCTCGGAGACTGCAGCGATAGTGGCAAAACCCAGCCATACTGATTCTTTGACGCGTCTGTCATCTTCTTGGCGGCGTCGGCGAATTCCGTGCGCGTGGCCGGCAGCTTGTCGACACCAGACGCCTTGGCGATATCGAGATTGACGAAGACGGGATAGACGAAGGATGCCAGCGGGAACATCACGCTCTTGCCGTCGACCTTGACGATATCGGTGATCTGGCTCTTGTCGTATTTCGCCTTCTCCATCAGTTCGTCCATGGAAGCGATCGCGCCCTGCTTGGAGAGGCCGTTGACCCAGGCGCCGTCCAGGCCGACGACGTCGCTCAAGGTCCCGGAGGCGGCGCCGACGACGATCTGGTCACGGGTCGTGGCATAGGGACCGCTGACGAGCGTCACCTTGATGCCGGGATTTGCCGCCTCGAAATCGTTCATGATGCCGCGCAGCGCGCCGGAGGGCATTTCGGGTTCCCACCATTGAATGAATTCGATGGTGGTGTCGGCAAATGCCGAGCTGGCGCAAAGCGCCCATACGGCCACGGCAGCCCGCATCGTCACGCTGAATTTTCTGATATTCATCTGTGCCTCCCATAGATTTTCAGTTGATCGATCCTCCTCAAGACCGTAGGCAAAGTAGGTTCCCGGAGGCACCTGCCTGTCAATGAAGAACTGCGATGTGGGAAAAAAGTGACGCCGGCATGGGTGATGTGCTGAGTGATAACTAATTGATATTAAAATGTATTATTTATCGGAGGCGCTGCGATTTTTTTGCAGCATTTGTGTTGCTTGTGATGCATTTTTTCTTTACTTTCGTAAACAAATGAAAGTTTGCCCAACAAACTGAAAGGCCTCACGACGGTCGCCTTCGTTGCAAAACTCTCGGTTCTGGCCCGAAACGAGCGGCTTTACAGCGGCCCAGTGGAGACGAGGAACTGGCGGATGAAGACGAAAATTTCGTTTTTCGAAAGGCAGTGCCGCCAATGCGATTATCAATTCGATCCAGCGTGATCGCCCCTGTCGGTTAAGGAACTGAATGGCCAAGAAGAGTTATAAATCGATGGACGATTTCGCGGCCGCCTCCGGCGTGTCGCGTCCGACTCTGTCGAAATATTTCGATGATCCCTCGCAGATCAAGGAGGTAACCCGCAAGCGTATCGAGGCGGCTCTCAAGAAGTCGAATTTCGAGCCGAACCTGTTCGCCCGGCATCTCAATCGCAAACGGACCCGGAATATCGGGATCCTGGTCCCGACCATGTCGGATCCCTTTTATGTGCAGGTGGTGTCGCTGATTGAACTGGAGTTGCGCGACAAGGGATTCTGGCCGTTTCAGATCTCGTCGCACACGCGGCCGGAGCTTGAGGCGGAGGCGGTGCGGACCTTGCTGTCGCTGAAGGTTGCAGGCGCGATCGTGGCGCCGCTCGGGGCCGGTTTGCGCCGCTCCGCGCTGGAGAGACTGAAGGACGCCATCCCCGTCGTCTGCTTCGACAATCCGGCCAGCGGCGATCTTCCTTATGTCGGCAACGACAACGCCCAAAGCATGGCAGCCATTGTGCAATATCTCTGCCGATCCGGTGAGCCGCCGATATTCCTGGAAATTCCGCATCTGACGGAAAACGCCGGTGAGCGGCAGGCGAGCTACCGTGCGACGATGGCGAGGGAAGGGCATGCGCCGCTGGTCATCGATTGCGACGCACCGCCGTCCTGGGAGTTCGAGCGCTTGGGATACGAGCAGATGCAGAGAATTCTTGCGCGTGGCGGCCTGCCGGGCAAAACCCTGCTCTGTGCCAACGACCGCTTCGCTTTCGGCGCCATGGCGGCGGCCTTCGCTTCCGGGCTGAAAATCGGTCGTGGCGACGGCTGCGACGTGCGCATCGCCGGGCACGACGACCATCCGCTCAGCCGATATACCTGCCCGTCGCTGACGACGATGGCGCAGAACGCGCCGGAGATCGCGGCAAAGTCCGTGGAGCTTTTGCTGGCTCATATCGAAAGCGAGGACGAGGGTACGACGCCTTCAACGAACAGGGTGATCCTGGAAGCAACACTGGTAATGCGCGACTCGGCTTGAGATCATCGTGGGGCGTGGCTTCACCGCGCCAGTGCAGGGTCCATGGCGCGCCATGCCGTTGCAATGGCTTCAAGCGCCTCCTGCGCCTCGGGAATGGCACGTCTCTTCGAGACGAAGCCATGGATCTGTCCGGGCCAGGTCCGGCTTGTCGCCCGGGCTTCCGAATTGAGCCGCTCGGCAAAAAGCGCGCCTTCGTCGAACAGCACGTCGTGGCCGGCAAGGATCACGAAGGCCGACGCCACGCCGGCGAGCGATGCCGCGCGAAGCGGCGAGGCCCGCCAGTCGGAGCGGCTTGCCGTCACCGGCAGATAGTGATCCCGGAACCATCGCATCGCCGCTGCCGTCAGGCCGAAATTCTCGGCGTACCGCATGTAGCTGTCGCTTGCCTGCAACTGGTCGGTCACCGGATAGATCAGCACCTGGCCGATGACATCAGGCACCTCTCCGTCCCGCGCCAAAAGGGCGATGACGGCGGCGAGATTTCCGCCGGCGCTATCGCCACCAACGACGATTCGTGCCGGATCGATGCCGAGGGCGTCAGCCTGATCCGTCATCCAGATGAGCGTGGCTGCGCAATCTTCGATCGCAGCCGGAAAGGGATGTTCGGGGGCGAGGCGATAGTCGGGTGAGATCACCACGGCGCCAGCCATATTGGCAAGCGTCCGGCAGATGTCCTCATGGGTTTCCGGCGCGCCGATCACAAAGCCGCCGCCATGGAGATAAAGCAAGGCCGGAGCCGCTTGGCCCGGCGCGGTACGGCCGCGCCATATCTTCACCCGGATTGCGCCGGCATGCCTCTCCGACATCTCGGCCACATCCTCGGGCGGCCACTGGATGTCTGCGAAGCCGTCCAGATATTGTTGCCGCGCCAGCGCCGGCGTGCAGTTTTCCACCGGCTCCTGCGGATCGCCAGGCCATGCCAGTGCGCGTCTTGCGGATTCATCCAGCTGCGTCATGCAAGCAGGCTCCTTGCTTCGTCTTCCCGCAATTCGGTTGGCTGGGCGACAGTATTCGGAATGGTCTGGGCGACACCGGTTTCACCTGCTCGCAGGATTGCTTCCATGACATCGAGCACATGCAGCGCGAGATCCCCTGAAGCACGTGGCGTCCGGTCTTCGATGATGGCGCGGGCGAGGTCGGCAAGGCCAAGCATGCGATAATTGGCGCGGTCCGGTGCCGCGATCGGCCAGTTGACGGCACCGAAGAGTGCGCCTGCCGTATCGGTTTCCTCCCAGGGCGCGCCACGGTTGGAGAGCGCGATGCGGCCGCCGAAATTGTCGGGGTCGGGCAGGCGAAGCGATCCTTCGGTGCCATGCAGTTCGATCGGGTGGTTGGAATGGCGAAAGACGTCCCAGGAGGCGCCGAAGGTAACCGTGGCGCCGCAATCAAATTCCAGCAGCGAAAGCACGTTGGTCGGTGTGCCCACTTTAAACGTGGTGCCCTGTTTCGGCCCTTCGGCGGTAATGAGCCGCTCTTCCTGCCCGCTTGTGGCGACGGCCTGCACACGGCGGATCGGCCCCATCAGATTGACCATCATCGTCAGATAATAGGGCCCCATGTCCATCACCGGGCCTGCGCCGGCTTGGTAGTAGAAGCTGGGGTCCGGATGCCAATGCTCCATGCCGCGGCCCATCATGAAGGCGGTTCCCGTCACCGGCCTGCCGATGGCGCCGGCTTCCATCTGCCGGCGGGCATGGCGTCCGGCCGCTCCCAGGAAGGTGTCCGGGGCCGAACCGAGCATGAGACCGTTTTCGGCAGCCGCGCCCACCAGCAGGCGGCCTTCCGCGGCCGTGACGCCGAGCGGCTTTTCGGTGAAGACATGTTTGCCCGCCGACAGCGCCCGCATCGAGACGTCGAAATGCGCGGCCGGAATCGTCAGGTTGAGGATCAGGTCGATATTCCTGTCGTCGATGAGGGCGTCGACCTCGGCTGCTCGCAGATTGAACTCGGCTGCACGGCGCTTGGCGGCGTCTGCGTTGAGATCCGCACAGGCGGTGATTTCGACGCCGCGAAACAGCGGCGCGTTGCGCATATAGGCGAGCGAAATGCTGCCGCATCCGATAACGCCGATCCTGAGTGTCTGTGCCATTGAAGAACCTGACCTTCGTTCCGTGCGCGGAGAGCCGCGGATAAACGTTGAATTCGCGAGCAATAAATTATGTTGACGCACGCTAACATTTTCCCCTACGAAATGACAAGACGTTGGGAAGCGTCGCAATTCAAGCCCTCCGTAGTGCCGCGATGATCGCCTGCGTGGATCTCCTTCGATTTCGGCTGTCACCAACGAATAGGTCAGGACCAAGTTATGAACGATGCTGCGCTGAAGATCGGCTGCCAGACTTTCACCTGGGAAATGCTGGGCAAGAGGTGGAGCGGCGGGCCGGACGATCTGGTGCGCGCCATCGCCGACGGCGGATATGCCGGTCTCGAAATCACCGACACGATGATCGGTCACTACGCGCTTAAGCCTGCCGACTTTGCCCGGACGCTTGCGGAGGCCGGTTTGACGCTGGTTTCCTTTGCCTTCGGCTCCGCCAGCGGTTTCACGGTGACGGAAAAGATCGCCTCCGATCTGGAGACGGCCCGGCGATGGGTGGATTTCGCGGCGAATTTTCCAGGTGCGATGGTCTCGATGGGATCGGCCACGCTCGTTTCGGATGGGCCGCGCGAGGAGAAGTTCGCCATTGCGGCGGAGTGCTATAATCGCGCGACCGAGATCGGACGGTCGGCCGGTGTCGCCGTCGCCGTCCACCCTTCCTCGCACCACAATACGCTGCTCTTCACCAGGGCCGATTATGACCGGCTGTTTGCTCTCCTGGATCCACGCGTGGGTTGGGTGCCGGATACCGGCCACATCCTGCGGGGCGGCCAGGAGATCGGCGACACGCTCTCGGCCTACCGAGACCGTATCCGCTACGTGCATCTGAAGGATGTCGACGCCGGCGGGATCTGGGCGATGCTCGGCGAAGGCGTCTGCGACGTGCCTGCCGTGATTTCGGCCGTTCGGGCGGCGCCGGAATTTACCGGCTGGATCGTGGTGGAGGAAGAGTCGGACCATGCCGGAACCGATCCTGCCGCCGCCGTTCGCAAGAATCGCGAGACGCTTCGACGACTGGGGTTTTAGCCGATCTCGTCCCCTGGCGCCGAGCGCCATAGAGCCGCGGCAAAGCCTCTCCTGGCTCGCTTCTCCCGTGAAGAGAGAGGCTGAAGATCACGCGTAACGGACCTCCACGCCGAGTTTGTCCAGCCGGTGGCGGATGCTGTGCGGCATGTTGCTGTCGGTGATGATCAGGTCGACGCGCGACAGTGAGAAGGCTTTCGAGGAGGCGCCAATGTCGAACTTGCTCGAATCCGCCACCAGCACGACGCGCCGGGCCATGCGAACCAGGTTGCGCTTGGTGCGCGCAATATCCTCGGAGACATCGACGACGTCAAAGGCCTGATCGATCGCATGGGCGCTCACGAAGGCCTGGTGGGCAACGAGCCCGCCGACCGCCTTGTCGGAATCCGAGACGATCGTGCTGACGGTGCTGGGAAATACCCGGCCGCCGATCATGTGGACGTCGAGCCCCGGCCGGTACATCAGATGCTGGGCGATGTTCATCGCCGTCGTCGCCACTACGACGTTGTTGACCAGCGGCATCTGCATGGCCACCTGCAGCAGCGTCGAGCCGCTGTCGAAGACGATCGACTGGTTGTCGATGATCTGCCGCGCTGCCACCTGGGCAATGCGCCGCTTCGCATCGAAATTGCGCTGCATGCGCTCCTCGAAGACTGCGGCCGGCGAGTCGGACGGCAGGGCGATTGCTCCGCCATGCGTTTTGATCAGCTGCTTCTTCGCGTCCATGATTTCGAGATCGGAGCGGATCGTGACTTCCGAAACCGCGAAGAATTCCGCGAGCTGGCGGGTGCGGGCCTGACCTGCCCGTTGAAGTTCCAGCATGATCTGCTGCCGCCTCTGTTCTGCAAGCATGTTCGATCCCGGCTGCGGCGCGCCTCGTTGTGATAAGGCGACTTTTGAAAAACGAAAGACAGCCGCCTGATGCTGCGGCTTATGCTGCATAAGTAGCCTTCAATAGCAAAAAATGCACGTCAAAAATTCTCTTTCCGCGTGAAAACGAAAGAATTCGAAATATTGAACATTTGTTTGTTTTCGAGTTAGGGTTTTCTCAACAAGGCCGCCGGCATTTTCGACGCCGCAATCGCAAAGGAAGCATCGCCATGGGTCTCGGAACCAAAGTCCGCCTCGCACGCCTGTTCTCGAACCCATCGGGGCATTTGTTTGGGGGCGCGGTCGACCATTTTGTCGGTTATGGCAATGTTCGCGAGGGCGGTCTTGCCGATCTGCCGGGCGCGCTCAGACGCGTCATGGCGGGAGGCCCCGACTACATCAGCATCCAGCCCGGCGCGGCGCGCCACCTCTGGTCGGATTATGCCGGTAAGGCAGCCCTCGTCATCCAGGGCGGCTGCTTCACCGCCGACGATCGGATTCGCCAGCTCATTGCGACCCCGGAAGACGCGGTGCGCTATGGTGCGGACGCACTGGCCGTCGCCATTCCGGTGCGCGGCGCCACCGAAGGGGAGTATATCCGCTGGCTGACCGACACGGTCAACGCTGCCGCCCGCTTCGAAATGCCGGTCGTCGCCCATGTCTATCCCCGTGATTTCTCCGACGGCGGCAAGATCGTGTTCACCCCGGATGAAATCGCCTATGCGGTGCGCATCGGTTTCGAAGCCGGCGTCGACGTGATCAAGGTCGGCTACACCGGGGATTTCGAGTCCTTCCGCGAGACGGTCGCCACTTGCCCGATCCCGGTGGTGATTGCCGGCGGTCCGAAGACCGATGCGCTGCTCGGCGCGCTCGTCCAGACATCGGAAGCCTTGCGCGCTGGCGCCAAGGGCGCGGTCGTCGGCCGCAACCTCTGGGGTCACGGCGATACGACCATGGCCGCGCGCGCCTTCAAATTCGTTATTCATAATGGCATGGCGCCGGAGGAGGCGCTGGCGGCGGCCGGCGCTTGAGCCATGTCGCGCCCGCTCCAGGTTCTGGGCTTCGGCGCCCTTGCCATCGATGACATCATTTATGTCGATCGGGGGCTTTCGGCCGGCAAGGGGAAGGTGACGAAACGGGCAACCGACCATGGCGGCAACGTGGCGACGGCCCTGGTCGCCGTCGCCAGGCTCGGCGGCCGCGCCGGCTTCATCGGCTGGCTCGGTGAGGATGCTGCGGCCGATCCGGCCGGGGCCGAGCTCGCGCGCGAGGGCGTCGACATATCCCTGGCGCCGCGCCACGCCGCTGCCGCGCCGATCCGCTCCGTGATCACCGTCGGTCCTGACGGCGACCGGTTCATAGCTTACGACGACGATGTGCTGCATGGCACGTCGGATGCGCTGCCCGACGATGTTCTGATGCAGGCCCCCGTCCTGCTGATCGATGGTTATGCTACATACTCGGAAAGCGTCGTGGC
The DNA here is from genome assembly GCF_002211295.1 of Rhizobium sp. N122. NCBI lineage: Bacteria > Pseudomonadati > Pseudomonadota > Alphaproteobacteria > Hyphomicrobiales > Rhizobiaceae > Rhizobium > Rhizobium sp. N122. Next base: position 12,196 of record NZ_LOKU01000001.1, on the reverse strand, counting down.
ACGGGCGCGGGCGCTCGGCCTTGCCGTGATAGCCGACATCGAATGGACGGTCGGCGCTGCGACGGACCGAATCCTCGCCTTCGCCGACCATCTGGTGCTGCCGCTGGCTTTGGCGAGGGAGTATACCGGCCACACCGATCCGGCGGCGATCCTGGACGCGCTCTGGTCAGCGCAGAGGTCCGCTGTCGTGCTGACCGATAGCGAACGAGGGACCTGCCTCCGCCAGAAAGGCGATCCCACCCGGTGGCACTTGCCGGCCTATCAGGTTCAAGCGGTCGACACGACCGGCGCCGGCGACTGTTTTCACGGTGCCTACGCTCTTGCCCTTGCCGAGAGGAGGAGCCCGCTGGATTGCGTAGCCTATGCCACAGCGGCTGCCGCCATTTCCGTGACCGCGCGCGGAGGGCGCAGGGGCCTGCCGGACAACCGGACGTGCCTGGCATGGATAGCAGGGGCAAATGCACCGACGCCGCGCCCGATCCCGGGATGTCACGATTAGCGCGCAGTTGATAGGTGGCAACCTTGGCAGCCCGAGCGGAGCCCCTCGCTGACCGTAAGGCTTGAAATGGCCATCAACGACTGTCGCATCGGCTCTAAAAATTACGCGCGTAAAAAAATATAAGCGCGCAAATAAATCAAATAAAAATAAGTAATTTCAAAAAGATAATAAGATCTGTGGGTGGCGTATGGCGAAATATCCTCGATTCTTCTGTTGACTTTGAAGCTCAGGCCTGAGCCTTCTTGTCGAAAGGATCGGCGGTGGCGGAGCGCCGATCGAAGACGTGAGCGGACGGATACGGGAGGACGAGACGTGGCCGTGGTTGTACTGGACAAGATCTGCAAGACCTATGGAAACAGCTACCATGCGATCAAGGATCTGAGCCTGACGATCCATGACGGCGAGTTTCTGATTCTGGTCGGTCCGTCCGGATGCGGAAAATCGACCGCGCTCCGCATGATCGCCGGGCTCGAGGAAATCAGCAGCGGAACTCTAAGCATCGGCGGTCAGGACGTCGTCGATCTGGCGCCCAAGGACCGGGATATTGCCATGGTCTTTCAGAGCTATGCGCTCTATCCGCACATGACCGTGTTCGACAACATCGCCTTTTCGATGAAGCTGGCCGGAAAGAACAAGGCCGAGCGAACCAAGCGCGTGCAGGAAATCGCCAAGATCCTGCAGCTGGAAAGCCTGCTCGGCAACAAGCCCGCCCAGCTTTCCGGCGGCCAGCGCCAGCGTGTTGCGATGGGCCGCGCCATGGTCCGGGAGCCCGCGGCATTCCTCATGGACGAGCCGCTCTCCAACCTCGATGCCAAGCTGCGAGTTCAGATGCGCGCCGAAATCGCAAGCCTGCAGCGGCAGTTGGGGGTGACGACGATCTACGTGACGCATGATCAGACAGAAGCCCTGACCATGGGCGATCGCGTCGCGGTGCTGAAGGGCGGCGTGCTCCAGCAGGTGGACACGCCCAAGGCCCTCTATCACCGCCCGGTCAATGCGTTTGTCGCAGGCTTCATCGGCTCGCCGTCGATGAACCTGTTCGAAGGGCGTCTGGAGGGCATGCGGATCCATCTGCCAGGCTTCTCCATCCCCTTGTCCGACGGCGCCTTCGAGCGGGCTCCCGGCCTTTCCGCCTTCGAGGGAAAGGCGCTGATCTTCGGCGTTCGGCCGGAGGACCTCTACGACAGCCGGTTGCCGTCCGGGTCCTCCCATCCGACGATCCCGGTCGTCGTCAAATCGATCGAGGAGCTTGGCTCCGAGTTGATCGTGCATTTGAAGATCGACGCAGTTCGGATCGACTCGGGCGACCCCGACGCCGTCGAAGACCTGAGCGGTGCGGCCAACGCCGTCGCCCGCTTCGAAGCCGTCAGTACGGTCGAGGCAGGCCAATCGATCAATCTGGCAATCGATCCGGCGAAACTTCATTTTTTCCATCCTCAAACGCATGTGGCGCTGTGAAGCGACGACGAAACCGGCGTTCATCTTCAACATCCGACCTAGAGGCCTTATCGATGCCAGCAAAACAGGAACGGCGCCTCCGCATCGGCGTATTGGGGGCCGGCCAGATTGCCCAGGCCGCGCACTTCGAGAGCTGCACGAAGGCTGTGAATGCCGATCTCTATGCGATCTGCGACGTCGCCGCGGATCTCCGCGAACGAATGGCAATCACCCATGGAGCGGAAAAAACCTACGACGACTATGACAAGATGCTGGCCGATCCCGACCTTGATGCGGTGATCATCGCCACCGCCGATACCTTTCACGTCCCGGCCTCGATCCGCGCCCTTCAGGCGGGCAAGCATGTGCTGTGCGAGAAACCGGTCGGTGTCACCGTCGAGGAATGCCTTGAATTGAAGGCTGAAGTCGAGACGTCGGGAAAAGTGTTTCAGGTCGGGCATATGAAGCGTTTCGACGCCGGGCTTCAGGCGGCGAAATCCTTCATCCGCGACGAGATGGGCGAGATGGTTGCGCTGAAGGCATGGTATTGCGACAGCACCCACCGCTATCCGATGACCGATGCGGTCCAGCCGCTGATCGTTGCCAGCGCCAATGCGCGAAAACCCGCCGCCAATCCGAAAGCCGACCTGCGCCGCTATTACATGCTGGCGCATGGTTGCCACCTGATCGACACGGCGCGTTATTTTGCCGGCGACATTGTTGCCGTCACCGCGCGTCTGAGTGAGCGGGCCGGCATCTGGTGCTGGTTCGTCGATGTGGAGTTTGCCTCCGGCACGCTCGGCCACCTCGATCTCACCGTCCAGGTGCGCATGGACTGGCACGAGGGTTTCCAGATCTACGGCAAGAACGGCAGCATTTTGGGAAAGACCTATAACCCCTGGTACTACAAAACCAGCGAAGTCGACATTTTCCGGGAAGCCGACGGCGCGACCCATCGCGTTCTCGGCGCCGACGGTCATTTTTATCGCCGTCAGGTCGAAGGCTTCGCCCGCACCATTCTCGATGGCGCAGTGATGGAAGGCGCCGACATCAATGACGGCCTGGCCTCCGTCCGCGCCATGGTCGCTGTCGCGCGATCGGCCGAAAGCGGCAAGGCGGTGGCGCTGGCCGATGTCACGGGTGGCGTTTGATGAAACTCGGCATTTTCGCAAAGAGCTTCGAGGGAACCGACCCGTCGACCGTCCTCAACTCCGTCGCCCGGGCTGGGTTTGCCGCAGCACAATACAATATGGCCTGCTCGGGCCTGCCGCCGATGCCAGAGATGATTGCCGAGGTTGAGGCGCGCGCGGTCACCGAGGCGGCGCGCATGAGCGGCGTCGAGATCGTCGCCGTTTCCGGCACCTACAACATGATCCATCCCGATCCCGCCCTGCGCCAGGCTGGCCTTCGCAACCTGGCGACGCTGGCCGCGCGCTGCGCCGGCATGTCGACCGCCCTGATCACGCTCTGCACCGGCACACGCGACCCCATCGACCAGTGGAAAGCGCATGCCGACAACGACACGCCGGCAGCCTGGCGCGATCTTCTCGAAGCCATGGGGGCGGCCATCGAGATCGCCGAGCGATACAATGTGGATCTCGGCATCGAGCCGGAGCTTGCCAATGTCGTCAACTCGGCGGAGAAAGCCCATCGGCTGATCGCGGCGCTGAAGAGCCCCCGCGTCAAGATCGTGCTCGATCCGGCCAATCTTTTCGAGGTCGCGACGCTGGATGAGCAGCGGCGCATCGTCTCTTCGGCCGTCGATCTTCTCGCCGATCGGATCGTCATGGCGCATGCGAAAGACCGCAATCCCGACGGCAGTTTCGCGACCGCGGGCAAGGGCGTCCTCGACTACACGCATTATCTCGGCCGTCTCAAGGCAATCGGCTTTGGCGGCAGTCTCGTCACCCATGGTCTTTCAGCCTCGGAGGCGGCCGGTGTGGCGGCCTTTCTGAAAAAGACCCTCGATGGCGAAGGCGCGGGGAAAGGACGATGAGACAGGCCGAACCGTTCGAAACCAGCGACGGGACCATTCTCAACGTCGATATGGCGGGCGAGGGCGCGCCGGCAATATTCCAGCACGGCCTATGCGGAGATGCGGCGCAGACGGATGAAGTCTTTCCGCGCGAAAGCGGATATCGCCGGGTTACGGTCGAAGCCCGCGGCCACGGGCGTTCGGGGACCGGCAATCCCGAGCAATTGTCGATTTGGTCCTTCTGCGATGATATTGCCGCTTACATCGAGAAGAACCTTAGAGGGCCGGTCGTGATCGGCGGTATTTCGATGGGGGCCGCGATCGCCTTGCGTCTCGCCGTCAAAAGGCCCGATCTCGTCAAGGCTCTGATCCTGGCAAGGCCGGCCTGGCTGACAACATCGGCACCGGACAATATGGCGCCGAATGCCGAAGTCGGGCGACTGCTGAAAACGCTGCCCCCGGATGAGGCAAAGCAGGCATTTCTTGCCGGGCCCGTCGGCGTGCGGCTCGCCGCCGAGGCGCCGGACAATCTCGCCTCGCTTGCCGGGTTTTTCTCCCGCGCGCCTCTCGATGTGACCGCCGAACTGCTGACCAGGATCTCAAACGACGGCCCTGATGTGACCGACGCGGAGATCGGCAATCTCGCTCTGCCGACGCTCGTCATCGGCCATGATCGCGACAGCATCCATCCTCTCAGGCATGCGCGTGCGCTTGCCGCGCGGATTGCCGGCGCGCGTTTCGTGCAGATCACGCCGAAAACGGAGAGCCGTCCGCAATATGTCGCCGACTTTCGGCTTGCCGTCGGCAATTTTCTGAAGGAGCTCTGAAAGAATGCCTACCCCCTCAAAGACCTGGATCGCCGATCTGCCGAAGGATCGATTGATTGCCGAGTTCTCCGTCTGGTCGGCCGATCTCATGCGTCTCGCCGATGATCTCGCACGTGTCGATCCTCACGTCGACATCCTCCACATCGATGTCGCCGATGGCCATTTTGCGCCGGCGATGTTGTTTTTCCCCGATCTTGTCGCCGGTGTGCGCAAAGCCTCCACGCGCCCGATCCATGTTCACCTGATGGTCGCCGACAGCATTCTCCTGTCGCAGATCGAGCAGTTCGCCGATGCCGGCAGCGACCTGATCAGTCTTCATGTCGAAAACGAAAGCGTCGCCGACCAGGCTCTCGATCTTCTCGATCGTCGCGGTGTCGCAGCCGGCATGGTCCTCAAGGTCGATACCCCCGTCGAGCGCATCGAGACATACGCTTCCCGGCTGCGTTTTGTGACGCTGCTCGGCACCGCGATCGGCGTCAAAGGCCAGGGCCTCGACCAGAAGGCCGGCGCCCGGCTTCAACAGGCAAAGCAGATCATCGCCGGTTGCGGTGCGGCCGATCGGATCGTGCTCGCCGCCGATGGCGGCATTCGCGAGCACACTGTGCCGCTGCTGCGCCAGTCCGGTGCGGAAACGGTCGTTCTCGGTTCCCTGGCTTTCAATGCGCCGTCGCTCGATGAGCGGATGGCATGGATGCGCGCACTCTAACCGGTGGTCTTCACATGCAACAGGTTGCCATTGGCATAGACCTCGGCGGAACGCAGGTGCGCGCCGCCCTTGTCGACGAGCAAGGCAGGATCCTGACGCGATTGGCCGAACCAACGGCTGCGCTGGCCGGCCCCGACCGGGTGCTCGCCCAGATTTGCGGCCTCGCCGATCGGCTGCTTGCAGCATCGAAGACTGCCTCGGTGGTGGGTGTCGGCGTATCCGCCCCAGGCCCGCTCGATACGGTCAGCGGCGTTGCGACCGATATCCCGACGCTTGCCGGCTTCGTCGATTTCCCGCTGAAGGCGGAGCTGCAGAAGCGGTTTCCCTTTCCAGTCGATCTCGAAAACGACGCCATTGCCGCGGCGATCGGCGAATGGCAGTTCGGTATCGGCAAGGGGTTTGATAACCTCGTCTATGTCACGGTCAGCACCGGGATCGGCGGCGGCGTTATCTCGGACGGCCGCGTGGTGCGCGGCCGCAAGGGCATGGCGGCCCATGTCGGCCACATGTCGGTGGTGCCGAACGGAGACCTCTGCCCTTGCGGCAACAGGGGCTGTTTCGAAGCCTATGGATCCGGACCGGCTTTTGCGCGGCGCGCGCAAATGCGGGCGATGGAAAGCCGCGAGACGACGTTAGGCAGCGACGGCAGTGTTATCGACAGCCGCAGCGTTTTCGCGGCGGCCAGAAATGGCGACCGGCTCGCCCATCAACTGATCGACGAGGAAGCCGAAATTCTCGGGCGCGGCTTCACCAGCCTGATCCATATCTTCAGCCCCGATATCATCGTCATGGGGGGAGGGCTCTCCCACGAGTTCGACCGGCTGCAACCGGGCATTCAAGCCTATATCAGCCAATGGGCAATGCCGGCGTTCAAGGACGTCAGGGTGATGCTGGCGGCATTGGATCAGAACTCGGGTCTTGTCGGCGCAGCGGCTCTGGCGTTCCTGGCGGGCAAGGTCGCTTCGATCGATCATCTCTAGATCATTCCGATCCCGCCCGCATCGACAGATTGTACTGTCAGGGCGGCGGCGCCGTACTTTCCCTCAAAATCAGTTCGACCGGCCACAATTCGTGGATCTCGTCCACGGCGCGCCCCGCGATAAGCTGCAGCGTCAGCTCGGCACAGCGCGTGCCTGCGGCACGCATTGAGGATCGCGTTGTCGAGAGTGACGGCACCATATTTTCGGCCGTCAGATAAGGGAAGACGTCGTCATGGGCGATGACGGAAACATCCCGCCCGACCGTCATTCCAAGCGAGCGGACGGCGCGGTAGACGCCGAGCGCCGTCATCGTGGAGCCGGCGACGATGGCGGTTGGCGCATTCGCTCTCTCAAGAAAGGAGCGGGCATGACGAAAACCGCTCTCGTCGGAGAATTTATCGCAGACCATCATGTTGGGATCGGCGCTGAGCCCACGCTCCTGATGGGCGATGCGAAAACCCTGCTCGCGATGGATCGAATAGGTCTTGCCCCTGAGGCCGTTGATCATGGCGATGCGACGGTGCCCGAGGTCGAGCAGGTGTTCGGTGGACCTGCGCACCGCATTTTCATTATCGATATCGAGCCAGGCATGAACGTGCTCCGTCTCCGACCGGCCGTGGACCAGGAACGGCAGGCCCAGGCCGCTTAGCAGCTCGATCCGCGGGTCCTTGGGACGAGGCGAATGAATGATCACCGCATCCACGCGGCGGCTTTCGACCAGGCGTCGGTAGGCCTGCATCTCGTCGTCGTCATTGTGCGCGGTGATCGGCGTGATGAGAATATCCGTGTCGGCGGTTTCCAGGCGCTGCGCCATGCCCGACATGAATTCAGCGAAATGGATTTCTCCCGACCGCGCCATCATGACGCCGATCGCTCCGGCTCTTCCGGTCTTCAGCCGCACGGCATTGATATCGGGGCGATAGCCAAGCCGCATTGCTTCGCTTGCAACCCGGGCACGCGTGGCTTCACTCACCTCTGGGTAGCCGCTGAGGGCACGACTGACCGTTGTCGGAGAAAGCCCAAGCTGCTTTGCAAATTCACGAAGTTTCATCGGATGTCTTCTTTGTCCAGGCAATCAATGGACGATGCGTCGGCGATGTGCAACGGGCGCGTAACCAATCAGATGATAATTTAAATCGATTTCAAATATACCCGACTGGAGCGCAGGCTGCGGAGCATTAAAATTTTCTTATAAGCTGTATACGGCATCAAAATTCCCGATAAGCACAACTTTTAGGCGCTCATTTGGCGGCTTGACGCCATCCGTACCTTCTGCAATGTTCTGACGGCCAAATCGATTTCAATTTCTGGGAGGAGATCATGAAACAGTTTGCATTAGGCTTGTCGGCGCTCGGCGTCGCCATCGCAGTCGCCGGTCCGATCCGTGCCGCTGAAATTTCATTTGCCGCCAACACCACGGGCAAAAACGTCGAATTCCTCAACAAGCAACTGGCGATTTTCGAGCAGGAGACCGGCAATCAGGTCAAGCTCGTCACCATGCCCTCATCGAGCAGCGAGCAGTTCTCCCAATATCGCCTGTGGCTCGCCGCCGGAAACAAGGACATCGACGTTTATCAGACCGACGTCATCTGGGCGCCGCAGCTTGCCGACCAGTTCATCGATCTGAAGGAGGCCACCAAGGACGTAGCCGGCCAGTTCTTCCCGTCGATCATCGCCTCGCAGACCGTCAATGGCCGGCTCGTGGCGCTGCCGCTGTTTACCGACGCTCCGGCGTTGTTTTACCGGAAGGACCTGCTCGAAAAATATGGCAAGCAGCCGCCGAAAACCTGGGACGAGATGGCCGCAACCGCCAAGGAAGTTCAGGATAAGGAACGCCAGGCCGGACAGAAGGACCTCTGGGGCTACGTGTTCCAGGGCAACTCCTATGAGGGCCTGACCTGCAACGCGCTGGAATGGGTCAAGTCTTCGGGCGGCGGCCAGATCGTCGAGCCGGACGGGACGATCTCGATCAACAACGACAAGGCGGCGGCTGCGCTCGAACGCGCCAAGGGCTGGATCGGCACCATCTCACCGCCTGGCGTGCTCGCATATCAGGAAGAAGAATCGCGCGGCGTCTGGCAGACCGGCAACGCCGTCTTCATGCGCAACTGGCCCTATGCCTATTCCCTCGGCAACGGTGCCGACAGCGCCGTGAAGGGCAAGTTTGATGTCATGACGCTGCCGGTTGCCGCAGCCGGCGACAAGCCGTCCTCAACGCTCGGCGGCTGGAATCTGGCGGTTTCAAAATATTCTGAAAAGCAGGACGCAGCCATCGCGCTAATAAAATTCCTGGCGTCGAAGGACGTCCAAAAGGCGCGTGCCATCGAGCTGTCCAACTTGCCCACACTCACCGACCTCTATGACGACAAGGATGTTGCCGCCGCGCAGCCCTTCATGCCGAATTGGAAACCCATCTTCCAGGATGCCGTGCCGCGCCCTTCGGCGACCGCCAAGGTAAAGTACAACGAAGTGTCTTCGAAGTTCTGGACCGCGGTGCACAACACGCTGTCCGGCAGCGGCTCAGCTGCCGAGAACCTCGAGCTTCTCGAAGCCGACCTCACGACGCTCAAGGGCGACGCCTGGTAAGATTCCGGCCGGCGGCTGTGAAGCCGCCGGCCCGGTTTCGGACGAGCGAACGGGGAGAGGCGTTTCATGACTGAAATCGTAGTTTCGCAAGCAGTTGAACCAAGGATTTCCAAGCTGAGAGCCTCCACGGAGCTGCGATCCGAGCGTGTTCGGTCCGCCTGGATGTTTCTGGCGCCGACGCTGTTGATCCTGGCGATCGTCGCCGGATGGCCGTTGTTCAGAACGATCTATTTCAGCTTTACGAATGCGTCGCTCAACGACCTCGGCAATGCGCAGTTCGTCGGCTTTTCCAATTATCTGTCGTGGGTGACGCTGAAGAGCGGAAAGACCGTCTATCGTGGGCTGCTTGCCGATCCGGTCTGGTGGAAAGCCGTTTGGAACACTGCCAAATTCACCGTCCTTTCGGTCGTGATCGAGACCGTGCTCGGATTGATCGTCGCTTTGGTGCTGAACGCCCGGTTCGTCGGGCGCGGGATCGTACGGGCCGCAATCCTCATTCCCTGGGCGATCCCGACGATCGTGTCGGCCAAAATGTGGGCTTGGATGCTCAATGACCAGTTCGGCATTCTGAACGACATCCTGCTCGGTTTCGGCCTTATCGGCGAGAAGATCGCCTGGACCGCCAATCCGGAGACGGCGATGATCGCCGTGCTGATCGTCGACGTCTGGAAGACGACGCCCTTCATGGCGCTTCTGATCCTTGCCGGCCTGCAAATGGTTCCTGGCGACATCTATGAAGCTGCCAAGATCGACGGCGTCAATCCGGTCAAGGTTTTCTGGCGTTTGACGCTGCCGTTGATCAGGCCGGCCATCATGGTTGCGGTGATCTTCCGGATGCTCGACGCGATGCGCATCTTCGATCTGATCTATGTGCTGACACCCAACAATGCACAGACGAAGACCATGTCAGTGATGGCGCGCGAGAACCTGTTCGACTTCGACAAGTTCGCCTACGGCGCGACCGCCTCGACGGTGCTTTTCCTGATCATTGCCTCCGTCACCATCCTTTATATCTGGCTCGGCCGCGTCAGGCTCGGCGGGGAGGAAGGCTGATGCTGCTGTCGATCACCAAGAATACGCTCTTCTACCTGCTCGTCACGATCATCGTCGTCATTGCGGTCTTTCCGTTCTACTATGCGATCCTCACGAGCCTGAAGACCGGCACAGCCCTTTTCCAAGTCGATTATTGGCCGACCTCGATCTCGTTCGGCAACTATACCTCCGTGATGGGGCAGGGCGGGTTCGTCCGCAGTCTTGCGAATTCCGCGATGATTGCCTGTGTCGTGGTTTCGGCGTCGCTATTGCTTTCGATCACCGCTTCCTTCGCCTTGGCACGGGTGCACTTCCGCGGGCGGGCGCTGTTGATGTTGACCATCCTCTCGGTGTCGATGTTTCCGCAGATTGCGGTTCTGGCCGGACTCTTCGAGCTCATTCGCTGGATCGGCATCTTCAACACGCCCTTCGCGCTGATCTTTTCCTACATGATCTTCACGCTGCCGTTCACCGTCTGGGTGCTGACGACCTTCATGCGCGAGTTGCCGATCGAGATCGAGGAGGCGGCGATCGTCGATGGGGCCTCACCGTGGGTCATCGTCACACAGGTGTTCATGCCGCTGATGTGGCCGGCGCTGGTGACGACAGGACTGCTCGCCTTCATCACCGCGTGGAACGAGTTCCTTTTTGCGCTGACGTTCACGTCGTCGGATACGCAGAGAACCGTCCCGGTCGCCATCGCCCTGCTTTCGGGCAACAGCGAGTTCGAGATCCCCTGGGGCAACATCATGGCGGCTTCGGTGATCGTCACCGTGCCGGTGGTCGTGCTCGTTTTGATATTCCAGCGCCGGATCATTTCGGGGCTGACCGCCGGCGGCGTCAAGGGTTGAGGGAGTAGGGATGGCAGAGATCCGACTGGAGAATATCCGCAAGAGCTTCGGCGCCTTCGAGGTGATCAAGGGCGTGACAATGGACATCCGCCGCGGCGAGTTCATGGTGTTCGTTGGACCGTCGGGATGCGGCAAGTCCACGCTGCTCCGGCTTATCTCCGGCCTCGAGGACATCACCTCAGGGACGCTTTCCTTCGACAGCCAGATGGTAAACCAGCACGCGCCGTCGAAGAGAGGGATCGCCATGGTGTTCCAGTCCTACGCGCTCTATCCGCATATGACGGTTTTCGACAACATGGCTTTCGGCATGAAACTGTCAGGACGCACCAAGGACGAATGCCGCAAGCGGGTTGAACAGGCGGCCGGCATGTTGCAGCTCTCATCATACCTGGAGCGCCTGCCGCGACAGCTTTCCGGCGGACAGCGTCAGCGCGTCGCAATCGGTCGGGCAATCGTCCGCGATCCCAAGGTCTTTCTCTTCGACGAGCCGCTATCCAATCTCGATGCGGCGCTGCGCGTGGCGACGAGGCTGGAAATCGCCAAGCTTCATCGCAGCATGAACGATACGACGATGATCTATGTGACGCATGATCAGGTCGAGGCCATGACGCTGGCAGACCGGATTTGCGTGTTGCGGGACGGCGTCGTCGAGCAGATCGGTACGCCGCTGGAACTTTACGAAAGCCCCAATTCGGTCTTCGTTGCCGGCTTCATCGGTTCGCCGAAAATGAACTTTCTGTCGGGCGAACTGGCAGAGCCCTACGGCAGCCATACGATCGGCGTGCGCGCGGAGCATGTTCGCATCGCGCCCGAGTCGCCGGTTTGGAGCGGCACGGTCGTCCATTCGGAAATCCTCGGCTCCGATAGCTTCGTCTACGTGGATATCGGGACGGACGAGCCGCTCATCGTGCGGGAGTCCGGTGTCTCCCGTCACGAGCCGGGCCAGACGCTTGGCCTTGCCCCGCTTGCCGGCCACGTCCACCGTTTCGACCATTCGGGCCGTGCGCTCGAGCGACAATCGATGCAGGCTGCCTGATCTTCCCAGGATCGATGCTCCTCCCAAGGCTCGATCCGTTTTTATGACAAGGAGAGAATGACATGACCATTCGCACCATCGTGTGGGGTGAAAACATTCATGAGAATACCAATGCAATCGTCCGCGGTATCTATCCCGAGGGCATGCATACGACGATCGCCAATGCGCTGAATAGCGACCCCGCCATCTCGGCAACGACCGCGACGCTGCAGGAGCCGGAGCATGGGCTCAGCGAAGCCCGGCTTGCCGAAACCGATGTGCTGACCT